>JAEUPH010000045.1 GCA_016790395.1 Rubrivivax sp. | reverse complement strand
TGGGCTGCCCACCGGCGGCTGGGGCTTGGTGCTGCTGATGGTGCTGCTGTTCGTGGCGGTGGCGGCCGGCGCCTGGCCGGTGGTGCGCCGGCTGACGCGCCGGCTCGAGGCGCTGAAGCAGGGCGTCGAGGCCTTCGGCGCTGGCGCGCTGCACCAGCGCGTGGCCGAGGACGGGCACGACGAGGTGGCCGCGCTGGGCGCCAGCTTCAACCGCGCCGCGGCGCGCATCGAGGCGCTGCTGCGCTCGCACCAGAGCCTGCTGGCCAATGCCAGCCACGAGCTGCGCTCGCCTCTGGCGCGGCTGAAGATGGCGGCTTCGATGCTGGACGACGCTGCGCCGGCGCAGCGCCCGGCGCTGCGCGCCGAGATCAACGCCAACATCGCCGAGCTGGACGCGCTGGTCGAAGAGGTGCTCACCGCCAGCCGGCTGGATGCCGCCCAGGGCCTGCAGCGCCGCGAGCCGATTCCGCTGCTGGCGCTGGCCGCCGAAGAGGCAGCGCGCGTGCAGGCCGCGGCCGACGGCGAGGACCTGGTGGTCAGCGGCGACGAGAAGCTGCTGCGCCGCGCGCTGCGCAACTTGCTGGAGAACGCCCAGCGCTATGGCGGCGGCGACCTGGTGGTGCAGGTGCAGCGCGGGCCTGACGGCAGCGCCGAACTTAGCGTCTGCGACCGCGGCCCCGGCGTGCCCGAGGCCTACCGCGAACGCATCTTCGAGGCCTTCTTCCGCCTGCCCGGCCATGCCGAGCGGGCCGGCGGCGTCGGCCTGGGCCTGTCGCTGGTGCGCCAGATCGCCGAACGCCACGGCGGCCGCGTGCGCTGCGAGGCGCGCGAAGGTGGCGGCAGCAGCTTCGTGCTGGAACTGCCGGCCGCCTGAGCGCTACAGCGCGCCGGTGTTCAGCTTGCGCACCACGAAGTTGTCGACGAGGCCGATGCCTTCGAAGGCCGCGTAGCGCGGGCGGCCGAGGTCGATCGGGAAGGTGCCGCCCAGCGCGCCGTTCAGGTGCACCGACAACTGCCTGGCCACCGGGTCGTAGCTCAGCTTGAGCTGGTTCAGGCCCAGGTCCTCCATCTTGCCGCTGCCCAGCAGCACGCGGGGCGTGCCGGCCTTCCAGAGCTCCCAGTCCACGGAGGCGCCGTTGTCCAGCGAGCGCATGAGCACCGTGACCTTGGAGGCGGTGGCGAGGTTGTTCAGCGTCAGGCTGCTGTCCGTCACGCCCAGGGCGATGTAGCTGCCGGGGCCGTGCTGCCACAGCGTGCCTTCGATGGACACCGACCAGGCGGTGGTGGGCCAGGCCACCGGGAGCAGCGCCGTGGGCAGACCGCCCGTGGTGCCGTCGCTGACATCCGCAAAGACCTGGCCAGCCACCACCCCGTAGCCCTGGTCCACTTCCAGCGGCGACGGCAGCTCGTTGGGGTTGGGGTTGGGGCCGCCGTTGGAGCTGGAAGTGAACTTCCAGGTGGCTTCGCCGCTGTTCGTGATCCAGGCGTTGTTCTTGTTGCCGGGCCACTCCACCCAGAAGCCCCCCAGCGTGGTGGCGATGAAGGTGGAGCGCAGGTCGCCCTTGCCGCCCTTCGGCCGGATGCCGGCCGGGCCGGGACCGAAGGACTCGCGCACCAAGATGTCGGGCGCCGGCGCACTGGTGGGCAAGGGGTTCGTGCCGTCCACCGGTGTGCCGCCGCCGCCGGTGCAGGAGCCCACGCAGTCGCCGCCGTTCTTCTGGATCTGGGCGCGGTTGCCGTCGGCGCTCGAGTTCGTGTCCGCGGGTCCGTCACCCCCTCCGCAGGCGGCCAGCAGCGCGGCCAGGGCCAGGCCCGTGAGGGCGGTACGTGGGGAATGGGGGCGGTTCATGGGCGTTCTCCTGTGACGTGCGCACGCCGAACGCCGGCGCCGCGCCCCCACAGAGCGGGCAGGCCCGCCTCAGATACAGGCCTGGCGTTGACGCCCGAAGACCCAGGCCATGAAGGCGGTGAGCGCGGAGCCGGCCAGCACCAGCCCGGCCGTGGCGGCGACCCAGAAGCCCGGCGCACCCTGCAGCGCCGCCGGCACGTTGCCCGGGACGTTGAAGGCCAGCACCCAGCCGCCGCCCAGCCCCACGCCCCACAGCGCGGCGACATAGATCACCATCGGCACCGTGGCGGTCTTGTAGGCGCGCAGCACGTAGGCGGCCAGGGTCTGCGCGGCGTCGGCGATGTGGAAGGGCACCAGCCAGGCCATCAGCGGCAGCGCCGCGGCCACCACCAGCGGGTCACGCGTGTACAGGCCCAGCAGCGGTTCGCGCAGCAGCAGCACGCCGCCAGCCAGCAGCGCCGCGAGGCCGGTGCCCAGGGCCAGGCCATGCCAGCCCAGGCGCCGGGCGTCGTGCGGCCGCAGTGCGCCCACGCTCTGCGCCACCAGCGTGCTGGTGGCCTGCGCCAGGCCCAGCGGCACCATGAACATCACCGAGACCAGGTTCACCGCCACCTGGTGCCCCGCCACCGGCGTGGCACCCAGGCGCGAGATGAAGATGGCCATGAACGAGAAGCCGGTCACTTCCACGAGGATCGAGCCGCCCATCGGCAGGCCCAGCTTCACCAGGGCGGCGAGTGCGGCGCGGTCAGGGCGATCCAGCCCACGGCCCACGATGCCGAAGGGCCGGTAGAAGGGGTCGCGCCGCACCAGCCAGAGCGCGGCCAGCAGCTGGCACCACATGGCCACTGCGGTGGCGATGCCACAGCCCAGCACGCCCAGCGCCGGCAGTCCGAGGGCGGGCGCGCCGAAGACCAGCGCCACCGTCAGCGGCAGCTTCACCCCCAGCGCCGCCATCTGCAGCACCATGACGGCCTTGGGCCGCGATACGGCGGTGTTCAGTGCCCGGAACACCATGAACAACAGTGAGGCGGGCAAGGACAAGGCCAGTGCCGCCATGTAGCCGCGCACCTTGCCTTCCACGTCCGGCGTGGCGCCCGCCATGGCGAGGAAGGGCGCCGGGAACAGCAGCAGCGTGCTGCCCAGCGCCGACAGTGCCAGCGCCAGCCACAGGCCCTGGTGAACCTGGTGGCCGATCTCGGCGTGGCGGCCGGCGCCGTAGAGCTGGCCGATCACCGGCGCCAGCGCCATCAGCACGCCCATGAAGCCGACGAAGATGCTGATGAAGGCGGCGCCACCCACCGCCAGGGCCGCCAGGTCGGCCGTGCCGGCGCGGCCCACCAGCACGGTGTCCATGATGGAGAAGGCCAGCAGCGAGATCTGCCCCACCACCACCGGCCAGGCCAGCGGCACGATGCGCCGCACGCTGTCGGTCCAGCCCGCGCCGGGCGGAGGATCCGCGGCGCTCAACGCTCCGGCAGCGATGCGAAGGTCTCCGGTGGCGGGTGGTCCGCGCCGGTGGCGCGCAGTCCGCGCTCGGCATAGCGGTTGAAGCGCCAGGCCGTGCTCTCCAGGGTGATGCGGCGCCACACCTCGCGCTTGGCGGCCGGGCTCAGGGCGGTCCAGTGCTGCACTTCCTCGAAGCTGCGGCCGCAGCCCTTGCACACCGGGTCGCCCTGACTGGTGGAGCAGATGGCGATGCAGGGCGCGTCGGGCGTGCTGGCGTACCAGGCGAGCCAGGCGTCCTTCGCCCGCTTCGGCATCGTGGCCTCGTCGGCCAGCGGCTCGCGGTAGTACACCATCAGCGCATACACCTCGGCCAGCGCGCGCACCTCGGCGCAGGCCGTGATGCCGTCGGGCGACGGCGAGCGCTGGCGCCACCAGTTGATGGCGGCCTCGATGTCGGTGATGTGGATGCCGGCCATGGGTTTGCGCGAGTGTCTCGCGAGGGGGGCGGGAGTGTACCCGCGGCCCCGCCGCCCGCGCCGGCTGCGGGTTTCAGGCGGGCGCGAAGCCGGCTTCGGCCAGCTTGGCGGCCAGCTGCTCGCGAGGCACGGTGGTGTCGATCTCCACGCGGTGCGCCGGCAGGTCGGCCTGCACGTCCGCGGCGGGGTCCAGCGCCTGCACGGCCTCGGTGATGGTGCGCAGGCAGTGGCCGCAGTTCATGTTGGGGATCTGGAATGTCTGCATGGCGGGCTCGTCGGCGTTTCGTGCGAGTTTCTATCATGGGGGCCTTGTGCCGTGCGATCGCGGCACCCTCCACCCTTGATGACCGTCAATACCCCCCCGCCCACGTCGTTCTCCCTGCCGGTGGATGGCATGAGCTGCGCTTCCTGCGTGGCCCGTGTCGAGAAGGCGGCAGCCGCGGCACCGGGCGTGCTGTCGGCGACGGTGAACCTGGCCAACGAGACGCTGACGGTGACGGCCGCGCCCGCGTTCCAGCCGCTGAGCCTCTCGCCGGTGCTGAACAAGGCCGGCTACGCCCTGGCGACGACGCCGCAGACGCTGGCCATCGAGGGCATGAGCTGCGCGTCCTGCGTCGCCCGCGTGGAGAAGGCTCTGCAGGCCGTGCCCGGCGTGCTGCAGGCGCGTGTCAACCTCGCCAGCGAAACCGCCGCCGTGGTGCTCGCCGGCCACGCGCCCGACATCGCGCCGCTGGCCGCGGCGCTGCAGCGTGCGGGCTACACGCTGAGGGCGGACGCCGCGGCGGCGCCGGCCCGGCGCCGGGCCCTGGGCGAAGGTGCGCGCGTGGCGTTGGCGGCGCTGCTGTCGGCGCCGCTGGTGCTGCCGATGCTGGCCATGCCTTTCGGCGTGCATGCCATGCTGCCGGGCGCCTGGCAGCTGGCCTTGGCCACGCCCGTGCAGTTCTGGCTGGGCGCGCGCTTCTACCGTGCCGGATGGGGCGCCCTGCGCAACGGCGCCGGCAACATGGACCTGCTCGTCGCCACCGGCACCAGCGCGGCCTTCGGGCTCAGCCTGTGGCAGCTGTGGGCCGGCCAGGGCCACGCTCTGTATTTCGAGAGCGCGGCCGTGGTCATCACGCTGGTGCTGCTGGGCAAGTGGCTGGAAGCCAGGGCCCGCCGCGAGGCCTCGGCCGCGCTGCGCGCGCTGCAGGCCCTGCGGCCGGCGCGTGCCACGGTGGAGCGCGCCGGCGCGGCGCTGGACGTGGCCAGCGAGGAACTCGCCGTGGGCGACCTGCTCATCGTGCGCCCCGGCGAACGCTTCGCGGCCGACGGCACGGTGGCCGAAGGCGAAGGCGAGGTCGACGAATCGCTGATCACCGGCGAGAGCCTGCCCGTGCCGCGCGGCGTGGGCGACCGGGTGACCGGCGGCGCCGTCAATGGCGCCAGCCTGCTGAAGGTGCGCGTCACGGCCGTGGGTGCCGAGACCGCGCTCGCGCGCATCGTGCGGCTGGTGGCTTCGGCGCAGGCCGGCAAGCCGCCGATCCAGCGTCTGGCCGATCGCGTGAGTGCCGTGTTCGTGCCGGTGGTGGGCGCCATCGCGCTCATCACGCTGCTGGGCTGGGGCCTGGCCACGGGCGACTGGACCACCGCCACGCTCAACGCCGTGGCCGTGCTCGTGATCGCCTGCCCCTGCGCGCTGGGCCTGGCCACGCCAGCGGCACTGATCGCCGGGACCGGTGTGGCCGCGCGCCAGGGCATCGTCATCCAGGACGCGCTGGCGCTGGAGGTGGCGCAGGGTCTCGACATCGTCGCCTTCGACAAGACCGGCACGCTCACCGAAGGCCGGCCGCGCCTGGTGCAGGCCGAGGCACTGGAAGGCGACCGGCATGCCCTGCTGGCCGCTGCCGCCGCACTGCAGGCCGGCAGCGAACACCCGCTGGCGCGCGCCGTGCTGGCGGCCGCTGCCGAGGCCGGCGTGGCCGTGCCGCCGGCGCAGCGGCTGCGTGCCGTGCCGGGGCGCGGCATGGTCGGTGAAGTGAACGGCATGGGCTTGCGCCTGGGCAGCGCGCGATGGATGGCGGAGTCGGGGGCCGACCCCGGTGCGGCCGTGTCCGACGCGCAGGCCGGTGGTCGCACCGTGGCCTGGCTGATGGCGACGCAGCCCGCACCGCAGCTGCTGGGCTGGCTGGCCTTCGCCGACACCGCCAAACCGCACGCTGCCGAAGCCGTGTCGCAATTGCGCGCGATGGGCCTGCGCACGGTGCTGGTCTCGGGCGACACGCGCGCCAGCGCCGAAGCCCTGGCGCGTGAGGTGGGCATCGACGAGGTGCACGCGGAGGTGCTGCCCGCCGACAAGGCGGCGCTGGTGGCCCGGCTGCAGAAGGCTGACGGGGGCCGGTCCCGTCGCGTGGCGATGGTGGGCGACGGACTCAACGACGCTCCCGCGCTGGCCGCGGCCGACCTCGGCATCGCCATGGGGCAGGGCACCGACGTGGCCATGCACGCCGCCGCCGTGACGCTGCTGCGCGGGGACGTGCGCGGCGTGGCGCAGGCCATCGACATCTCGCGCCGCACCGTGACCAAGATCCGCCAGAACCTGTTCTGGGCGTTTGCCTTCAACTCCGTCGGCATTCCGATGGCGGCCTTCGGCGCGCTGAGCCCCGTCATCGCCGGCGCCGCCATGGCGCTGTCCAGCGTCACGGTGGTGAGCAACGCGCTGCTGCTGTCCCGCTGGCGGGCGCGCTGAGGCTGGCGCCCGGCGGGCCGCCGCGGGCCATGTCCGCCAGGCGGACAGGCCACGCCGGGCGCCGGCAGGACCTTGCGTTTGCGCAAGGCGGGGCCCTGGCACGGGGCGTATCACTGTGGCTGTGTTGCCAGAACCCAAGAGGAGACCCGCCATGGATGCCCGCCTGTTCCGATTCCTGCCGACCGCGATCGCCGTCGTGGCCATGGTGCTCGCCGGTGCCAGCGCCCTGGCCGCCACGCCTGCCGAACTGCTGGCCGGCTACACCGCCAAGGCCGGCGCGCCGGCACAACCCGAGCGCGGCCAGGCGTTCTTCAACAAGAACTTCGGCCGCGAGATGGGTTTCAGCTGCGCTTCCTGCCACACCACCAACCCCACCAAGCTCGGCCGCGACCAGGTCACCGAGAAGTCGATCAAGCCCTTGGCGCCGGCCGCCAACCCGGCGCGCTTCACCGACGCGAAGAAGACCGACTTCCACTTCGACCTGAACTGCAAGGACGTGGTGGGCCGCGTCTGCACGCCGGCCGAGAAGGCCGACATCCTGGCCTGGCTGCTCACGCAGAAGCCCTGAGCCCCAAGGCGCAGCGGTCTTCGAGCGCGCTGCCCACCGCTTGAAGTCCGTGCGCGGCTCGCCCGGGCTGCGGCGCGTACCGCCGCGGCATCGGCGAAGCGCGATTCAGGGCCGGCTGTCGCCACCGATGGTGGCGGGTTGGGTGTCCAGCGGCAGGGTGTCGGGCATGATGCTGCTGCCGTCGGGGAACACCGAGAGCATGTCGTCGGGGTCGCCGATCGATCGGCCCACGAAGCACACCACGACCCGCAACCCGCCCAGCGGCGATTCGTCCAGGCTGATCGTGCCGTTGTGCGCGGCGGCCACGGTCTGCACGATCGACAGGCCGAGACCGACGCCCGTGCCGGTGCGGGCCCCCAGGCGCTCGAAGCGGCTGAAGGCGCGCTCGCGGTCCTGCTGCGGAATGCCGATGCCGGAGTCGTCGACGGTCACACAGACCCGGTCGCCCTCCTGGGCCGTCGAGATCTCGACGCGGCCGCCCCGCGGGGTGTAGGCAATGGCGTTCGAGATGAGGTTGCGCAGCAGCGTGAGAATGCCGAAGCGGTGGCCTCGCAGCGACGAGCCGTCCAGCCGCACCGAGATCTGCACCTCGCGGCGCTGGGCCTCGGCGCGCGTGGCATCGACGATCTCCATCACGACGTCCGTCAGGTCGACGGTTTCGTTGAGATCGTGCTCCGCGGCGGCGTCCAGCCGCTGCAGCGTGAGCAGCTGGTCCAGCAGGTGGGCGCAGCGGTCCGTGCCGACGATCAGGCGGTCCAGCGCGTCATCGCGTTCCACCACGCTGTCGGCCGAACGTACCACCTGCGCCAGCACGCGCACGGCCGCCAGTGGCGTGCGCATCTCGTGCGCTGCTACGCCGGTGAAGGTGCGCTCCCGCAGCAGGGCACTGTCGAGCCTCTCGAACAGGCGGTTCAGCGCGTACACCATCGGCGCCACCTCGCGCGGCACGGCACGTGTGGGCACCGGCTCCAGGCTGTCCGGGCTGCGCCGCTCCAGCGCGCGCGCCACCGCGTCGATCGGCCTGAGCAGCCGGTTGAGCACCCATGAGGCCGGCCACAGCACGATCACCGGCGAAGACAGCATGATGAGTGCGATCTTCCAGTCCACCGCGCTCCAGATGTTGAAGGCGGACTCGTCGCGTTCTGCGATCTGGATCTGGCGCCGGTGCTCGCTGTCGAACTCGTTGTAGACGCGCCAGGACTCGCCGTCCATCGTCGTGGTGGTGAAGCCGGTCTGGCCGAAGCGGGCCAGCATGGCATGCTGGCCGACGCCGAAGTTGGCCAGCAGCAGCTCACCGCTCTCCGCCCAGATCTGGTAGCGGTAGGTGTCGCCGAGCGCCACGCTGTCGGCGATGGCCATCTGCACGCGGGTCTTCATGTCGGCGTTGGGGCCGAGTTCGTCCAGCTCGTGCTCGGTGAGCGACAGCAGCAGGTGCCCGATCTGCCGCAGTTCCGCTTCGTGCAGCTGTGCTTCCGTGCGCTCGGCCAGGTGCGTGGTGATCAGGCCGCCGGCCAGCCAGCCCATGAGCGTGAAGCCGGCCATTGCCACCATCAGCATCTGCCGCAGCGACCAGGTCTGCGGCATCGCGATCGCCTTGACGTTCATGCCGGCCCCGGCTTGGCGTTGCGCACGTGGGCATTGAGGGCTTCCTCGTTGCCGATCTGGTAGCCGCGGCCCCGAACCGTGACGATGACCTCCTTGCACAGCTTGCGGCGCAGGAAGTGGATGTAGACCTCGATCGAGTTGCTCTCGATCTCGTCGTCCCAGCCGTAGAGCGCGTCCACCAGCTGGGCGCGGCTGACGACGCGCGGACGCCGCATCACCAGGGTCTGCAGCACGTCGAACTCCTTGGCCGTCAGCGCGACATGCTTGCCGTCCCATTGCACCGAACGCGATGCCTGGTGCAACTGCAGCGGGCCCACGGTCTGCACGTCGGTGAGGTCGCCGCCGGCCATCATGCGGCGCCGCACGGCGCGCAGACGGGCCAGCATCTCCGAGATGTCGAAGGGCTTGACGAGGTAGTCGTCGGCGCCCATGTCGAGCAGCCGCACGCGGTCATCGAGCTGTCCGCGCGCGGTGATCACGATCACGGGCGTCACGGAGCGCGCGGAGCGCAGTTCGCGCACGAACTGCTCGCCGGGAATGTCGGGCAGGCCCAGGTCCAGAAGGATGGCGTCGTACTCGGCCGAGCGCACGGCCGCGCGGGCATCGCCGCAGGTGCGCATCCAGTCGACCTGGAAACCGGATCTCGACAGCACCTGCGAGGTCGCGTGGCCCAGCAGATCATCGTCTTCGACCAGCAGCAGTCTCAAGGCACACCCACCACGTACTTCCTGAAGGGCGCGAGATTGCCACGAAACGTGGCTGCCGCGCCATGGCATTGACCGCATCCGGGTTTGCCGGACGCTTCGCAAGCGCTTGTCGAACGTGCAGATGTCTCGGCTTGGGGGTGACTCCTGGGGATCGATGCCCACTCAGGCGGGGGAGCGGCCCGCGGGCTCTTAACCCCAGCTTAACCACCCCCCGCTTACCGTTCGTATCGGATTGAGCGGCGGGGCTTCCCGCACAGCGCAATCGGTTCGTGGACCCGACACCGACGTGAGGCGATTTTGAACTGGACAGCACACCCTGGGCGTGGCCCGCGAACTGCCAAGCGAGGCTTCACGCTGCTGGAGCTGCTGGTCGTGATGGTGATCATCGGTCTGCTGGCGGGCATCGTGGCGCCGCAGTACTTCTCGCAGATCGGCAAGAGCAGCACGAAGGTGGCGCGCGCGCAGATCGAGTCGCTGGGACAGGCACTGGACCAGTACCGCCTCGACGTCGGCCGCTACCCCACGCAGGACCAGGGCCTGAACGCCCTGCGCGACGCGCCGGCCAACGTGCCGCAGTGGCGTGGACCCTACCTCAAGCGTGCCGTGCCCGCCGATCCCTGGGGTCACGCCTACGTGTATCAGCAGCCGGGCCAGCACGGCGAGTACGACCTCCTCAGCCTGGGCAGCGACGGTCAGCCCGGGGGCGACGGCGATGCCGCTGATGTCACTTCCTGGTAAGGCGCAGGGCCCGTTGAAGCGCGCCACGGTGGTGGCGCGGCCGACCGGCTTTGCGCTGGATGACGAGGCCTTCGCCCGTGATCTCGGGCTGATGCTGGCCTCCGGCCTGCCGCTCATCGAGGCCCTGGGCACCTTGCGCGAGCGTTCGCAACGCGGCCTGGCCGCAGTGCTCGACGAGGTGGTCCGGCATCTGCGCCAGGGCGAGAGCTTGTCCGCGGCGCTGGAGGCCAGTGCGGCGGTGCGTCCTGCGCTGTTGGCGGCCGTGCGCTCCAGCGAGACCAGCGGTGACCTGCCCGATGCATTGGCGCGCTACGCCCGCCACGCGGCGCGCGTGCGCGAACTGCGCTCGCGGCTGCAGTCGGCGCTGCTGTACCCGGCGCTGCTGATGACGGTGTCGCTGGGGGTCGTCGTCTTCCTGCTGGGTTTCGTGGTGCCGCGCTTCGCGGGCGTGCTGGAAAGCGGCGGCGGCGACCTGCCGCTGATGACGCGCTGGATGATCGCCGTCGGCCGCGGGGTGCGCGGCTTGCCGGCCGAAGTGTGGCTGGGGCTGCTGCTGCTGCTGGTGTGGGGCGTGTTCGAGCTGATCGGCGCCTGGCGCGCCGGCCAGCTGACGCGCCGGCTGGTGGAACTCGGCGCCCGCGTGCCGCTGCTGCGAGAACTGCTGGCGGCCTTCGGCCATGCGCAGTTCGTGCGCAGCACGGGCATGCTGGTGCGCTCGGGCACGCCAGTGCTGCGCGCCATGGGGCTGTGCGCCGAACTGCTGGTGCATGTCGACCGGCGCAAGCTCGAGCGTGCGCTGACGCTGGCCGCCGCCGGCGCCCCGCTGGCCTCCACGCTGCACGAGCAGGGCCTGCTCGACGGCCTGGGCTTCCGCGTGCTCCGCGTGGCCGAACGCACGGGCGAACTGGCCAACGCGCTGGAGCGGCTGGCCGAAGTGCAGGACCAGGCGCTGGAGCGCACGCTGGAGCGCGTGGGCCGCCTCGTCGAACCCCTGCTGATGCTGCTGATCGGCCTGGTGATCGGCGGCATCGTGGTGCTGATGTACCTGCCGATCTTCCAGCTGGCGGCTTCATTGTGAACACCACCGCCGCCGACACCGGTTCGACCGCCGAGGCCATCAGCGCCGTGCGCACGACGCTGGACCTGGCGCGCCGCTCCGGCCTGCCACTGGCGCCGGTGCACACCTGGAACCCCGGCGACGTGGACCTCTCCCTGGTGCCGTTCGCCGAAGCGCGGCGACGGCATTGCGTGGCCTGCCGCCGGGCCGATGGCGGCGTGGACATCGCGCTGGCCGATCCCTTCGACACCGCACTGCGCCTGTGGCTGGAGATGCGCCTGCGCTCGGCGGCCAACCCGCCCACGCGCTGGAGCGTGGTCGGCGGCGACGAGTTGCAGGCCTTCTTCACGCGCCTGGAGCGCGAACTGCGCGCGCTCGACGTGCAGGGCGCGCGCGCCGCCGTGGAGGCCGGCGTGGTGGCGGCCGACGATGTCGTCGAGCTCTCGCTGGCCGACATCAGCAGCCACGAGAGCCCGGTGGTGCGCTTCGTCGACAGCACGCTGTACGACGCGCTGCGCGCCGGCGCCAGCGACATCCACCTGGAAAGCGACGCCGCGGGCCTGGCCGTCAAGTACCGGCTCGATGGCGTGCTGCAGTCGATCACGCGCCACGAGGGGCGCGACTTCGGCGAGCGCGTGCTGTCGCGCCTGAAGGTGCTGGCCGAACTGGACATCTCCGAGCGCCGCCTGCCGCAGGACGGCCGCATGAAGCTGCGGCTGGGCGCGCGGGTCATCGACGTGCGCGTGTCCATCATGCCCAGCCTCCATGGCGAGGACGCCGTGCTGCGCATCCTGGACCGCTACCAGCTCGCTTCCGACGACCAGCTGAAGCTGCAGCACCTGAGCTTCTCGGCCGAGGAGGCGGAGTTCATCCGCCGCATGGCACGTCTGCCCTACGGACTGTTCCTCGTCACCGGCCCCACCGGCAGCGGCAAGACGACGACGCTGTACGGCGTGCTGTCCGAGGTGAACACCGGGCTGGACAAGATCATCACCATCGAGGACCCGGTCGAGTACCAGGTGCCGGGCATCCTGCAGATCCCCGTCAACGAGGCCAAGGGCCTGACCTTCGCCCGCGGCCTGCGTTCCATCCTGCGCCACGACCCGGACAAGATCATGGTCGGCGAGATGCGCGACGCCGAGACGGCGCAGATCGCCATCCAGGCCGCGCTGACGGGCCACCAGGTCTTCGCCACCGTGCACGCCAACAACGTCTTCGACGTCATCGGCCGCCTGTCCACCATGGCCGTGGACCCCTACAACCTGGTGGCGGCGCTCAACGGCGTGCTGGCGCAACGGCTCATCCGCCAGGTCTGCCGCCACTGCGCGCAGCCGCACGAGCCCGATGCCGAACTGCGCGCCGATTCGAATCTGCCGTCCGAAGCATCGGGCTGGCGCTTCGTGCGCGGCATCGGCTGCACGCAGTGCCGCGGTACCGGCTACAAGGGGCGCCGCGCGGTGGCGCAGACGCTGGCGCTGGACGTCGAACTGCGCAGCCTGATCGCCGAGCGCGCGTCGCCGGCCCGGCTGCGCGCGGCCGCGCACGAGCGCGGCCTCAAGACGCTGCGCGACGCGGCCCTGACGCTGGTGGCGTCGGGCCACACCACTCTCGAGGAAGCGAACCGTGTCACTGCTGCTGAGGAGTGAACTGCGCCTGCGCGTGGGCGCCCGGCGCTGCCAGGCCGATCTCTGGCGGCCTGGGCTGCGCACGCGCGCCAGCGCTTCGGCGGTGGCCGAAGGCGAAGGCGACATCGTCGCCGAGGCGCTGAGCCTGCTCGCCGGGCGCGGCGCGAAGCTGCCTTCGCAGGCCACGGTGGTGCTGGAGGACGAACTGCTGTACTACGCGTTGCTGCCTGCCGTGCACCTGTGGGGGGCGGCGAGCGACCCCGCGCGCCACTACTTCGCCGACGTTCTGGGCGAGCGGGAACTGCGCGTGTCGGCGTCGCTGTCGCCCTGCGGCCGGCGCTGGATGGCGGTGGCCGTGGAGACCGCCGTGCTGGGTGACGTGACCGAACACCTGGCGCGCCACGGCGTGGCGCTGAAGCGCGTGGGGCCGGCCCTCTTCGAGGACCTGCACGCCCTGAAGCAGCGCCTGCCGGACGACGGCGTGGTGGTCTGGGTCCGCGATCAGGGCCTGATGGCCATGCGAAGGCATGGCGGGGGCTGGGTGGAGATGCACTGGGACCGCTGCGACAGCTGGCAGCCCGAGGTGGTGAGCGCGCAGGTGGACGCGGCGATGTACCGCCACACCCTGGAGGCTGCCACGCCGCCGGGCCAGCGCGTGCCGGTGCTGGTGGTGGCGCAGCGCGGCGAGCAGGCTTCGCGGCTGGCGCCGGCGGCGGCGCTGCACGGCTGGACGCTGTGCCGCCTGCGCACGCGTCGACAGGCCCGCGCGCGGCGGGAGCGGCTGGTATGAGCTGGGAGCCCCGCATCGATCTCCTGGGCCGTGCGCGCCTGCCCGTGCCCGGCCTCGTGATGCTGGCCCTCGGCGCTCTGCTCGCGCTGTGGCAAGGCGTGGCGCTGTGGCAGGACCGCGAGGGGCTGGCCTCGCAGCGCGACGGTCTGGCGCGCCTGGAGCGCGCCGCTTCTCGCCAGGGAGCACCTGCCATGAGCGCCGCCGACGCGCAACGTCATGCGCAGTTCGAGCCGGTGGCTCGCCATCTGGCAGCGCCCTGGCAGCAGCTGCTGGACCAGGTGGAAAGCTGGTCGGGCAGTGGTGTGGTGCTGCTGCGGCTGACGCCGGATGCCGAGACCGGCCGCATCGCCTTGTCCGGCAGCGCCGGCACGCCCGAAGCGCTGGCGCGTTACGTGATGGTGCTGGAGAAGGCGCCGGCCCTGAAGGATGTGCAGCTGCTGCGCCATGAACGCGCCGAAGGGCAGGGCGGCGTCGAGTTCGATCTCGAGGCAAGCTGGGCCGCCATGGCCCCGCGCGCCGCGCCGCGCGCCGGAGCGCCGCGATGATGCCGCGCTCGGAACGGCTCGTCGCGGCCCTGCTGCGCTGGCGCTGGGTCTGGCAGCAGCGCATGGGCTGGCCCGGTGCCGCGGGCGTGGCGCTGCTCCTGGCTGCGGTGGCGGCCGCAGCCGCCGGGCAAGCCCTGCAGGCGCAGCGCGAGACGCTGCTGCGTCAGCATGTGGCGCGCCTGGATGCTTCCGTCAAGCTCGCCAGCACCCCCCCCGGGCCGGACGCCCGGGACGCCGCCTGGCTGGCCATTCCCGCCGAAGGCCAGCGCGGTGCCCAGCTGTCGACGTTGCTGTCGCTGCTCAAGCGCAGCCGTGCCGAAGCCCATGGTGCGCAGTACCGGCTGGAGGACACCGAGCCCGGCCTGCGGCGCCTGCGCGTCACCCTGCCGGTGCGCGGCAGCTACGCCAGCGTGCGCAGCCTGGTGGCCGAGCTGATGAACACCTTGCCGAACGCCTCGCTCGACGGCATGGACCTCGAGCACGAGGCCGAAGGCGGCACCCTCAGCGGCCAGCTGCGCCTGAGCCTCTTCTTCCGTCGGGACCCGCGATGACGACGCGCCTGCGCCTGTTGCTGCTGGTGGCCGCCCTGGTCGCTCTCTGGTGGGTGCGCGAGCCCGGTACCGACGAGCTCGTGGCCGGCCCCCGCGGCCCGCGCGCCCGCGCCGTGGCGGCACCGCCTGCCGAGCTGTGCACCACGCCAGCGCAGGTGCCTGAACGCACCGAGCTCGTGGCCCGCGGCAAGCGCGACCCGTTCACGGGCCAGAGCCTGGTCGCGGCGGCGCCGGCTGCGCGCACGCGCGCCGCGGCGCCGGCCCCGGTCGCGGCCGTGGTGGCTGCGCCGCCCCCGCCGCCGCCACCACCGCCGACTGCACCGCTGCCGCGCGTGCCCTACCGCTTCGTGGGCCTGCTGCAGGAGAAGGGCACGGCCTCGAGCGTGTTTCTCGCCCTCGGCCCCGCGCTCATCACGGCGCGCCCCGGCGACACGCTGGACGGCGGCTTCCGCCTCGACGCCCTCACGACGCGCGAACTGACATTCACCCATCTGGCCACGCAGAAGACCGTGCGCATGGCGATCGAAGGAGAGACCCCGTGACTTCGCGACTCTGGCCCCGCACGGGCCTGCTGCTGGCCCTCCTGTTGGGCGGCTGCGCAGCGCAGATGGAGCACCGCAACGGCATGAGCCTGGTGGAACAGGGCAAGCCGGCGGAAGGCCTGGAGAACCTGCGACGCGCCTCGGCGCTGGCGCCGGACAACGTCAGCTACCGCATGGACTACCTGACGCAGCGCGACCGCGCCGTGCAGCAACTCCTGGCCGCTGCCGAGCGCGAGCGCGAAGCCGGCCGGCCCGAGGTCGCGGCGCAGCGCCTGCGCGACGCGATGCGTGCCGACTCCGGCAACGAACGGGTGCGCCTGGCGCTGCAGGGGCTGGAGCAGGACCGCCGCGACCAGCAGGCGCTGGCCAGCGCCGAGCGTCTCGTGCAGGCCGGACAGCTGGAGGCCGCCGCCGAGCAGGTGCGTCGGGTCCTCAAGGACAGCCCGCGGCAGGCCCAGGCCCTGACCCTTCAGCGTGCGCTCGAGGAGCGCCAGGCGCAGGAGCGTTCGGCGCGTGAGGAACAGCTGGCGGCGCGCGCCGCGCTGCGTCGCCCCGTGACGCTGCAGTTCCGCGACGCGCCGCTGCGCCAGGTGTTCGAAGCCATCAGCAAGATCGCCGGCGTCAACGTCATCGTCGACCGCGACGTGAAGGCCGACCAGCGCGCCACCATCTTCGTCAAGGACGCCGCGGTGGAGGACGCGCTCGACGTCGTGCTGATGCAGCACCAGCTGGACAAGCGCGTGCTCAGCAGCAACACCCTGCTGATCTACCCGGCCACGGCGGCGCGCCAGAAGGACCTCACCGAACTGAAGGTGCGCACCTTCCAGATCAGCAATGTCGACGTCGCCTGGATCGCCAACCTGGTGAAGACCATGGTCAAGACGCGCGACGTGGTGGCCGACCCGAAGACCAGCACGCTCGTGATCCGCGACACCCCGGAAGCCATCGCGCTGGCCGAACGCATCATCGCCGCCACCGACCTGCCCGACCCCGAGGTGATGCTGGAGGTGGAAGTGCTGGAAGTGTCCAGCAGCCGCGCCAGCGAGATCGGCCTGAAGCTGCCCACCAGCCTGACGCTGAGCGTGCCCACGCCGTCGGCCGGCGCACTGACGGTGGGCAGCCTGCGCGACCTGTCGCGCAACGACCTTCTGGTGTCGCCGCTGTCGGCGACGCTGAACCTGATGCTGCAGGACGGCGACGCCACGGTGCTGGCCAGCCCGCGCATCCGCTCGCGCAACAAGGAGAAGGCCAAGATCCTCGTCGGCGACAAGCTGCCGATCATCACCAACCTCATCTCGCCGCAGCAGTCGGGCCAGTCCAACGTCGTCACCGGTTCGATCCAGTACGTCGAGGTCGGCATCAAGCTGGAGGTGGAGCCGCAGGTCTACGCCGACGGCGACGTCGGCATCAAGATGAACCTGGAGGTGAGCAACGTCACCGACGTCATCCAGACCGACAGCGGCCGCGCCTACCAGATCGGCACGCGCAGTGCGCAGAGCGCGCTGCGGCTGCGGGACGGCGAAACGCAGGTGATGGCCGGCCTCATCAACGACTCCGACCGCAACTCCTCGCTGAAGTTGCCCGGGCTGGGCCAGTTGCCGGTGCTGGGGCGCCTGTTCAGCAACAGCAGCGACAACAACCGCAAGACGGAGATCGTGCTGTCGATCACCCCGCGCATCATCCGCCCGCAGGCGGTGCCGGAACTGCGCCATGCCGAGGCCTGGTCGGGCACCGAAGCCAGCGTGCGTGACCGGCAGCTGCGCCTGGACCCGGTGGCCGTGGTGAAGGCGCCGCAGGCGCGTCCGGCGGCGCCGGAAGCCGCCACGCCCGCCGCCGCCGCCGCCCCGGCCACAGCCGCGCCGGCCCCGCAGCCCGCTGCAGCCGCGCCTGCCGTGCCCGCGCCAGCGCCAGTGTCTGCGCCCGCGCCCGCTGCGTCGGCCCCGGTGGCCCGGGCACCCGCACCCGCCGCTCCGGCACCGGCCGTGGCGACGCCCCCGGCTGCGCCCCCAGCACGCGCCCCGCTGCCTGCGGCCGGAACCACGGCCGTGCCCGGCGCCACGGCCCCGGGCGTCACGAACGCCATGCCCGGCCTGCCCGTGATCCTGCCGCGGCCGTTCCCCTCGCGCCCGGCGGCCACGGCCTCGGCGGCTTCGGGAGCGCGCCGGTGACACTGCGCCGCGGCGTCACGCTCATCGAGCTGGTGGTCACCCTGGCCCTGCTGGGCCTGATGGCCGCCATGGCCCTGCCGCTGGCCGAACTGACGCTGCAGCGCAGCCGCGAAGCGCAGCTGCGCGAGGCCCTGCGGGAGATCCGCGTCGCGCTCGACCGCTACCGCAGTGCGGCGGACCAGGGCCAGATCGAGCGCCGCGTGGGCGACAGCGGCTACCCGAGCGACCTCAATCTCCTGGTCGAGGGGGTGCCGAACGTGCGTTCGCCCAAGCGCGAGCGCTTGTACTTCCTTCGCCGCGTGCCGCGCGATCCCTTCGCGCCCGCCGAGCTGCCTGCAGCGGCCACCTGGGGCCTGCGCAGCTATGCCAGCGCACCCGACTCGCCCTCCGCAGGCAGCGACGTCTTCGACATCTACAGCCGGGCCGAGGGTGTGGGCCTCAACGGCCTGCCCTACCGCGAATGGTGAACGGCATGCGCACTCCTTCCATCCGCCGCAGGCGGACGCCTGTCCGGCGCGGCTTCACCATGATCGAACTGGTGGTCGTGATGGCCGTGCTCGGGCTCCTGCTGTCCATCGCGCTGCCGCGCTACATGGCGACGCTGGAGCGGGGCAAGCACCAGGTGCTGGCGCACGACCTGGCGCAGATGCGCGAGGCGATCGACAAGTTCCACGGTGACCGCGGCGTGTTCCCGGACCGGCTGGAAGAACTGGTGGAGCGCCGCTACCTCCGCGCCGTGCCGCTGAACCCCTTCACCGACCGGGCCGACTGGGTGACGGTGATGCCACCAGGCGGCCAGCGCGGCATGGTCTACGACGTGAAGCCCTCGCCAGCCACGCCGGGGATCGACGACCCCGCCGCGGCCGAGGGCGGCGCAGCGCCAGCTTCCGCGGGGTCACCATCATGAGGCGCACCGCCGCGCCGTCGCTGGGCCGGCGCCCCGCGCGCGGCTTCGTGCTCATCGGCGTGCTGGTGCTGCTGACGCTGGCGGCTCTGGCCGCGGCGCAGGTCGGGCAGCGTCGGGCCGATCAGCGCCAGCGTGAGGCCGAAGAGGAACTGCTCTTCGTCGGCGAGCAGTTCCGCGCCGCCATCGAGTCGTACTGGCGCGACTCGCCGGTGCGCGCGCGCGCGCTGCCGCGCAGCCTGGACGACCTGCTGCTCGACCCGCGCTTCCCGCAGCCGCGCCGCCACCTGCGGCGGCTCTACGCCGACCCGCTGGCCCCGAGCCTCGAATGGGGGCTGGTGCGCCAGGGCGGTGCGATCGTCGGCGTCTACAGCCAGGCCCCGGGCGAGCCCTTCCGCAAGGCCGGCTTCCGCGAGACCCAGACCGGGTTCGAGAACGCCGTCGCGTACGCCGACTGGCGCTTCCTCGCCCGGCTTCCATCAGCCCCTCACGCCCCTGGCAAGCCGAGTTCGTCGCCATGAAGAAACGCAGAGCCGTCATCGCCGACGGCCACAACCTCGTCCGCCTGGGTCTGTGTGCCGTGCTCCAGGACCTCGACCGGCTCGAGATCGTGGCCGTGGCGCAGGACGCCAAGGAGGCCGTGAACCAGACCCTGGCGCTGTCGCCGGACCTCACCGTGCTGGACCTGCACCTGCCGGCCGAAGGCGGCGTGTGGGCGCTGCGCCAGATCAAGGCCGGCCTGCCTCAGCAGCGCGCGCTGCTGATGGGCGACAAGGGCAACGAGACCTCGGTGCGCGACGCACTGCGTTCGGGCTGCAACGGCTACATGCGCAAGAACGCGCCATCGCCCGAGCTGCGCCTGGCGGTGAGCGCGGTCCTCAGTGGCGAGATGTACCTCGACGCCGACTACTCGCGCCAGCTCGTGCTGGCCGACCATGCCCAGGGCATGCGCGACGCTGCAGGCCCGCTGACCTGCCTGACCGAACGCGAGCTCACCGTGTTCCGGCTCATCGGCGCGGGCTACACCAACCGCGCCGCGGCCGAGCGCATCCGGCTCAGCCACAAGACTGTCGAGAAGCACCGCGCCGCGGTCATGCAGAAGCTGCGGCTGCGCAGCGCCATCGATCTGCGCCTGATGGCCCGCGAACTGGGCGTCGCGGCCGCGCCGGGCACTTCTGATCCGGCCTGATTCCGACGCCGGGGCGAGGCCCCGCAGGGCCCGGGAGGGCCCAAGACCCTGCCGCTGCGGCGCTGCTTCCCGGGGCCACGGCCGCCCTGGACGTCCGCGCGCTCAACAGGCCGAGTGACGTAATTCGCGAATTGGCCAACAGGGCCTTAATCACCATTAATTTTGCCCCACGCACCCGGGGGGTCGAAGCTTGAGACCAACCTAATCGACGGTAGGAGAGTTACCCATTCAATTCAGGTATTGACGTGGTCGGCGTCGGTGTCTCTGAGGCTGATCTCTGCTGGGAAACGCAGCGACATCACAGGCGGTGGCGAATGAATCGGCTGTAACCGGACCTTGACGACTGGGGGTGACTCCCCGGGGGTGCGGCCCCCCAGTGGGCACTGACAACCCATACCCCTCGCGAGGTCATCTGCATGTAATTGCGACAAGCCCGCCATGGAAATGGCCGTGACCCGGAAAGTCGTAATTCCGGCGTTCTCGGAACTCATTCTGCCGTGTGGGCAATGCCCCCGATACCGGCCCGAACAGCCAAGACGGACTCTCAACCTCGATCACTTCGACAGGCAGGCACATGAAAAAGCACTTCGGTCTCAACAAGATGGCCACCGCGGTCCTCGCCACGCTGGCGGGCGTCACCGCCTTGCACCCCGCCTTTGCAGGCCCGGGCTACGTGGACGCCACGGGACCGGACGGCGTCACCAACTTCCGCCTGCAGACCTACTTCGCCTACAGCCCCTCCGGCCAGCGCATCACCCCGGTGCCCGAGGATGCGGCCATCGCCGCCGCCGAAGGCCGCGTGCCCGGCTACACCGGCAAGGCGCTGCGCAAGTTCATCGATCCGCTGCCGCTGCCCGGCGCCGCCAGCGCCCGGCTGATGGCCGACGGCGTCACGTCCAAGTACATCCCGGTGGCCGTGGCGTCGAAGTGGCGCAATCCGCAAGGCACGGTGACCAATGACGACTACTACGAGATTGCCGTCGTCGAGTACACCGACCGCTTCCACACCGACCTCAAGAAGGCCACGGTGCTGCGCGGCTACGTGCAAATCGACCACGAGGCCAGCAACGGCCGTGCGCCGCTGCCCGGCAGTGCCGCCTACCCGCTCACGTACCCGAGCGGCGCGCCGATCCTCATCGCCGCCACCGACGCCAACGGCAAGGTCCTCAAGGGCGGTGCCGGCCAGGTGCTCAAGGTGCCGGCGCTGGCGGTCGACAAGCCGCGCTTCCTGGGCCCGGTCATCGCCGCCACGAAGGACGTGCCCACCCGCGTCAAGTTCATGAACCTGCTGCCCGCCGGCCGCGTCGAGTACAACGCCGACGGCTCGGTGAAGGCGCGCAACGGTGACCTGTTCCTGCCCACCGACCCGTCCATCATGGGTGCCGGCTTCGGCCCCGACGGCATCACGATGTACACGCAGAACCGCGTGAACGTCCACCTGCACGGCGGCGACACGCCCTGGATCAGCGACGGCACGCCGCACCAGTGGATCACGCCGGCCGAGGAGGCCGACCCGCTGTCGCCCACCGGCAGCCTGGCCAAGGAGTTCGCCGCCGACCCGACGCGCGACCCGGCGCTGCTGCCCGAGTTCCTGCGTGGCGCCAGCGTCCAGAACGTGCCCGACATGAACGACCCGGGCGCCGGCGCCTGGACGCTGTACTTCCCGAACGGCCAGTCGGCCCGCATGCTCTGGTACCACGACCACGCCTTCGGCGCGACGCGCCTGAACGTGTACGCCGGCGTGGCCTCGGGCTACCTGCTCACGGATGCGACCGAGCAGCAGATGGTGAGCAGCGGCGCGCTGCCGCCGGCCGAGCGCACCATTCCGCTGGTGCTGCAGGACCGCACCTTCGTGCCCGACGACATCGCGCTGCAGGACGCGCACTGGAGCACCGGCCACTGGGGTTCGCCCGGCGACAGCTGGTTCCCGCACGTCTACGAGACCGTGCAGGACCCAGCCCAGATCAACAACACCAACGCCGTCGGCCGCTGGCACTACGGCCCCTACTTCTGGCCCGTGTTCCCGGCCCTGTACCCGCTGCCCAGCGGTGCCTACGGTGACGTGACCACCACGCCGGAAGCCTGGATGGACACGCCCATCGTCAACGGCGTGGCCTACCCGACGCTGGAGGTGGACCCCACGACCTACCGCTTCCGCATGCTGAACGCGTCCAACGACCGCATGCTGACGGTCAACATCCTGAAGGCGGTGGACAACCCCACGCTCGCCGACGGCACGGTGCTGACCGGCAATGACGGCAACTTCACCGAAGTGGACATGGTGCCGGCGGCGCAGCCCCTGCCCGAGAACGCCTGCACCCCGGGACAGCTGCGTCCTTCCCCCATCTTCAACGCCGACGGTTCGCCCAAGCTGAACGCCCAGGGCAAGCAGATGTTCTGCCAGCCCGAGCTGTGGCCCACGGACGCCCGCCTGGGCGGCATGCCCGACCCCAACAGCGTGGGCCCGGCCATCCACCAGATCGCCAGCGAAGGCGGCTGGCTGCCCAAGGTGCACAGCATCGAGCCCAACCCCATCACCTACATCCAGGACAAGGGCCGCATCAACGTGTTCAACGTGGACACGCCGTCGCTCTTCCTGGCGCCGGCTGAGCGGGCCGACGTGGTGATCGACTTCTCGCAGTACGCGGGCCAGACGCTGATCATCTACAACGACAGCAGTGCCCCCATCCCCGCGGGCGACCCGCGCAACGACACCTTCACCGGTGTCGGTGACCAGTCGGGTGCCGGTGGTGCCGAGGACACGCGTCCCGGCTTCGGCCCGAACATCCGCACGATGATGCAGATCAAGGTCCGCGCGCTGCCCGCAGGCCCGGTGTCGGCGCCGCTGGACGTGGCGGCCCTCAACACGGCCCTCGGCGCGGCCTATGCCAGCTCGCAGGAGAAGCCCGTCGTCGCGCAACCGGCCTATGCCGATGCCTTCGACGCCAGCTGGGCCACGCTGACCGAGCACCAGAGCTACGCCCGCATCCAGACCGGTTCGCTGAAGGAGCCGGTGTTCAAGTACACCCCGGGTGAGCCCGCCACCGGCGGCATCAACAGCGTGCAACTGCTGACGCAGGGCTCGGGCTATGTCGATGCGCCCGCGGTCACGATCAGCGCGCCGAATCCGGCCAACGGCGGCGCCGCCGACGGCCGCGCGGCCACGGCCAAGGCGACGCTGCAGCTGGAGGCCATCCACCTCAGCGCCGCCGGCACGGGTTACCTCACCGCGCCGACGGTGGCCATCGTCGGTGGCGGCGGCAACGGCGCGACTGCGGACGCCAAGCTCGGCGTGCAGGCCGTGACCATCACCGCCGGCGGCACTGGCTACACCGCCGCGGCCACGGTGCTCTTCACGGCGCCGCCAGCCGGCGGCCGCCGTGCCACGGGGACGCCCATCGTGAGCAACGGTGCCATCACCGGTGTCACCATCACCGACGCGGGTACCGGCTACGTTGCCGCGCCCCTGGTCAGCTTCACCGGCGGCACCGGCGCCCGCGCCACCAGCCGTGGCAAGGTCACCGAGGTGACCCTCACCCCGGCCGACCCGCAGAATCCCAACACGGCCGGCGGCGGCGGTTTCACGTCGCTCGATCCGAACGCGGCCGTCAACCCCTTCGAGGTCACCTTCACGGGTGGCGGCGGCACGGGTGCCGCGGCCACGGCCACCGGCAAGGTGTTCGACATCACCCTGGACTACGCCGGCCGCGGCTACGGTGCGGCCGAGGTGGCCACGGTCACTGTGGCGGCTCCGGCCGCCGGCGTGACGGCCACGGCGCAGTCGGACCTCGCCACCGGCACGCCCTCGGGCAGCATCCTGGTGAAGCCGAAAGCCATCCAGGAACTGTTCGACGCCACCTACGGCCGCCTGAACGCGACCCTGGGCGTGGAACTGCCCTTCACCAGCGCGATGACGCAGACGACCATTCCGCTGGGCTACGTGGACGAGCCGACCGAGCTCTTCGCCGACGGCGAGACCCAGCTTTGGAAGATCACGCACAACGGCGTGGACACGCACCCGGTGCACTTCCACCTGCTGAACGTGCAGCTCATCAACCGCGTGGACTGGGCCGGCGTCATCATGCCGCCCCTGCCCAACGAGCTGGGCTGGAAGGAAACGGTGAAGATGAACCCGCTGGAGGACATCATCGTCGCCGTGCGGGCCAAGACGCCCAAGCTCGCCGGTTTCGGCGTGCCGCTGAGCGTGCGCCCGATGGACCCCGCGCAGCCGCTCGGTTCGCCCTTCGGCTTCACGCAGATCGACCCGACCACCGGCACGCCCAAGACCGTGGTCAACGACATGATGAACTACGGCTGGGAATACGTGTGGCACTGCCACATCCTCGGCCACGAAGAGAACGACTTCATGCGGCCGGTGTCGTTCAACGCCCGTGAGTCGGTGCCGATGGCCTCGGCGGCCCCGACGGCCGTGGTGAACGGCAGCCTGGTCACGCTGAGCTGGAACGACCCCACGCCGCCGGTGGATGGCAGCGGCAACGTCGCCGCGTCGGCCGCCAGCGAAGTGGGCTTCCGCGTGCAGCGTGGCCCGGCCGGCCAGGGCGTGTTCGAGAACCTGAGCACCGACCTGCACTCCATCGTCGGCCTCAACGGCCAGGTGAACACGCTGGCCAACGCCACCGAGTACGTGGACGACGTCAGCACCCTCTCCGGCGGCGGCAACGCGCCGGTGACGCCGAACGCGCCGGTGCCCGGTGCGGTGAGCTTCACCTCGGTGCAGATCAGCTGGACGCTGCCGGCGCCCCAGCCGACCAACGGCACCGTGGTGGGCTTCGACGTGCTGCGCAGCGACGTGAGCAACCCGGCAGCGGCCCCCGTCAAGCTGACGGCGCAACCGCTGGACGCCACCGCCAGCAGCTACACCGACGCCACGGCCGTGGCCGGCAGCCGCTACGCCTACCGCGTGGTGGCCCTGGGCACGGGCAATGTGGCCGTCGACTACCGCGTGGTGGCCGTCAACGTGGTGGGTGAGACCGCCTCGCCGGTGACGACCGTGCAACTCGGCCAGGCCGCCAGCTCGGCGACCTCGGCGCCGTCGGCCACCGCCATCACGCCGATGGTGGCGCCCACCTCCGCCGGCCTGACCCTGGTGCCGGGTGCGACCAACGCGAGCCCGGTCTCCGCGACCTTCGCCTGGACGCCGGTGGCCAATGCCGCCAACTACCTGGTGCGCACCCGCATCGGGACCGGGGCCAACAACGGCGCCTTCAGCGCCTGGACGCCGCAGGCCACGACCAGCCTCACGATCAGCGTGCCGCGCAACAACTGGGTCACCTTCGAAGTGCAGGCGGCCAGCCCGGCCCAGGTGCTGTCGGCGACGCTGTCTTCCGGCTCGGTGCAGATGGCCACGCCGCAGGTGCCGAACGGCCTGGCGCTGAGCGCGCCCACCACGAACAGCCTGACCCTGGGCTGGAACGTGCGGGCCAACGCCACCAGCTACACCGTGGAGTACGCCACCAACGCGAACTTCACCGCCGGCCTGGTGACGGTGCCCGGCGTGACGACCAACAGCTACACGGCCAACGGCCTGGCGCCCAACACGCGCTACTACTTCCGTGTGCGGGCGGTCAACGCGCTGGGTGCCAGCGGCAACTCGACCACGTCCAACAGCTGGACGCTGGCCAACGCCGTGGCCCTCGCACCGCTGGTCAGCGCCAACACGACGGGCACCTCGGTGGGCCTGTCGTGGACGGCGCCGGTGGGCGGGGCTTCCAGCTACGTGATCCAGGGTTCGGCCAACGGTGGCGCCACCTGGACCACGGCCGCCACCACCAACGGCACGACCGTCACGGTGAACGGCCTGCTGGGCCTGACGGACTACCAGGTCCGCGTGGTGGCCCGCAACGGCGCCAACGTGGCCGCCGCGGCTTCCCCGGTGCGTGCCGTGAGCACGCCGCTGGCGGCGCCCTCGGCGGTCACGGCGGCCAACGGCACCAGCGGCGGTGTCGTCACCGCGGGCTTGAACTTCACCGGCAACAACAGCGCCGCGGCCCGCTACGAAGTTCGCTTCCGCAACACCACCGGCCCGGTGGTCTGGGTGGGTCCGATCGTGACCCTCCCGAGCCAGCAGCTCGCGGTGGGCGGTGCGGCACGTGACGTGTACATGCAAGTGCGCGCCGTCAACAACGCCACCGGCGCGGCCACCGCCTGGGGCCCCGGCGCCAACGGCGTGATCGTTCGCGCCCGCTGATGGGGTGAGCGGCGTGCCGGTGGGCGAGCACCGGCACGCCGCGACCCGCAGACCCTTCCATCCGGACTTATCGCCATGAGACTCACCGCCCCCACCCACCCCCTGCGCGTCTTCGCGCGGGCCGGCTTCCTGGCCGCACTGACCACCGCCGCGGCCGCGCAGACGCAGCCGGCCACCCCCGCGGCAGCGCCGGCCGCCGCTTCGTCGCCCGCCGCCGCCACGCCGACGGTGGCCGCCAACAAGCAGAAGGTCAGCTACGCCACCGGCGTGCAGGCCATCCGCAACTTCATGAAGAACGACGTGCCTTTCGATCTCGACGAGATCGTGCGTGGCATGCGTGACGCCGCCGCGGGCAAGGACCTCGCCATGAGCGAGAAGGAGATCCGCCTGGTGCTCAACGCCCTGCAGACGGACCTGCGCCGCGCCATGGCGGCGAACCAGAAGGACCTGGCCGAGAAGAACCGCAAGCGCGGTGCCGAGTTCCTGGCGGCCTACAAGGCCAAGCCCGGCGTGCAGATGCTGGCCAACGGCGTGGCCTACCGGGTGCTGCAGCAGGGCAGCGGCGCCAAGCCTTCCGAGGGCCAGACCGTCATCGTGAAGTACCGCGGCGCCAACATCGATGGCGTCGAGTTCGACGCCACCGAGGATGGCAAGGTCGCCCCGCTGCGCGTCAACCAGGTGATCATGGGCTGGCGCGAGGCCCTCAAGCAGATGCCCACGGGCGCCAAGTGGGAGATCGTGATCCCGCCGACGCTGGCCTACGGCGAGCGGGGGGTCGGTGCCGTGATCGGCCCCAACGAGACGCTGGTGTTCGAGGTCGAACTGGTGGGCGTGAAGTCCTGATCAGCAGCAGGCCCCGACCATGAAGACCTGGCTTCCCACCCTGCTGCGCACGCTGCTCGTGAGCCTGCACCTGGGCGCCGCGCTGGTGCCCGGCCTGGCGGCCGCGCAGGCAGCCGACGGCGCGGCGCCGCTGCGCGGCCCGGGGGCCGTGGCCCTGCGCAACCAGCCGCAGCGGACGGGGCCGGCCGGCCATGAGGCGATGGCCCGCGTGGCCCCCGCCGACGAGCACCAGCTGGCGCTGGGCGCCCGCATCTACCGCGAAGGGCGTGGCGAGGGCGGGCGCGAGGTCATGGGCCTGCGCTTCGGCGGCGTCGAAGCTCAGGGTGCGGCCGTGGCCTGCGCGACCTGCCACCGCCGCAGCGGCCTGGGCGCCGTGGAGGGCGTCGACCAGGTGGCCCCGGTGGCCGGCCGCATCATCTTCACCGACGACCCGCGCGCGGTGGTGTCGATGAACTACCGCAACATCAAGAGCTTCAACCAGCGCCACGCGCCCTTCGACGACGGCAGCTTCGCCGCCGCCGTGAACGGGGGCGCGCATGTCGACGGCCGCGAGCTGAGCCCCATGATGCCGCGCTTCGACCTGCGGCCGGCCGAACTGCAGGCCCTGCAGGCCTACCTGCGCACGCTGTCGGCGCAGTGGTCGCCGGGCGTCAGCGCGACGCGCCTGCGCCTGGCCACCGTGATCACGCCCGACACCACGCCGGAACGGCGCGAGATCTTCCTGGAAACGCTGCGCGCCGCCGTGAGCCAGAAGAACGGCAACTTCACGCCCGGCCAGCGCACCATGAGCACGGCCGCCGAGATGCTGTTCCGCAGCGACCGCTTCTGGGACCTGGACGTGTGGACGCTCAGCGGCCCGCCGTCCACCTGGGGCGAGCAGCTGGACGCGCACATGCGCCGCCAGCCGGTGTTCGCGCTGGTCTCGGGCCTGGGCGCCGGCGAGTGGGGCCCCGTGCACGCCTTCTGCGAACGCGAGCAGACGCCCTGCTGGTTCCCGAGCGTCGATGCGCCGCCGCCCGAGGCGCAGAAGGACTTCTATTCGCTGTACTTCTCGGCGGGCGTGCTGCTCGAGGCCGACGTGCTGGCCCGGCACCTGTCGGCCGGGCCGCGGCCGGCGCGCGTGGTGCAGCTGCACCGCGGCGATGCGGCGGGCCGCGCCGCGACCGAGCGCCTGCGCGCCGCCCTGTCGCGGCTGAAGACGCCGCCGCAGCTGCTGACGCGGGAAGTGAAGGGCGATGCGCCGGCCGAGCTGCGCCGTGCGCTGCAGGGCCTGGACCGCCGCGACGTGGTGGTGATGTGGTGGCCCGGCGAACAGATGGCGGCCCTGCAGCCGGTGGAGCCGCCTGGGGTCTCGGCCGTGTACGCCTCGGCACGCCTGCTGGGTGCCCAGCCCGAGCAGCTGCCAGCCACCTGGAAGACCGCGTTGCAGATCGTCTCGCCCTACCAGGTGCCCGAGCAGCGCCATGCCACGCTGTTCCACTTCGAAGCCTGGTTGAAGATCCGCCGCATCGCGCTGCGCGACCTGGCGCTGCAGTCGGAGGTCTACTTCGCGACCAGCTACCTGGCCGAGACGCTGACCGACATGATCGACAACGTCCACCGCGATTACCTGGTCGAGCGCGCCGAGAACATGCTCAGCCTGCGCGAGGGCCAGAAGGCCGAGGACGAGGCCCGCGGCCTGGCCACGGCCCGCCACCACAAGGCGGAGGGCGGCACCCAGGGCGCGGTGGCCCGGCTCGCCGCCGGCCAGTCGCAGTTCCGCAAGTCCGTGCGCCCGATGCCCGGGCTGCAGGCCCACACCGGCGTCAAGCGCGAAGGGACCAGCGTCTACCCGCGCCTCAGCCTGGCCCAGGGCCAGCGCTTTGCGTCCAAGGGCGCGTACCTGGTGCGTTTCGCCGACGCGGCCGCCAGCGAAGTGCAGGCGGCGTCGGATTGGATCGTGCCTTGAAAGCCAACCCCATGAAGCTGTTCCTCACCACCTGCCTGACCGTCGGCGCGCTGCTGACGGCCGAGGCACCGGCTTTCGCCGAAGACCACTCGGCCCACATCGCTTCTGCAGCCGGCGGCCTCAAGCGCAGCGAGAAGCCGCTGCGGCTGGCCGCCGTGTCCGTGCTGCGGCAGGACGGCCGCCGCCTGGGCTTCGAGCAGGCGCTGGACGACGGCCGCCCCGTGATGCTGAATTTCGTCTACACCTCGTGCACGGCCATCTGCCCGGTGACGGCGCAGGTGTTCGCCGAGGTGCGCGAGCGCCTGGGCAAGGACCGCGATGCCGTGCATGCGGTGACGGTGTCCATCGACCCCGAGTACGACACGCCGCAGCGCATGGCCGAGTACGCGCGCCGCTTCGGCGGCGGCGGCTCCTGGAGCTTCTTCACCGGCACGCTGGCCGACTCCGTGGCCATCCAGCGTTCCTTCGGCGCCTACCAGGGCGACAAGATGAACCACGTGCCCGTGACCTTCGTCCGTGCCGCGCCCGGCCAGCCCTGGATCCGGCTGGACGGCTTCGCAAGTCCCAAGGTGCTGGTCGACACGCTCCGCCCGATGCTGGTGGCCGCGGCGCCAGCGCGCAAGTCCTCAATCCGTTGAACCCGGGCCGCACCCGCTGCGGCCTCCACAGAAGGTGCCCACGATGTCCAAGTCCCTGATTGCCGCCCTCATCCTGAGCCTGCCGATGCTGGCACTCGCCGAGGGCCAGAAGCCGGCGCCCAAGGCCGGCAAGAAGCCGGCGGCGGCCGCTTCCGCGCCCGCGGCGCCGGCCTCGGCCGCCGCGCCCCAGAACCGCATGGTTTCCGCCGCCGCGCTGCAGCGCAACCAGTCGCGGGGTGCCGCCATGGGCGCCTGCAGCAAGAAGGCCGCCGACCAGAACCTGATGGACGTCGAGCGCAAGCAGTTCATCGCCGCCTGCGTCAACGGGAAGTGAAGCCGCGCCGGGCGGCGCGCGTTCAGACCCGTTCGAGCACCAGGGCGATGCCCTGGCCGACGCCGATGCACATGGTGCACAGCGCGTAGCGGCCGCCGCCGCGGTGCAGCTGGTTCACCGCCGTGGTGGCCAGCCGCGCGCCGCTGGCGCCCAGCGGGTGGCCCAGCGCGATGGCGCCGCCGTTGGGGTTCACGCGCGGGTCGTCGTCTTGCAGGCCCAGGTCGCGCAGCACGGCCAGGCCTTGCGCGGCGAAGGCCTCGTTGAGTTCGATGACGTCCATCTGCGCCAGGCTCAGGCCGGTGAGTTCCAGCACCCGGCGCGTGGCTGGCGCCGGGCCGATGCCCATGATGCGCGGCGGCACGCCCGCCGTGGCCATGCCCACCACGCGCGCGCGCGGCGTGAGGCCGTGGCGCGTGGCCGCGGCCTCGCTGGCCAGCAGCAGCGCGCAGGCGCCGTCGTTCACGCCGCTGGCGTTGCCGGCGGTCACGGTGCCGTCGGGCCGCACCACGCCCTTCAGCTTGGCCAGCGCTTCCAGGCTGGTCTCGCGCGGGTGCTCGTCCTGCTTCACGACGACGGGGTCACCCTTCTTCTGCGGCAGCGTCACCGGCGCGATCTCGGCGTCGAAGAAGCCGGCCTTCTGCGCGGCCACGGCCTTCAGCTGGCTGGCCAGCGCCATGCGGTCCTGCGCCTCGCGCTCGATCCTGAAGTCCGTGGCCACGTTCTCGGCCGTCTCGGGCATCGAATCGACGCCGTAGCGTTCCTTCATCAGCTTGTTCACGAAGCGCCAGCCGATGGTGGTGTCGTAGACCGCGTTGCTGCGGCTGAAGGCGCTCTCGGCCTTGGGCATGACGAAGGGCGCGCGGCTCATGCTCTCCACGCCGCCGGCGATCATCAGGCCCGCCTCGCCGGCCTTGATGGCACGCGCCGCGCTGCCCACGGCGTCCAGCCCGCTGCCACACAGGCGGTTGATGGTGGCGCCGGGCACGCCCAGCGGCAGCCCGGCCAGCAGCGCCGACATGCGCGCCACGTTGCGGTTGTCTTCGCCAGCCTGGTTGGCGCAGCCGAAGAGCACGTCGGTGACGGCCTCCCAGTCGACCCCGGCGTTGCGCTGCATCAGCGCGCGCAACGGAATGGCGCCCAGGTCGTCGGTGCGCACGGAAGACAGCGCACCGCCGTAGCGGCCAAAGGGGGTGCGCACGGCGTCGCAGATGAAGGCGTGGGTCATGGCGATCGGGCTCAGTGGTGCAGGGCCCTGCGGCGCAGCAGGGGGCTCACGCGGTAGCGTTCGCCGCGGTACAGATGGTCCAGCGCGTCGAGCAGGTTCACCACCTCGCCCACGCTCCAGTGCGACAGGAACTCGAACGGCCCCTGCGGGTAGTTCACGCCCAGCTTCATCGCAGCGTCGGCGCCGGCTTCGCTGCACACGCCCTGCAGCACGGCGTCGGCGGCTTCGTTGATGAGCATGGCCACGGTGCGCGCGGCCACCAGGCCCGGCGTGTCGGCCACCGGCAGCGGCACGAAGCCCAGCTCGGTGAGCCAGGCGGCGGCGCGCACGCGCCAGACTTCGTCGGCCACCGCGAACGCCAGCGGCGTGCCCGGAGCGGGCGGCAGCGTGAAGAGGCGGTCGAACACGGCCACGTCGCGGCGTCCCGTCTCGGCGGCGATCTCGCCGGCCGTGCGGCCGTCGCTCATCACCAGGCGCGCGCCGTCGATCTCCAGGCCGGTCCAGCCGGTGTCGCGCAGGCGCGCGATCACGCACACGTGCTGGGGCGCATAGCGGGCGGCCGTCTGCGCCACGGCGTGGGCCAGCGCGTCGGCGATGGGGCCGCTGCCGTGGATGGTGACCTGCCCCGGCGCCACCGTGAGCTTGCAGGCCGTGTCCGGCAGCGCCGGCGCGCCTTCGGGGTAGCGGTAGAAGCCCTGGCCGCTCTTGCGGCCCAGCAGGCCGCCGGCCACCATCTCGCGCTGCACGCCGCTGGGCTGGTAGCGCTTGTCGTAGAAGTTGGCCTCGAAGACCGAGTTCGTGACGGCGAAGTTGGTGTCGTGGCCGATCAGGTCCATCAGCTCGCAAGGGCCCATGCGGAAACCGGCGCCGCGCAGCGCGGCGTCCAGCATCGCCGGCGTGGCGGCGCGTTCCTGCAGCAGCGCCAGCGTCTCGGCGTAGTAGGGCCGCGCGATGCGGTTGACGATGAAGCCGGGCGTGCTGGTGGCGTGCACCGGCGTCTTGCCCCAGGCGCGCGACAGCTCGAAGATGGCCTCGGCCACGGCGCAGTCGGTCTGCAGCCCGCTCACCACTTCCACCAGCTTCATCAGCGGCACGGGGTTGAAGAAGTGCATGCCGACCACGCGACCCGGCCGCTTCAGCCCGTTTGCGATGGCGGTGACGGAGATGGAACTGGTGTTGGTGGCCAGCACGGCGCCTTGGCCGACGATGCCTTCCAACTCGGCGAACAGCGCGCGCTTGGCGTCCAGTTGCTCGACGATGGCTTCCACCACCAGCGCCGCGCCGGCCGCATCGGCCAGCGCCGCCACGGGGCGGATGCGCGCCAGCGTCTGCTGCGCCGCTTCGGCGCTGAGCTTGCCCTTGGTGACCAGCGCGTCGAAGGTGCCGGCCAGCTTGGCCTTGGCGGCGGTGGCGGCGCCTTCGCGCATGTCGAAGAGGCGCACCTCGTGCCCGGCCTGCGCCGCCACCTGCGCGATGCCCGCGCCCATGATGCCCGCGCCGGCCACGAAGACCGGCGCGCCTTGCAGTGATGTGATGTTCATGATGAGGAAGGGATCCAGCCTGCGGGCCGCTTGGCCAGGAAGGCGGCGAAGCCTTCGCGCGCTTCGTCGGTGCCGCGCACGCGGGCGATGGTCTGGGCCGTGAGTTCCACGACCTCGGGGCTCACGGGGCCGACGTGCAGCTGCGCGAAGAGCGTCTTGATCTCGCGCTGAGCATTCGGACCGCCGGCCAGCAGCTGTTCGACGGTGGTGTCCACCACCGCGTCCAGCGCGTCGGCCGCCACGCGCTTCTGCACCAGGCCGAGGGCCAGCGCCTCGGCGGCGTCGATGCGCTCGGTGGTCAGCGCCAGCCGCTTCGCCTGCCGCTTGCCCACCGCATTGGTGACGTAGGGGCCGATGACGCTGGGCAGGATGCCGAACTTCGCTTCACTGACCGAAAAGCTGGCATTTTCGGCCGCGATGGCGATGTCGCAGGCACAGGCCAGGCCCACGCCGCCGCCCAGGGCCGCGCCTTGAACGCGGGCCACGGTGGGTTTGGCGCAGCTTTCGATGCGCGCCAGCATGCCGGCGAAGCGGCGCGCGTCGGCCACGTTCCATTCGAAGCTGGCGGTGCTGGCACGCTGCATCCACTGCAGGTCGGCGCCGGCGCTGAAGTGCTTGCCGGCGCCGGCCAGCACGATGACGCGCACGGTGTCGTCGGCGATCAGCTGCGTGAAGGCGGCGTCCAGCTCGCCGATCATCGCTTCGTCGAAGGCGTTGAAGACCTCCGGCCGGTTCATCGTCACCTGCGCCACGCCGGGGCGACGCGTCGTGATCGTGAGCGTGTGCATGGCGGGGTCAGTAGGTCTCGAGGTGCAGGCGGCCTTCACGCTTGAGCGCCGCACCCACAGTGTCCCACGCCAGCCCGGCGCCCTGCGCGATGTCGCGCAAGGCCATCACCACGCCTTCTTCCATGGCCTTCAGGCCGCAGACGTAGAAGTAGGCGTTGGGGTCGGCCAGCAGCGCAGCCAGGTCGGCGGCGCGCTCGCGCATCGCGTCCTGCACGTAGCGCTTGGGCGCGTTCGGCGTGCGGCTGAAGGCGAAGTTGCAGTCGATGAAGTCCTTGGGCAGGTTCTGCAGCGGGCCGAAGTAGGGCAGTTCCTCGCGCGTGCGGGCGCCGAAGAACAGCATCAGCTTGCCGCTCTCGAACTTGCCACTGCTGCGCAGCCTGCGTCGCCACTCGGTCATCGCCCGCATCGGCGCCGAACCGGTGCCGGTGCAGATCATCACGATGTGGCTC
>JAEUPH010000042.1 GCA_016790395.1 Rubrivivax sp. | reverse complement strand
TCGAAGCGGGTGTGACACGCTGGTGGGGCCAGTACGGCTGCGTGGCGGCGCTGGGCATCGACAGCTTCGGTGAGTCTGCGCCCGCCCCCGCCGTGTACCAGCACTTCGGCATCACGGCCGAGGCGCTGGCGGCGCTGGTCGCACAACACCTGGCGGCCGCATGATCGAAGCGCTGCTGTGGGACGTGGACGGCACGCTGGCCGAGACCGAGCGTGACGGCCACCTCGTCGCCTTCAACCAGGCCTTTGCATCGATGGGCCTGCCCTGGCGCTGGGACGCCGCGCACTACGGCCGCTTGCTGCGCGTGACCGGCGGCCGCGAGCGCCTGCTGTGGGACCTGCGCCAGCGCGACAGCATCCCCGTCCACGAGCACGACGCGCTGTCGCGCGAGCTGCACCGGCGCAAGAACCGCAGCTATGCCGCGCTGGTGCTGCAGGCGCCGCCGCCGCTGCGGCCGGGCGTGGCGGAGCTGATCGACGAAGCTGCGGCGCGCGGGCTGCAGCAGGCCATCGTCACCACCACCAGCCGCAGCAACGTGCAGGCCTTGCTGGAGCAGCACTTCGGCGCCGGCTGGGCGCGGCGCTTCGCCGCCGTGGTGTGCGGTGAGGACGTGAGCGCCAAGAAGCCCGAACCCGAAGCGCACCTGCGCACGCTGGCCCTGCTGGGCCTGCCGCCGCTGGCCACGCTGGCCATCGAGGATTCCGCCGCCGGCGCCGCCGCCGCACGCGCGGCCGACGTGCCGGTGGTCGTCACGCGCAGCCACTACTTCGCCGACGACGTGATCGAAGGTGCGGTAGCCATCGGTCCCGGCCTGCACCAGCGCGCGGGCTGGCACCCGCAGCCGGCCATGGCCGGTGAAGGCGGCATCACGCTCGACGACCTGGCCGACTGGCACGCGCGCATGGAGCTCGTGTCGCACTTCGGCTGAAAGGGGTGACGAAGCGGCGGGGCCGCGACAATCGCGCCCGATGAACACTGCCACCCTGCCCGCGGCCCCGGCCGCCACCTGGTTCGGCCACCCCAAGGGGCTGGCCGTGCTCTTCCTGGCCGAGATGTGGGAGCGCACCAGCTACTACGGCATGCGCACGCTGCTCGTGCTGTACATGGTGGACCACCTGTTCAAGAGGCCCGACGCCGACAGCGCCGTGCTGGGCCTCGCGCCGTTGAAGGCCGTGCTCACCCTGGCCCACGGCCCGCTGCAGGCCCAGGCGCTCGCCTCGCTGGTGTACGGGCTCTACACGGCCTTCGTCTACCTCTCGCCGGTGTTCGGCGGCATGCTGGCCGACCGCGTGCTCGGGCGGCGCCGCACCGTCGTCGTCGGCGGGCTGCTGATGGCCATCGGCCACTTCCTGATGGCCAGCGAGGCGCTGTTCCTGCCGGCGCTGCTGTTCCTCATCGTCGGCAACGGCTGCTTCAAGCCCAACCTGTGCACGCAGGTGGGCGCGCTGTACGCGCCGGGCGACCCGCGGCGCGACCGCGCCTACATGGTCTACTACCTCGGCGTGAACCTGGGCGCCTTCATCGCGCCGCTGGTCTGCGGCACGCTGGGGCAGATGGTGGGCTGGCATGCCGGCTTCGGCGCCGCCGGCGTGGGCATGCTGCTGGGCCTGGTGTTCTACGCCGCCAACCAGGACAAGCTGCCCGAAGAGCCGCCGCCCACGCAGCCCGCCGTCACGCCCGCCCGCGGCATCGCCGCCTACCTGCTGGCCATCGCGGCGGCCATCGCGCTGTGGCTGGTGCTGCTCGCGCTGCCAGCGTGGCTGCAGGCAGGCCTGGCGCTGGCTGCGCTGGCCGCGGCCGTGAACTGGCTTCGCGGCCTGCCCGGCGACGAGCGCCCGCGCGTGCTGGCGCTGTGCGTGGCCTGCGCCGTGACGGCGCTGTTCTGGTCGGTCTACGAGCAGCAGGGCAACACCCTGCAACTGTGGGCCGACCAGCAGACCGCCTGGCCCACGGTGCTGGGCTTCACCATCCCGTCGACCTGGTACCAGTCCTTCAACCCCTTCATGATCTTCCTCTTCGTGCCGCTGCTCAACGCGCTGTGGGCCTGGCAGGCGGCGCGGGGGCGCGAGCCATCGAGCCTGGCCAAGCTCGCCATCGGCTGCGCGCTGTGCGGCGCCGGCTTCCTGGTGATGATCGCCGGCGAGGCCGTGGCCACGCCGGGCGTGAAGCAGCACCTGCTGTGGCTGACGGTGGCCACCGCGGTGTTCACGATCGGCGAGCTGTACCTGTCGCCGATCGGCCTTTCGTTCGTGTCGAAGGTGGCGCCGGCGCGGCTGCTGTCCACGCTGATGGGCGTCTGGTTCCTGGCGAACTTCTTCGGCAACTACGGCGCCGGTTGGCTGGGCTCGTTCTACGAGCAAATGCCCAAGAGCAGCTACTTCGCGCTGATGACGGCCATCGGCCTGGCCGGTGGCGCCGTGCTGTGGGTGCTGAAGCGGCCGCTGCAGCGCGCCATCGGCCGCGAGGTCTGATCAGCCCTTCTTCGCCGGCTTCTTCTTCGCCGACAGCAGGTCGTCCAGGTTCTTGGTGATCTCGCCTTCGATGGTCTTGCTGAAGGCGCCGAGCAGGAAGCCGAGCTTGGCCTCCAGGTCGAAGTGGTCGGCGGCGACGATGAGCCGGCCCTTCACGCCGCTGCGCGTGAACTCCACCGTGTCGCTGGTCTGGCCTTCGACGACGGTGCATTCCATGTCGAACTTCTTCTCCACCTCCTCGGCCCAGTTCCAGGCGATCTTGCGCGCCTGGGCCAGGCCCAGCTGGTGCTCGCGGTGGATGCGGATGTCGGCCATGGTGAGGGTCTCCCGGGTAGGTCGGTGGGTCAGGGCGCAAGGGCGGCCAGCTGGCGGCGCCGTTCTTCCTTGGGCAGGGCGGCCAGCGCCTTCACGCGGGCAAAGAAGCGGGTGAAGTCGCTGCCTTCGCGTTCGAACAGCGCCTCGAACTGCGGCACCAGCTCGTTGTACGCAGCCAGCACGCCGAAGCTGGCATTGTTGGCGCGCGCCACCCAGCCGTCATATCCCGTGAATCCTTGCCAGGGCCCCTGTTTCAGGGTGTCCAGTTCGGCACGCAGCTGCGCCATCACGCGCGCCTTGGCCGCCGTCTTCGAGGCCTCGTCGCCGGGGCCGGTGTAGACGGCTTCCAGCGCCTGCCGCGTGCGCTGCGTCAGCGCGCGGAATTCGGCACGGCGGCGGTCCAGTGCGTCCACGCGCGCGGCCTGCGCGGCGTCGCCCTGGCGCGCCAGCCAGCGGCGGCCGCCGATGCGTTCCACCGCGGTGGCGAAGCTCTCGTTGAAGGTCGTGTCGTCGGGGGCATAGGCCACCTGGTGCGCGAGTTCGTGGAAGATCAGCCGCGCGAGGTCGATCTCCGGGCCATTCAGGAAGGTGTTCAGCAGCGGGTCGCCGCCCAGCCAGTTGGTCCAGCCCAGCGTGCTGTAGGCCGGCACGCCGTAGACCATCGTCTCCCAGCCCTCGGCCTTCAGCTGCGTGGCCAGCGCCTCGGCCTCGGGCTTGGCGAAGTAGCCGCGGTAGCCGGCGCAGCCCATCAGCGGGTAGCACCAGGTCTTCAGCTGCAGTGCGAGCGCCGGCGCCGCCACCACGTTCCAGACCACGGCGTCGCGCTGCAGGTCGGCATAGCGGCGGTAGCTGCCGTTGTCCGGCAGGTGCAGCTCGCTGATGGCGAAGTCGCGCAGGCGTTGGCTGAGCTTCAGCCGTTCTCGCAGCGGCTCGGGTGTGGCGGGGTCGTCCACGATGTCCTTCACCGGCTGCGCCTTGGAGAGGATCTCCAGGTGGCCGCCGGCTGCCTGCGCGTAGTAGCCCACGGTGCTGCAACCACTGCCCAGGCAGACGGCGGCCGCGGCCAGCACCGCCGCGCCCAGCAGGCCCAGGCTGCCGGCCATCAGCCACCACCCCGCACGCTGCACGGCCACCGGCTCAAGCGCGCTGCACCTCGACCAGACAGTCGTAGAACGCCGGCGCGCGGCCGATGTCCGTCAGCCGCTGGTGCGTGAGCTCGTTGACGTTGGTGCCGTTCAACCCCAGCTTGCGCCACCACACGCCCAGGCCGTTCACCACGCCAGGCCGCGCGCGGGTGCTGAGTTCGGCCTTGCAGCGGTATTCGCCGCGCTCGTTGAAGACGCGCACCACGTCGCCGCTGGCCAGGCCGCGCGCAGCGGCGTCGTCGGGGTGGATCTCCAGCAGCGGCTCGCGCTCCGCCGCCTGCAGGCTGGCCACGTTGACGAAGCTGGAGTTGAGGAAGTGCCGCGCCGGCGGCGAGATCATCGCCAGTGGAAAGCGCGCCGCCAGATCGGGCGCGCTGGCCGCGCACTCGTAGTTGGGCACGAAGTCGGGCAGCCCCAGCCCCGGCGGCGACACCAGCGCCTTGCCATTCGGCGTGTTGAAGCGGCCGTCGGCGAAGGGCGCGTCGGCGATGCGCAGCGGGCTCCAGCCGCGCTCGGCCAGTTCGGCGATGTCCACGTGCGCGGGCTCGAAGGCACCCAGCGCCATGGTCTCGTCGCTGTCCTGGAAGCAGGGCTCGCCGAAGCCCATGCGCGCAGCCAGCTGGCGGAAGATCTCGGCGTTGGAGCGCGCCTGCCCCACGGGCGCCACGGCCGGGCGGTTCAGCATGGCGTAGGTGTGGCCGTAGGACAGGTGCGCGTCCCAGTGCTCCAGCTGCGTGGTGGCGGGCAGCACGTAGTCGGCGTGGTCGGCGGTGTCGGTGAGGAAATGCTCCAGCACCACGGTGAAGAGGTCTTCGCGCGCGAAGCCTTGCGCCACCTTGCGGCTCTCGGGCGCCACCGCCACCGGGTTGCTGTTGTAGACCACCACGGCCTCGATC
>JAEUPH010000020.1 GCA_016790395.1 Rubrivivax sp. | reverse complement strand
CTCCACCACCACAAGGCGACCATGGCAGGCGCAACAAGGGCACAGGTCGCGGCCCAAGGGAGGAACCGAGGCTTCATCGGGCGAGTATCGGCAGCTCTGACCCCGGCGAGGGTGCCTGCCGACCGGTTCTGAACAAAGGCCTCAACTGCCTGCCGGCCGCCAGCGCCCGTCATCGACCGGCGCCGTCGGCGGCGTCGGCGCTGCCGGTGGCTTCTGGGCTTCAGCAGCGCTGGCGGGACGCAGCGGCGCATGCCTCGCGCCGATCTTGCGCAGGTTTTCCTGCGCTTGCACGGTCCTCTCGGCCAGCGGCGCCGCTCGCACCGGTCCGGCAGGTGCGCCGGCCGTGTTCATTTCCTTGGGGAGGTCCAGCATGACCCCCGGGCCACCGTCACGCGGCCCCAACACCACGCTGCGCGCTGCCACTTCACGCAGCACCCAATCGCCCTCGACCACTTCGCCCACGCGCACCGGGCGCGCCGGCTGGCCATCCACGCTGATGAAGGCACGGCTTTCACCGACACCGCTCATCAACCCCGTCAGCTTGAAGCGGGCGGTGATGGCCGCTGCTGCATCGCTGGCGGCAGAAGCTGCCGCCTGGCTGGCCGGCGGGTTCACCACGCCGGCCTGCGGAGCGCCGGTGACCGCACTGCCCGGGGCGCTCGGTCCCGTGTCCCTCAGCATCCAGGCGCCCGCCGCTGCCGCCGCCACGGCGGCACCCAGCCACCACCCGCGATTTCCCACTGCCACTGTCATTTCTCCGCGTCTGCCTTTCGGCTGCCGGCGGCTAAGAGGCTGTCCAGCCCTTGATCTCGGCCACCGGCACGATGGTCGTTTCGGTATAGGGCTCGAATGGTGCCTGCAGTTGTTGCACGGTCGCGAGGTCGGGCGCCTCCAGCAACGAGAAGTTCTGGGAATAGTCCACTGCCGCCCATTCCCCGCGGATCTTCACGTCCGCCGGCACGGCGGCGTAGAAGGTCTTGGCCAGGGCCGCCAGTTCGCCGAACTGCGCGGCGCTGAGCCCGGGCCGCGTGCGGTTGATCAGCAGGAAGAGCATCGGTCGACCCCCATGAATGGCGCTTGCGAAGTCGCGGTGCGCCGGTATTTGTTGCGCCTTTGTGCCAGAGGCCGCATGGCATGATCCTACGCTGCCCGCGCCCCTGCGTAAGCTCGCACCACAGGGCCGCGAAGCGCCCCGAATCCCCACTCGCAAGGCTCAGGTCCCATGATCCAACTCACCGGTTCTCCGGCGCTGAAGGTCCAGGTGATGTGCGAGGGCATCCGCTACACGCCGGCGCTGGGCGCGGCCGCGGCGCACTCGATGCCCAACTACTACCCCTACCGCTTCAAGGAAGGCGAAGCCGACCCCACCGGCCGCGGCATCGCCACCATTCCCTACCTCATCAACACGCCCGACGGCACCGAGATCCGCATCCTCGGCAATGGCGATTCGCCCTGGCACGTCGAAGGCAGCCTCGAGGCCGGCTACCAGCTGATCGACGACCGCAGCGGCCAGCGCGTGGCCATCGAGTTCGAGCCGTTGCGCCCCTGGGCCACGCAGAAGACCGCCGACGGCATGCCCTACGCGCAGGCCGGCATCACCACGCACGGCGACATGCTGGTCATCAACGTCGCGCCGGGCTGCGAGTACTTCCTGCACAAGCACGAAGGGCAGTCCATGCGCTGCACCTTCTGCGCCTATGGCGCGCCCGACGAGCGCACCAAGCACCTGGGCCAGATCACCGGCCGCGTGGAGATCCTGCCGGACACGCTGGACCGCATGCGCAACGCGCTCGACGCGGTGATCGACCAGGCCGAGATCCGCCACATCTACCTGGTCGGCGGTTCGCTGACGGACGCGCGCAAGGAAGGTGAGCGCTTCCTGCAACTGGCGCGTTATGTGAAGTCGGTGAACCGGCGCAACATCCCCGTCGCGCTGGGCTCCGGCGCGATTCCCGACGACCAGATCAAGACCTTCTTCGACGAAGGCCTGGTGCAGCATGTCTGCTTCAACCTCGAGATCTGGTCCGAGGAACTCTTCGCCAAGGTCTGCCCGGGCAAGCACAAGTACGTGGGCTACCGGCGCTGGATCGAAGCGCTGGAGACGGCCGTGAAGCACTGGGGCCGCGGCAACGTCTACTCGGCCATGGTGGCGGGCAACGAGCTCGAGCCCGAGCATGGGCTGGAGTGGGAAGACGCCGCGCGCATCGCGCTGCAGGGCGCCGAAGACCTGTGCTCGCGCGGCATCATTCCCATCTACTCGCTGGTCTGGCCCTCGGGCGGCCGCCAGCGGCCCGACTACCACCAGCGCATCCGCAGCTACTTCGAGGCGTTGTCCACGGGCTACCAGGCCATCCGCCGTCGCCACGGCCTGGAAGTGGCCGAGACCTTCATGTGCCACCGCTGCGCCTACATGCAGATCGAATGCGACCTGGACCGTCAGGCGCACGGAGTGCCGGCATGAGCGGCGCGCCGGATCCGTCTTCCATCGTCCGCCTCAGCACGGCCTTCTGGGACAGCCAGACGCTGTTCACCGCCAACCGCCTGCGCCTGTTCGACACGCTGGCCGGCGGGCCGCGAACCTCTGACGAGGTGGCCGCGGCGCTGGGCACCGACGCCCGCAGCACGGGCATGCTGATGCGCGCGCTGGTGGGCATGGGCTTCCTCAAGACCGAAGCCGGCCGCTTCGAGAACACGCCCACGGCCGCGGTGTTCCTGGTGTCGAAGAGCCCGGCCTTCATGGGCAACGTCATCACCTACAGCGACAAGCTCTACGACGCCTGGGGCGGCCTGGAAGCCGCCGTGCGCAGCGGCCGGCCCTCGTTGCCGGCCGAGACGTATCTCGGCGATGACCCGGCGCACACGCGCGCCTTCGTGGTGGCCATGCACGAGCGCGCCTTGGGCATCGCGCGTGCGCTGGTCAGCGTGCTCGATCTTTCGGGCCGGCGTTCGATGCTCGACGTGGGCGGCGGGCCCGGCACCTACTCCGTGATGCTCACCGAGAGGTTCCCGGGCCTGAAGTCCGAGGTGCTGGAGCTGCCCGGCGTGGCCGCCGTGGCGCGCGAACTGGTGGCCCAGGCCGGTGCGGCCGAGCGCGTGAGCCTGCGCGACGGCAGCTACCACACGGCCGACTTCGGCCGCGGCTTCGACGTGGTGCTGATGTCCGGCATGTTCCACCGCGAGACCGAGGCCGCCTGCCGCGGCCTCATCGCGCGCGGCGCCGCAGCCCTGAACCCGGGCGGCATGCTCATCGTCAGCGACATCTTCGCCGACGCCGGCGGCACGCACCCGCCCTTCGCCTCGATGTTCGGCCTGAACATGATGCTCACCGCGCCCGACGGCGGTGTGCACGCCGATGCCGACGTGCAGCGCTGGATGGCCGACAGCGGCTTCGGCAGCCTGCGCACGGCGCCCCTGCCACCGCCCATGCCGCACCGCGTGGTGACGGGGGTGAAGGCATGAAGCGCCGCTGCCTCCTGCTGGCCGGCGTGGGTGGTGTCTGTGTTCACGGCATGGCGCGGGCTCAGGCGGCTGCGGCGGCTGCGGCCTCGGCGCCGCCCGCCGCTTCGGCGCCGCCCGCTGCACCGGCAGTGCCGCCGCTGAAGTCGCTCGGCAACGAGCGCTACCAGGTCGGGCGCATCATCGTCGACAAGCGGGCCGGCGTCGTCACCGTGCCGGGCCGCGTGCGCAATCTCGACAAGCCGCTGGAATACCTGGCCACGACGCCCAGCGCGCGCAAGGCCTACGAGACGCTGCTGGAGCTCGACGCCAACGGCACCGAGCTGAACCTGGCCTGCATCCTGGCCGGCTTCGAGCGCGACCCCGCAGCGCCGCCCACCAAGCCGCTGGCCGTGTCCAAGATCGAGGGCCAGCGGGTGGCGCTGACCGTGGCCTGGGGAACCGGGGCGCAGCGCCAGCGCATGTCGGCGGCCGAAGCGCTGTTCGGCACCGAGGCCACCGGCCGCGGCAAGTCGCTCGACTGGATGTACACCGGCTCGTTCACCTCCACGGATGGCCGACGCATCGCCGCCGACGTGACGGGCACCCTGGTCAGCTTCGTCAAGAAAGACCTCACGGGCATCATCGAAGTCGTTTCCGATGCCGTCATCGGACCCTATGGCGAGATCCGCGGCAACACCAAGCTGCCCGCCGAAGGCTCGGCGATCGAACTGATCATCGAGCCGGTGAAGGGCGCCAAGTGATCCTGGCCCGCGGGGCATGGCTGGCTGCGGGGGTGGTGCTGGTGCTCCTCGCGGGCGACGGGCTGGCGATGGACGGGCCCGCCTCGGCCTTCAACGTCATGGTGGCCTCGGTGGTGGCGCTGCTCGCGCCGCTGTTCTGGCCTGGCACCCCGGGCCCCGGCCGCCGTGGGCTGTGGCTGGTGCTGGCGTGGTGCCTGGGTGCCACGGCGCTGGCCGCGTTGCTCATGCTCGGGCTGAATCCGCGCGGGCCGCGGGTCGCCCACCTGGCGGGCGTTTGCGGTCAACTGCTGCTCCTGCTGCTCGCCGTGCATCTGCTGCTGGCCAGCCTGCTGGCGCGATGGGGGGGCGAAGGCGGCCTGCTGTCGCGCGGCGCGGGCCAGGCCGGGCTCGTGCTGCTGATGGCCCTGATGGCGGCCTTGCCGCTGTGGCTGGGGCCGGCGGTGCAGGGCCCGTCGTCTGGTGCCGACGACGCGGTCGACCTGCTGCTGGCCCTCAGCCCGCTGGTGCACCTGGCGGTGGCCGCAGGCAACGACCTGCTGCGCAACGGCTGGTTCTACGAACACTCCAACCTGGCCGGCCTGCCGTTCTCCTACCCCGAGGTCTCGAAGCTGGTTGTGGTCTATGCCGCGGCCTGCCTCCTGCTGTCCCTGTCCCGGCTGCGGCTTCAACGCCCGCGGCCCGAGGCTGCCACCCCCATTCCGGAGAGAAGCTCATGATGCAAAGACGATCGTTCCTGGCGCTGCCGGGGCTGGCGGTGCTTGCCCCCGCGCATGCCCAGGGCACGGAGAAGATGGATCCGCAACTGCGTCGCCGCGCCGTGCGCGCCATCGCCGGCGGGCTGCATTACCTGCGCGGACAGCAGGGCCCGGACGGCTCCGTCATGCGCTCGGTGGGCATCACCGCGCTGTCCCTGCGCGGCTTCCTGGAAAGCCCCTCGGCCTACAACGAGAGCGACGGCCCCTTCATCACCAAGCAGGTCGAGTTCATCGTCGCCAGCGCGCGGCCCGACGGCTCCATCAGCACCACGCTGCAGTCCACCGCCTACAACACGGCCGTGGCCATCAATGCACTGGTGGCGACGAAGAACCCGAAGTACGCGCCCATCATCGACGCCGGCCGCAAGTTCCTCATCAAGCACCAGACCGACGAGGACGAGGGCTACAAGGCCGACCACCGCTACTACGGCGGCATCGGCTATGGCGGTGGCGAGCGCCCGGACCTGTCCAACCTCTACGTGTCGCTGGAGGGCCTGAAGGCCGCCGCCACCGACCCCAAGGACCCGGTCTGGCAGAAGGCGCTCACCTTCATCAGCCGCACGCAGAACCGCAGCGAGAGCAACGACCAGAAGTTCGCCGGCAACGACGGCGGCTTCATGTACCTGCCCGGCCAGAACCCGCCCGAGTACGAAAACGAGACCGCCTCCTACGGCGGCATGACGGCCGCCGGCCTGCTGAGCCTGCTGTTCGCCGGCCTGGACAAGAACGACGCCCGCGTGCAGGCCGCCTACAAGTGGATGACCACCAACTACACGCTGGACACCAACCCCGGCACGAACAAGAAGCACGGCCTGTACTACTTCTACAACGCCTTTGCCAAGGTGATGGCGGCCTACGGCGAGGACACTTTCGTCGATGCCAAGGGCCAGAAGCACAACTGGCGCAACGAGCTGACGACCAAGTTGCTGGCCCTGCAGAACCCGGACGGCAGCTGGGTCAACCGCGATTCCAATGCCTGGTGGGAAGACCGCCCGCCGCTGGTGACCGCCTGGTCGGTGATCGCGCTCGAGCACGTCCTGAAGTGAAGCGGTGCCGCGCCGCCTGCTGATCGCCGCCGCGCTGGCCGCGGCAGGTCTGCCGGGTGTGGCGGCGCCGCTGGAACTGGGCGCCGAGCTCGCCTTGAACGGCTGGGCGCGGCCCGGCCGCGTGGCCGAGGTCGACGTCACCCTGAGTGCCGCCGCGCCGATGCGCGCCACGCTGGAGGTGCAGGCCGGCGCCCATCGCTCGCGCGCCGAACTCGAACTGCAGCCCGGCCGCACGCAGCGCCTGAGCGTGCCGGTGCCGGCCACCGCGCCGGTGCTGGTGTCGCTTTCGGCGCCCGGCGTGGCGCCGCTGCGCCGCGAGCTGGCGCCTACGCCCTCGGAATCGCCGCTGTTCGTGGTGGCGTTGGCGGCGCCGGCCGCCGCGACGATGGAGGGCTTCCACGGTCTGGCGCTGGCCGGGTCGGCGCTGCCGCGCAGCACGGCGGCCTATGCCAGCGTCGACGCGCTGCTTCTGGATGCCGCCACCCTGACTGCCATGGATCCGGCGCAGGTGAACGCGCTGCTCGGCCACATCGCCGGCTGCGGCCGCGTGGTGGTGCTGCAGGCGGACGCGCGGGTGCGTGGATTGCTGGACGGTGCGCGCGGCTGTGGCGGCCAGGGCCTGTTGCATGCGGCCACGGCCGACGAGGCGGTGCAGCGTCTGCAGGCCTCGCTGGCCGAGCCGCAGCCGGCGGCCGTCACGCGCGGTTCGCTGGGCGAACTGGCCCGGCCCTCGCTGGCCGACTGGGACCGTGTTGCCGTGGCGCTGGCCCTGACCCTGGCCGTGATGGCGCTGGCGCTGCTGTTCACGGGCCATCTGGCGGCGCTGCTGGCCCTACCGGCCGCGGCCGCGCTGGCCTTGCTGGTCCTGCTGAACACGGCCGCGCCGGCACCCCAGCTCGTGATCTGGAGCGAAGGCGACTCCGGCGCCCGGCTGGCACGCTACCAGGCCTGGCAGCGCTTCCCCGGCTCGGCCCGCGGGCCGGTGCGGGTGGCCATTCCGGCCCAGCTGGCCAGCGGCGTGCAGGCCTGCGATGCCGCGTTGCCGGTGCGCCTGGACTACGACGCTGGCCGCGGCCTGCCGGCCTACGCCGAGTTCGAGACGCGCCTGTTCCGCCAGGTCTGGCTCTGCCATGCGGGCGCCTTCCCGATGGAACGCGTCTTCGACACCGACATGCTGGCCGGCGGCATGCGCCAGGTGCGCAACCCCGGCCTCGTGGCCTGGCCGGCCGGCACGCTGATCGTCGGCGGTCAGGGCCAGCCCTTGCCGGCGCTCGGCCCTGGCGGCGCGGCGCGCGTGCCGGTGAGCCCGCCTGCGCCCGTGGACGACCCCGCCGTGCGCGTGGCCGCGTCGCGCCTGCAGCCCGGTGCGGCTGCCGCGCTGTGGCCGCTGGAGCTGGGGGGCGTGGCCGGCGCGCCGCGTGACGCCCGGGGCTGGCTGTTGGTGACCGCGGAAGGCGCAGCGCGATGACGCCGGCCGCCAGCGCCCGACGTCTCGCTGCCGCCAGCGGGCTGCTGCTGGCCGCGGCCGTCGCCACCTGGTGGCTGGGCAGCACGCGACTGGTGCTGCTGGACGGTGCCGACGCCAGCCGGCCCGCCGCGCAGGCACTGCTGGTGCTGTGCCTGCTGCGCGGCATCGCGCTCGCGCTCACGGCGCCGGCCGACGCCGTGCGCATCGGCCTGGTGGCGGCAGCCACCGCCGCACTGCTGCGCCTGGCGCCGGCCTGGCCCGTGGTGGTGATGGCCTGGTCGGCCAGCCGTGTGCCGGGCTGGGCCTTGCTGGCGGCGGAAGCGGCGTTGCTGGTGGCCGCGGTCGCGCTGCCACTGGCCGGCCTGGCCGTCGGTCGCGTGCTGCGCCAGGCGGCGCGGGCCGAGCCCGCCGCGCTGGCCTTGGGTGTGGCCCTGGTGGCCGCCTTGTGGCACGGCCGTGCCGCGGTGGCGGCACTGCTGGGGGCTCCGGCCTGATGACCACGCTGCTGAACCCGCTGCTGAGGGCCGTGCGGCGCCGGCTGTGGCGCGATGCGCTGGCCTTGGCCTTGCGCCGCGCGGCCTGGGCGGCAGCGCTGCTGGCGCTGGCCGCGGCAGCCTGGCACCGCTGGGTGGATGCACTGACGCCCGCCACGCTGGCCGCGCTGGTCGCGTTGCCGGTCCTGGTCGGGCTGGCCTGGGCGGCCAGCCGGCGTCCGGGCGACGCGGCCTGTGCCCACTTCGCCGACCGCCATCTCGGCGGCGCCTCGGCCTACGGCACCTGGCTCGACCAGCGCCACGCAGCGGACTCGCCGGCGCGACAACACCTGCGGCACTGGGTGGGCACGCAACTGCCGGTCAGCCTGCAGAACCTGGCGCGTGCCCGGGCACCCTGGCGACTGGCTCAGCCGCTGGCCACGTTGTCCGTTTGCGGGGCGCTCGCGGCCTTCGTCGTGATGCGGCCGCCGCCTTCGGTGCCCGTGGCGGTCGGCCCGTCCGCGGCGCCGACCAGCCCCGGCCCTGCGGCGCCTGCCAGCGCCACCGCGCCCGATCTCGCTGGCGACCTCGCCAGCGCCCTGCGCGCCCAGGCCGCCGCACCGCAGGCCGAACGCCGCCGTGCTGGCGCGGCCGCAGGGGAAAGTGGCGGCCGGGCCTCGGACGCGCAGCAGGCCGGCCAGCCGCCGGCCCAGGGACTGGCTGCCAGCCCGCGCCAGCGCGGCGCCGACCGGCCGTCCGAGGTGTCCGCCGCCGAGGCTGCGCGCGCCAACGGCGGCACCACCGTGGCCGCCGCCCGCAGCGGCGCCACCGCCGGTCGCGATGCCGGCGACAGCCGGGGCCTCGGCGGCCCGGGTGCCAGCCGCGCAGCGCCGGCAGCGGGCACTTTGCACAGGCGCGATGTGCCGGCCATGCAGCGGAGTGAGACCATGTCGGACGATGCCCGCGCCGGCCGCTTCGACGACACCGCCGACACCCCGTCTGCGGCTGGCCCCTTGCCCGACGCCGCCCCCGCCATGCCCCCCACCGCCACCGCCGACGTGCTGCTGAGCCCCGCGCAGGCCCGCTACGTCCAGGCCTGGCGCCAGGCCCTACGATGAACGACACCGACTACGCCGACGCCCACCGCCTGCTGCAGGACCTGCGCGCCGCGTTGACGCGCGTCATCGTCGGCCAGGACGAACTCGTCACCGGCCTCGTCACCGCGGTGTTCGCGGGCGGTCATGTGCTGATCGAAGGCCTGCCGGGCCTGGGCAAGACGCACCTGGCCAAGGCCCTGGCCGCCGCGCTGGGCCTGCAGAACTCGCGCGTGCAATGCACGCCCGACCTGATGCCGGCCGACGTCACCGGCGCCGAGGTCTTCGTCACCGACGCCGGGGGTGCCTCGCGCTTCGAGTTCCGCCCCGGCCCGGTGTTCACGCAGCTGCTGCTGGTGGACGAGATCAACCGCGCCACGCCGCGCACCCAGGCCGCGCTGCTGGAGGCCATGCAGGAGCACCAGGTCACGCAGGGCGGCGTGTCGCACCCGCTGCCCGCGCCCTTCACCGTGCTGGCGACGCAGAACCCCATCGAGCTGGAAGGCACTTACCCGCTGCCCGAGGCGCAGCTCGACCGCTTCCTCTTCAAGCTGCAGGTGGCCTTTCCCGAACGCGCTGCACTGCGCGCCATGCTCGAGGTCTCGCTGGACGCCGAGCCGTCCGACACGCTGGCCGCCGTGGCCACGCCCGAGGACGTCAAGCGCATCACCGCGCTGGCGCGCACCGTGCTGCTGGGCGAACGCGTGAAGGACGCGGCGGTGGACCTGGTGCTCGCCACGCAGCCCGACGCGAACGCCTCCGACGCGCGCCGCCACTTGCGCTACGGCGCCAGCCCGCGCGCTCTGCAGGCCGTGGTGCGCGCGGCGCGGGTGCGTGCGCTGATGGAAGGCCGTGCGCACGTGGACGTGGCCGACCTTGCGGCCGTGGCGTTGCCGGTGCTGCGCCACCGCGTGCTGCTGCGCATGGAAAGCGAACTCGACGGCGAGGACCTGGGCCGCACGCTGGCGTCCCTGCTCGACGCATGGCGCGCGCGGCTCTGAAGCCGGCCACCGCGCCGGGTGTGCTGCCGCGCGAGGCGGAGCTGCAGGCCTTCGCCTCGGCGGCCGCGCAGCTGCTGGTGGAGCGCCAGCCGCGCAGTGCCGGTTCGCGTGTCGTCAACGGGCGTGAAGGTGCCGGCCTGCAGCACCTGGACCACCGCGACTACGCCCCCGGCGACGAAGTGCGTCACATCGACTGGCGCCAGACCGCGCGCCGCCGCACGCCTGTCGTGCGCCGCTTCGAGGCCGAGACCGTCGCCGACTGGACGCTGATCGTCGACGCCAGCTCATCGATGGCCACGAACCACGGCGCCAAGTGGCAGGCCGCGCGCGCCGCCGCGGCCGCCATGGCCTGGGCGCTGCTGCAGCTCGGCCACCGCGTCGGCCTGCTGGTCTTCGGCGAGCGCGTGCTGGCCGAGACGGCGCCTGGCCGCGGGGCCGCGCACTATGCGGCCATCGCCCGGCAGCTGGTGGCGCTGGAACCCCGGCCGCAGGGTGAGCGCTCGTCGCTGGCGGCCTGCGTGCGCCACGTGCAGGGCGCGTCTTCGCTGTTCGTCATCGCCGATTTCCTGGCCGATGCCGAGATGCGGCGCGACCTCTCCGCGCTGCTGCCGCGCTGCACGGCGCTGCACGTGCTGCAGCTGCGCGACGCCGCCGACACGCGGCTGCCCGCCGCACGCGGCGAACTGGAGGTGGTGGACGTGGAATCCGGCGAGCGCGTGCCCGTGCAGGGCGCCGGTGCGGCCGTGCAGGCCGCCGCCGCGCGCGTGGCCGCCACCCTGCGCCTGCGCCGCTTCTGCCTGCAGCGCGGCGCGGCCTTCACCGATTGGGACGTGGCAGCAGCCTGGCAGCCGACGCTGCTGCGGCACCTGGTCCACGCGCGCCGGCATTGCTGAGCTTCGCCGCACCGGCCTGGCTGCTGGGGCTGTTGCTGGTCCCGGTGATCCGCTGGCTGCACCGCGGCGGCCGGCCGCGTGCCGCCGTGCCCGTGGCCCGCGCAGCGCTGTGGCGTGCCGCGCCGGCCGAGTGGCCTGCCGAAGGCGCACGCCAGCCGCCGGACCCCGCCTGGCGGCGCCGGGCCCTGCTGGCCGCCTTGCTGGCGCTGGCGCTGGCCGGCCCGCAATGGCCGCTGCCGCAGACGCGCATCACGCTCTGGGTGGACGACTCGCCCAGCATGCTGACGCGTGAAGTGGGTGGCACACGGCTCTCCGTGGGCTTGGCGCAGGCGCGCAGCGCGCTGGCCACCCTGCCCGGGGCCGAGGTGGAGCTGCGCACGCTGTCCGCGCCCTGGCGCCTGCGCGCGATCGGCGACGGGCTCCCCGCGGCCGGCGCGCCACCGGCACCGCCACCGGCCGCGCTGCTGCGGGCCGACCGCGAGCACTGGCTGCTCACGGACGGCACCAACGCCGCCTTGCAGGCCTGGCCCGGCGGGCAGCGAGCGGCGAGTGTGCTGCAGGTCGGCAGCGTCGCGCGCAACGTCGGCATCACGAGCGTGGCGGCGCGACGTCCGGCGGGCGACCCGGCCTTTGTCGACGTGCGCGTGCGCCTGACCAACGGCGGCGACCGGGCCGAAGCGCGCGAGCTGCTCGTCGCCGGCGAGGGCGGCGCCGCACAGCGGCTGACCGTCGACCTGGCCGCCGGCGCGACGGAGACCCGGCAGCTGCGCCTGCCCCAGGCCAGCCGCCTGCAGGTGCGGCTGACACCTGGCGATGCACTGCCCGAGGACGACGAGGCGGCGCTGGATCTGGCGGCCTTGCTGCCGCTGCCCGTGCGCGTGGACGCCGCCTGCCCGCCGGCCTTGCGCGCGGCCGTGGCTGCCCACCCGGGGCTGGCCGACGTGGCGGCGGGTGAAGCGATGCGGGTGGCCTGCGGCAGCACCGCCGCTCCCGTGCCGGCGCTGCGCTGGCTGGGCGAGCAGTTGCCGACGCCCCTGAACGGCGCGCCGCATTGGGCGGCCGAACTGCCTGCCGCCCGCCAGGTGCCGCTGGCGCCCGATCGCCTGCGGGTGACGGGCAGGCCGGCACTTTCGTCGGGTGCCCGCGTGCTGCTGGCCGCTGACGGGCAGGCCTTGATGGTGCTGCGCGGCGGGCCGCAGCCGGTGCTGGACATGGCGCTCGATGCCGCCAGCCTGGGACCCGATCTGCCGCTGCTGTTGAACTTCGCCGCCGAGCAGTTGATGGGCCGCTCGCTGCTGGACCCGGTGGCCGTGCTCGACCGTGGCACGGCCGCCGCTCGCGTGGTGCCGGGCGTGGCGCCGCCTGCCGAAACGGGTGGTGCCTCGGCGGCCTCCGCCCAGGCCGACGGCACGGCCTGGCTGCTGTGGCCGGCGTTGCTGGTGCTGGTGTGGGAAATCGTTGCCCTGGCGCGGCGCTGGCGCGATGCGGCAGTGGGTCTTGCGGAGCTGCCGCAGTGACGGGCCTGCGCCGCCGCACCGCCTGGGCACTTGCGCTGCAAGGGCTCGCGCTGGCGCTGCTGCTGGCGGCGCTGGCAGGCGTGTCGGCGCTGGACCCGCGAGGCCGTCCGCGCTGGCTGGTGCTGGTCGACCGTTCGCAGAGCATGCCGCGTGGCGACACCGACGCCGCCGTGGCCGAGATCACTGCAGCGCTCGGTGCCGTGCAGGTGGACCGCGTGGCCTTCGCCGGCCAGCCTGCGGCCGCTGGCGAGCCCGCGCCGGACACCGGCCGCACGAACCTCGAGGCCGCCCTGCAGGCCGCGCTGGCGCGCCATGCGCAGACGCCCCTGGCCGGCGTGGCCGTGGTCTCCGACGCCCACGCCACCGATGGCGATGCCGCGCGCGCACTGCGCGCGCTGCGGGACGCCGGCCTGCCCGTGCACTGGCGCGCCCTGGGCCGCCCGCCGCCGCCGGCGCGACTGGGCGCGGTGCTGGCGCCCCCACGCGCCCGCAGCGGGGGCGCCTTCGGTCTGCGGGTGGGGGTACAGGGTGAAGGGCCGGTCGCCTGGCGCGTGCGCGGACGCGCCCGTGCGGCCGGCGGCGCAACGCAGGAGGTGGTGGCCGATGTGCAGGGCGGCGCTGCCACGCTGGATTTCGACGCCTTCCGCGGTGGCGCGGTGGTGGTGGACCTGGTGCTGGAGGACATCGCCAGCGGCACCGTGCTGGACCGCCGCAGCGATGCGGCCGTGGTCGAGGTGGCAGGCGCGGCGCGGCTGCTCGTGGCCCAGGGCTCGCCCGGCGTCTTCGCCCGCAGTCTCGCGGCAGGCGGCTGGCCGGTGCGCAGCGTGCCGGCGTCGCGGCTGGACGCCGAGGCCGGCACCCTGGAGGGCGTGGACGCCGTGGTGCTGGACAACGTGGCCGCCACCGACGCCTCGCCGCGCTTCTGGCAGGCGCTGGAGCGCGCCGTGCGCGAACGTGGCATCGGCCTCGTGGTGCTGGGGGGCGAGCGGGCCTACGCCCGTGGCGGCTACCGCGGCTCACCGCTGGAGGCGCTGTTGCCACTGCACGCCGAGCCGGCCGCCGACGACGAACGCGCGGCCGTGGTGTTTGCCGTCGACAAGAGCGGCAGCATGGGCCTGGGCAGCGGGGGCGTGGACCGTTTCGCGATGGCGCAGCGCGCCGTCGTCGAGACCGCGCGCGGCCTCGGCCCGCGCGACCTGCTGGGGCTGCTGGCCTTCGACATCGAACCGCGTGTGCTGTTGCCCGTGGGCCCCGCAGCGGCCGGCCTGGCGTCAGTGGAACGCGACTGGCCGGTGCAGCCGGCCGGCGGCACGAAGCTGGCGCCGGCGCTGGAAGCGGCGCTTGGCGAACTGGAGCGCACGCCTGCGGCGCGTCGCCTGCTGGTGCTGGTGACCGACGGCTTCACCGAAGCGGCGGCCTTGCCGGCGCTGCGCGCACGGCTGGCCCTCTCGCGCATCGAGGCGGTGGCGCTGGCCGTCGGGCCCGATGCCGATGTGCCGGCGCTCCAGCGCCTCTTCGGCGAAGCGCCCGGGACCGTGCTGCGCGTGGCCGAGGCCGCCGAGCTGCCGCAGGTGATGAAGCGCGGCCTGGAGCGTCGGCGGGCGCGTGTCGAGCGCGGCGACCTCGCCGTGCAGCAAGTGGCCCCGCTGCCCTTCGCACCCGGGCGCTTCGCCAACTGGCCGGCCGTGGCCGCCTACGCCGCCACGCGGGCCCAGCCCGGGGCCACGGTGGTGCTGCAGTCGGCGCGCGGCGATGCCCTGCTGGCCACGTGGCCGCTGGGTCGCGGCCGCGTGGCCGCGCTGGCCACGGGCCTCGGGGCCTGGTCACCGCGCTGGGCGGCCTGGTCCGAGTGGCCCCGCTGGGCGGGCGGCCTGGCGTCCTGGGCAGCCGGGTCCGCCGAGGGGCCCTGGGCCCTGTCGGTGGTGGGCGAGGGGCCTTCGATGGCGATCGAACTCGAAGGTGAACCGGCGCCGGGCCTCACGCTGGCCATCGACACGCCGGCCGCGCCGGGGCCCGTGGCCGTGCCGCAGGCCTTGGTGCCCGGCCGCCTGCGTGCGCTGCTGCCCGAGGCCGGCCCGGGGCTCTACACCGTGCGCCTGGGCACACCGCAAGGGCCGCGCAGCTGGCCCGTGCTGCGGCGTGCACCCGACGAGGCGGCGCAGTTCGGTGTGGCCGCCGAACTCGACGGCTGGCGCAAGGCCGGCTGGGTGCAGCCCTGGGACGCGCAGCAGTCACCGCGCACACCGCCGCCGCATGGCGGGCGACCGCCGCCCGACCGCACGCTGCTGGCCCTGGCACTGCTGCTCAGCCTGGCCGGTGTGGTGGTGGAGCGCGCTTCCGCCTTCAGCGGGCGCTGGCGCCTGGCGTGGCCGCGCCGATGAAGCGCCGCGACGCCGCCATCAGCAGCACCGGCAGCAGCATGGCGGCCACGCTGGCGATGAGGAAGCTGGACTGACCGGCCGACACCGCGCCGATCCACGCATACAGCGCCGCCACCACGCCGTTGCCCAGCGACACCAGCAGCACGAAGCGCGGCAGCGGCATGCGGGCCATGCCGGCCAGCAGCGTGGTGGCTTCGGCCAGCACGGGCAGAGCCCTGAAGGCCACCAGCAGCCAGTCGCCATGGCGGGCCGACAGTTCGCGAAAACGGGCCAGCGGCGCCACGCCGACGATGCGCGTGGCCACCGGCTCGCCGGCGAAGCGACCCAGCGCATAGCCCAGCAGCGAAGCGCAGCTCAGGCCCAGGAAGCACACGGCCGTGCCCACCGCGCCGCCGAGCAGGAAGCCGGCCGTGGCCAGCACGAAGCTGGACGGGATGGGCAGCACGATGTCCAGCAGCAGGAAGCCGACCACGGCCAGCGTCACCCACCCCAGCGACTGCTCCGGTCGCAGCGTGGCTTCCACGTAGGCCTGGGCGGCGTCCTCCAGCGCCACGAAGGGCACCAGGATGAAGGCCAGCAGCAGCGCGCCGAACAGGCTCCAGCGCAAAGCGGTTTTCACAGGGCGGGGCTCCAGGGCGGGTGTGTCGTGCGGACTGTCACGCAAGCGGCGGCTCCACCCCCCGAGGCGCAGCATGCCCCAGCCGGGAGGGCGCCGCTACACTCGTTTCGAGGTTCTGGTCCGGGCCTTGGATCCCCCATGAAATCATTCTCGCCGGGCCGGCGACTGCCAGGCCGCCACACAGCCAACCGGGCAGCCGTCGCAAGTGCCGGGCGGTGCGGGTCATGACCCCCACCATCGTCCTGGACGTCGTCGGTCTCACGCCGTCGCTGCTGAAGCACGCTCCGCATCTGCAGGCGCTGGCGCAGTCCGGCGCCGTGCGGCCCCTGAGCACGGTGCTGCCCGCGGTGACCACCACCGTGCAGTCCACCATGCTGACCGGTCTGCCGCCGCGTGACCACGGCATCGTGGCCAACGGCTGGTACTTCCGCGAGCTCTCCGAAGTGTGGCTGTGGCGACAGTCGAACCGGCTCGTGCAGGGCGAGAAGGTGTGGGAGGCCGCGAAGCGCCGCGACCCCGCGTTCACCTGCGCCAAGCTCTTCTGGTGGTACAACATGTACGCCAGCGTGGACTTCGCGGTGACGCCGCGGCCGCAGTACCTGGCCGACGGGCGCAAGCTGCCCGACATCCACACGCATCCCGCCGAACTGCGTGACGAACTGCAGGGTCGGCTAGGCACCTTCCCGCTGTTCCAGTTCTGGGGCCCGGGTGCCGGCATCGCCTCCACCCAGTGGATCGCCGACTGCACGATGCAGGTGCTGCGGCAGAAGAAGCCCACGCTCACGCTGGTGTACCTGCCGCACCTCGACTACGACCTCCAGCGCTTCGGCCCGAACCACGCCGCCATCCCGGCGCAGGTGGCCGCGGTGGACGCGGCCTGCGCGCCCATCCTCGAGCACGCCAGACAGACCGGTGCGCAGGTGGTGGTGCTGTCGGAGTACGGCATCACCGAGGTCTCGCGGCCGGTGCACATCAACCGCGCGCTCCGCCAGGCCGGCTGGCTGAAGGTGCGCACCGAGCGCGGGCTGGAACTGCTGGACGCGGGCGCTTCCGAGGCCTTCGCGGTGGCCGACCACCAGCTGGCGCATGTCTACGTCGCGCGGCCCGAGTTGCTGCCCGAGGTGGCGGCCTGCCTGCGTGCGCTGCCCGGCGTGGAGACGGTGCTGGACGCCGAGGGCCTGCGCGCCGCGGGCCTGGACCATGCGCGCTCGGGCGAACTGGTGGCGGTCTCGAAGGCCGACAGCTGGTTCACCTATTACCACTTCCTCGATGACGCCAGGGCGCCGGATTTCGCGCGCACGGTCGACATCCACCGCAAACCGGGGTACGACCCCGTGGAACTGTTCCTCGACCCCGCACTCTCCTTTCCCAAGATGAGGGTCGCCATGCGCCTCGCGCAGAAACTGCTGGGCATGCGCTATGTGATGGACGTGATCGGGCTCGACGCCCGCATCGTCAAGGGCTCGCACGGCCGGCCCACGGACGATGCCGACGAAGGGCCGCTGTTCATCAGCAGCCGGCCCGATCTCGTGCCGCCCGGGGCCGTGCCTGCGGCCGCAGTGAAGGGCCTGCTGCTGGACCACCTGTTCGGGGTGGCCGCATGACGCCCGTCGCGCTGCTGCGCCAGTGGCTGGAAGCGCGCCTGCCGGCCGATGCCTCGGCATGGCTGCGCGAGGCGGCGGCCCGGCTGGAGGGCGGCCGTGGTGACCGGGAGACCGAGCGCGACCTGTACCGCGACATCAGCCTCGTGGCGCGCCGCTGTGGCAAGGCGCCGCTGGGGCTGTCGGCGGACGAAAGGGCCGCGGCGCAGGCCGCGCGCACCGGCTGGGACCCTTCGGCCTGGACCGTGGACCAGGCCGCGCGCATCGTGCTGTTGCTGGCCACCGGCGCCGAGGACGAACGTTTCGCCGCACGCCTGGATCAGCTCTGCGCGACCGCCGACGTGGACGAGCTCGTGGCCTTCTACCGCGGCCTGCCGCTGTACCCGGATGCTTCTCGTCACCGTGCGCGGGCCGCCGAAGGCGTACGCTCGAACATGAAGGTGGTCTTCGAGGCCGTGGCGCACCACAGCCCCTACGCCGCCGAGCAGCTGCCCGAAGAGGCCTGGAACCAGATGGTGCTGAAGACGCTGTTCGTGGGCAGCGCGCTGCACCCCGTGCAGGGGCTGGACGCACGTGCGAACCCGGCGCTGGCGCGCATGCTGAGCGACTACGCACACGAGCGCTGGGCCGCCAGGCGCACGATCAGCCCGGAGCTGTGGCGCTGCATCGGCCCCTTCGCCGCCGGCGGTGTGCTGCTGCAGGACCTGGCCCGCGTGCTCGACACCGGCACGCCGCCCGAGCGAGCGGCCGCGCTGCTGGCGCTGCGCGAGGCCCCGGGTGACGAGGCCCGCGCCCTGCGCGAGCGGCACGCGGCACGGGCCCGTCGCGTGGCCGAACAGGGCATCGGCTGGGCGACGCTGAGCCGTTTCAACGAATGAGTCTGCGAAGGGAAGGAAACACCATGCGCACCATCGACCCCCACATCCACATGTCGTCGCGCACCACGGACGACTACGAGCGCATGAAGGCCGCCGGCATCGTGGCCGTCATCGAGCCCGCGTTCTGGCTCGGCCAGCCGCGCACCAACGTCGGCAGCTTCATCGACTACCTCAGCAGCCTGGTGGGCTGGGAGCGCTTCCGCGCCTCGCAGTTCGGCATCCGCCACTACTGCACCATCGGCCTGAACAGCAAGGAAGCCAACAACGAGGCGCTGGCCGAGGCGGTGATGGACATCCTGCCGCGCTACCTCAGCAAGGAAGGCGTGGTGGCCGTGGGCGAGATCGGCTACGACGACCAGACGGCGCTGGAAGACCGCTACTACCGTGCGCAACTGCAGCTGGCCAAGGAGCTGGACATGGTGGTGATGGTGCACACGCCGCACCGCGACAAGAAGGCCGGCACCGTCCGCAGCATGGAAGTGGCGCTGGAGATGGGTGTGCACCCGTCCAAGGTGGTCATCGACCACAACAACGAGGAGACCGTGCGCGACGTGCTGGAGCGCGGCTTCTGGGCCGGCTTCACGCTGTACCCGCAGACCAAGATGGGCAACGAGCGCATGGTGGAGATCGTGCGCCAGTACGGCAGCGAGCGGATCTTCATCAACTCCAGCGCCGACTGGGGCGTGAGCGACCCCCTGGCCGTGCCCAAGACGGCCGGGCTGATGCTCCAGCGCGGCATCGCGCAGCATCACGTGCAGGCCACCTGCTACGGCAACGCCCTGGCGGTGTACGGCCAGAGCGGCCAGATCAGCGAGCGCGACTGGACCGAGCCCGAGCGCATCGACCAGCGCGAACTCTTCGAAGGCAACTCGGTGCTGCGTGGCCAGGACCCGCGCGTGGACGAAGCCGCACCGGCCCCGCTTGAAGCCGTGATGAACAAGTGAAGCGAACATCATGAGCGCCCTGGTCCAGCCCCTGCCGCACCGCAACGACGAACGCTCGGCCGTCTACCTGCAGTCCTTCGCCGTGCCCTACGAGTTCCCGGTGTACTTCACCGAGCACCTGTTCGCGCACGACAACCCGGTGTTCCGCGACACGCTGCTGCGCCGCGAGCCGGCCAAGCGCCATCGCTTCGTCGTCTTCATCGACGCCAACGTGGCGGCCTCGTTCCCGTCGCTGGAGCATGACATCGCAGGTTATGCCGGCGTGCACGCCGATGCGATGGAGCTCGTGGCCCATCCCGAGACGGTGCCCGGTGGCGAGCCGGTGAAGAACGATCCGTCCCTGGTGCCCAAGCTGCAGCAGCGCCTGGTGGACCTGGGCATCGACCGCCACGCCTACGTGGTGGGCATCGGTGGCGGCGCCTTCCTCGACCTCGTCGGCTACGTGGCCGCCACCACGCACCGCGGCATCCGGCACGTGCGCGTGCCCACCACCGTGCTGGCGCAGAACGACTCCGGCGTGGGCGTGAAGAACGGCGTCAACGCCTTCGGCATGAAGAACCTGCTGGGCACCTTCGCGCCGCCTTTTGCCGTGCTCAACGACGCCGACTTCCTGCGCACGCTGCACCCGCGCGACAAGATCGCCGGCATCGCCGAGGCGGTGAAGGTGGCGCTGATCCGCGACCGCATGTTCTTCGACTGGCTGGAGGCCAGCGCCGACGCACTGCGCACCTGCGAGCCCGCGGCCATGCGCCGCATGATCCGCCGCTGCGCCGAGCTGCACATGCGCCAGATCGGCCATGGCGGCGACCCCTTCGAGACCGGCAGTGCGCGCCCGCTGGACTACGGGCACTGGTCGGCGCACAAGCTGGAAGCGCTGACGCACCACGAACTCCGCCATGGCGAGGCCGTGGCCATCGGCTTGGCGCTGGATGCGCGCTATTCGGTGCAGGTGGGCCTGCTGGCCCCCGGCGGCGAGGACCGCGTGCACGCACTGCTCAAGAAGCTGGGCTTCCACCTCTGGCACCCGGCGCTGGAGTCGCGCGACGCCCAGGGCCGCTGGGCGCTGCTGCGCGGGCTGGAGGAGTTCCGCGAGCACCTGGGCGGCGAGCTGACGATCACGCTGCTGCGCGACATCGGCACCGGCGAGGAAGTGCACCAGATGGACACGCACGAGATCCGCCGCGCGCTGGCCTGGCTGCGGCAGCGGGAGCAGGGCGCGTGAAGCTGGGCGGCGGCGCCCACCTCACCTACTGCAGCAACATCCACCCCGGCGAGAGCTGGGCCGAGGTGCGCACGAACTTCAGCCGCCACGTGCTGGCGGTGCGTGACCAGCTGCGGCCCGAGGGCCGGCTGGGCATCGGCCTGCGCCTGTCGGCGCGCGCGGCGGCCGAACTGGCCGAGCCCGCGGCGCTGGCCGAGTTCCTGGGTTTCCTCGGGCGGGAGCGGCTCTACGTCTTCACCCTCAACGCCTTTCCCTACGGCCCCTTCCACGGCCAGCGCGTGAAGGACGAGGTCTACCTGCCCGACTGGCGCGACGAGGAACGGCTGCGCTACACCAACCAGGCGGCGGACCTGATGGCGGCGCTGCTGCCCGCGGACGAACCTGCGCTGGAAGGCAGCGTCAGCACCGTGCCCGGGGCCTTCAAGGCGGCACTGCGCGGACCGGCCGATGCCGCGGCGATGGCTGACCTGATGCTGCGCCATGTCGTCCACCTGGTGGCGCTGCGCGCGCGCACGGGGCGCACCGTCACGCTGGCGCTGGAGCCTGAGCCGGCGTGTTTCATCGAGACCGTGGACGAGGCCCTGGCCTTCTTCAAGCAGCACCTGCACAGCGACAGCGCTGCGAAGCGAGTGACCGAACTGAGTGGCATGGACGTCGACGCCGCGCGCGTTGCGCTGCGCCTGCACCTGGGCCTGTGCCTGGACCTCTGCCACGCCGCGGTGGAGTTCGAGGACGCCGCCGCGTGCATACGCCAGCTGCGCGATGCCGGCATCCGCATCACCAAGATGCAGATCAGCGCCGGCCTGCGCCTGCCCACGCTCGATGCCGAAGCGCTGGCCGCGCTGCGCCGCTTCGACGACCCCGTCTACCTGCACCAGGTGGTGCAGCGCGGCCCGCAGGGCCTGCGCCGCTTCAGCGACCTGCCCGAGGCTTTCGCATCGCTGGATGACGACCGCGCCACGCTGGAGTGGCGCGTGCATTTCCACGTGCCCATCTTCCTGGAGCGGCTGGCCCCTTTTGTGTCCACGCAGGCCTTCGTCCGCGAGGTGCTGGCGCTGCAACGGCAGCAGGCCGTCTCGGCGCACCTGGAGGTGGAAACCTACACTTGGGCCGTGTTGCCCGAACCCTTCCGCAGCGGCCCGGTGGAGGCCGCCATCGCGCGCGAGCTCGACTGGGTGCGCGCCGAACTCGCCGCCTGATGAAACTTGCCACCGCCCTGCAGCTGGGCCGCATCTCCAACCTGCCCACGGTGTGGAGCAACGTGCTCGTGGGTGCGCTGCTGGCCGGCGGCGTGCTGGGTGACCTGCGCATCCCGCTGCTGATGCTGTCGCTGTCGGCCTTCTACATCGGCGGCATGTTCCTCAACGACGCCTTCGACCGCGCCTTCGACGCCAAGCACCGCCCCGAGCGGCCCATCCCCTCGGGGCAGGCCACGGCGGCCGAGGTCTTCGTCTGGGGCTACGGTCTGATGGCCGCGGGCGGCGTCGGCGTGGGCGTGGCGGGGGCCTGGCACTGGCGTGCACTGGTGAGCGCGGCGGCGCTGGCCGCGGCCATCGTGCTCTACAACGCCCACCACAAGGGCAACCCGCTGAGCCCGCTGGTCATGGGCCTGTGCCGCGTGTGCGTGGTCACCACCGCGGGCTTCTGCCTGGCGCCGGTGCTGCCGGCCGCCGTGCTGCTGGCCGCAGCCGCGCTGCTGTGCCACCTCATCGGCCTGACCTACATCGCCAAGCAGGAGCATCTGGAACGGGTCGGCAGCCTGTGGCCGCTGGCCTTCCTGGCACTGCCGGTGGCCTACGGCGCGGTGCTGGCCTCGGCCGTGCCCCTGGTCTGGCCGCTGCTGGCGCTGTACTTCGGCGTGCTGATCTTCGCGCTCAGCCGCCTGCGACGGCGTGGGCCGGGCGATGTGCCGCGTGCCGTCGTAACCTTGATCGCCGGCATGTCGGTGCTGGACGCCGTGCTGCTGGCGGGCGGCGGGCAGACGATGGGCGCGGTGCTGGCGGTGATCGCCTTCGTGCTGACGCTGCGCCTGCAGCGCTGGGTCTCGGGCACCTGAAAAACGGGTGCGTGCTTCGCGCCGCGCCTCTACACTGCGCCACCCCGGCACATCCTCCCGGGCAGGAAAGGCGGCAGCCATGGCTTGGGGTTCGACGGTGTTCGCACCGATGGGGCGGCTGCTGGCCGGCGCCCTGGGTGTTCTTCTCTCCCTGCCCGCGTCGGCGCAGTTGACGCCGGCCGAACGGGCCTGCGCCTCGGCGGTGCAGGGCCGTGTGGCCTGGAACCAGCAAGGCAACACCCAGTGGCAGACCGGCAATCTGGAGCGCCTGTGCCGGGGCACCCAGGACGCGAACGCGACGGTGGCCTGCTTCCAGGCCCAGATCCGCATGCACAACGACTGGTCGCGCGGCATCGACGCCTGCCAGGGCATGGCCCAGGCCGCGCCACCGGCGTCCGCCGAGCCGGCGGTCGTCAACGGGCGCAACGTCGTGCTGGTGGCCACCGTCCAGAACGGCCAGCGCGGCCCGGTGTTCCGCATCGTGCCCGGTGGTCGCCAGTGGGTGGAGTTCGACGCCACCGGCCGCGCCGTGTTCCGCTTCGACGAAGTGCAGCGTGACGACTGGTCGGTCTACCTGGTCGACCGCAGTCGCGGTGTCAACCTGCAGCTGGACCTGCACACGCGCAAGGTGATGTACAGCGACGCCAACACGCAGCGCAGCCCGCTTTACGACATCGCCTCCGTCCAGCCCATGGCGGCCGCCCCGGCGCCCGCCCCGGCGCCGATGGCCCAGCCCGCGCCCATGCCGTCCGTGGCACCCATCCCGCTGCCGGCGCCGGCGGCTGCCCCGGAGGTGACGGGCCTGAACGTGATGGCGGTGACCGCCAGCCAGGGTGGCCGCCGCGTCGGCGAGTTCCGCCAGGACGGCACGCAGTCCTGGGCCGAGTTCGACGGGGCCGGTCGCAAGGTGTTCCAGTTCGAGGAGCGCTCGCGCAACAACAGCTCGGTGCTGCTGGTGGACCGCTCGCGCGGCATCGCCCTGCTGCTGGACCTCTCTCGGCGCAAGGTGGTCTACAAGGAAGGCAACGCGCCGCAGCGCGACCTCTACGACATCTCGTCAGCCACGCCCTAGCGGGTGGCCTGGCAGGCGGCGAGGAAGTCCGCCAGGATCGGGCGGTCGTCCAGCGTGTGCGGGTGGCCGGGCTCGTGGAACTCGGGGTGCCACTGCACGCCGGCCACGTAGCCTTCGCCCTCGCGGCGGATGGCCTCCACGACGCCGTCTTCCGGGCAGCGCGCTTCCACCACGAAGCCCGGCGCCAGGGCCTTGATGCCCTGGTGGTGGATGCTGTTGGTGGTGGCCTGCGTCACGCCGGGGAACAGCGCCGCCAGGTGCGTGCCGGGCACGAAGTCCACCGCGTGGTGGTGGTGTTCGTAGCGGCCCAGCTCGCGGTGCGGCTGTGCGGGTGAATGCTGCGTGGCGATGTCCTGCCACAGTGTGCCGCCGAACGTGACGTTGAGCAGCTGCAGCCCGCGGCAGATGCCGAACACCGGCTTGCCGGCGTCGACGAAGGCGCGGATGAGGTCCATCTCGTAACGGTCGCGCACGGGGTCGCCGTGCCAGTCGGGGTGCAGCGGCTCTTCGCCGTAGCCTTGCGGCGCCACGTCGTTGCCGCCCTGCAGCACCAGGCCGTCGAGCGAACGCGCATAGTCGTCCAGGTCCACGTCGCTGCGCTGCACGATGCTCCCGGCGTCCACCGCCGGCACCATCAGGGGCAGCGCGCCGCCGGCCAGCAGCCAGTGCGCGACGCTCTGTTCCAGGTAGTGCACGGTCTTGCTCCACACGCCGCCCGCCGGCATGCCGGCCGTGCCCGGGTAGTGGATGCGCGCCGACACGCCGATGCGCAGGCGGCTCACTCGTCACCCTCGCCGTCGCCCCCGTCGTCGTCCTGTCGCGCCTGCTTCGCGCGCTCGGCCAGCTGCGTGGCCAGCGGGCCGATCTCCTGCACCAGTGTCGCGCTGGGCGCGGTGCCGGCCAGCCGCAGCGCAGGCACGGGCAAGGTGCTCATGTAGGGCGCGGGGCTGAGGCTGTGCGTGGCGCGCCAGGTCCCGGCCAGCGACAGGCCGCCACCGGCCACCACCAGCGCCACGAGCGTGAGGTTCACGGCGCGGCGGTGCGAGGGCAGGACATGGTGCAGGTGGGCACGCAGCAGCAGCACGCCAATGAGTGCCTGCAGCGGCGACGCCATCATCCACAGCGAACGCGCGGCCACCGCCGAAGTGGCGAGCGGCCACAGCATCTCGGCCACCGTCATGGCCAGCAGCCAGGGCAGCACGATGCGCAGGTGGCCGGTGAAGTCGAAGCGGTGCTGGAAGAGCTTGGACATGAGCGCCCACGCGGCGCACCAGCCGGCCAGCACGGCCGGCAGGCCGATCAGCGTGGGCAGCCACTGGTTGTAGTCGGCGCCCGGGTCCAGCGTCGTCCAGTGCTGCACCAGCATCAGCAGGAAGGTGGCCCCACCCAGTGCCAGCGGCAGCCACGCACTGCCGCTGCCGGCGGGCAGCGGCAGCTCGGGGGCCAGCACTTCACCGGCCAGGCGCAGGCGCAGCTTCGTGGTGCCCAGCTGCAGTTCGGCACCCCCGGCGGGCAGCGGCATGTCGCCGGCGGCGCGCTTGCCATTGACGCGCACGCCGCTGAGCGAAGTTTGCGGCTGCAGGTGCAGCTGGCCATCGTCGGCGAGCGCCAGGGTGGCGTGGTGCGGCGCGACATGCGGGTCGTCGATGACGACGTCGTTGTCCATCGCGCGGCCCAGTGTCAGCGGCCAGCGCCAGACGTCCACCACGCGGCCGATGCGGCCGTCGCGCTCGTGCAGTTCAACCAGCGCCAGGCGGGGGGTGTCCATCAGCGTGCCGTGCCCGGGGCCGCAGGCACCCAGGCGAAACCGTCGAGGTAGTGCTGGGCCAGCCGTTCGGCGCTGGCGGCGCTGATGCCGAAGGCGTCCAGCCGGCCCTGCACGCCGATGACCGTGCCGTCCAGCGTGGCCACCAGCACCGAGAGGTCGTTCAGCCCCTCGAGCTTCTTGTAGGCGCGCAGGCAGATCACCGCCTTCAGCGGCACGCTCTTGCGCTCGCCGGGTGCGGCCTTGCCGTCCACCTGGCGCTCGACGCACTGTGGCGCCGTGCGGAAGCGGTCGTCGCGGCCCATGAACTCGTTGCGGAAGCTGCCGCTGTAGCGTTCGGCGAAGCGGATGGCACCCAGCTTGCTGCCGTCGTAGGCCTCGTGGCGCACGGTGAGGAAGCCCGTGCGCAGCGAGCCGTTGACGAAGATGCGGCTGTCCATCTCGCAGTCGCTGCGCTCGAACTGCAGACCCTTCTCGTTCTGGTTGGAGCCGCGGCCCCAGCAGCGCATGAAGGCTTCCTCCGGCACCGGGATGGCGTAGCGAGGATGGCCGGCGCCGCGCCAGGGCAGGGCGACGAAACGGGCGGTGAGTGCCGCCTGGTGCTCCATCAGCTGGCGCGTGATCTCGGGCCAGGCCGGAGCGACGATGGGCTTGGCGGCCTTGCCGCGCGCGATGAGTTCACGCACCGGCGCGGCCGGCACCAGGAAGCTGACCTGTTCGCCGTCGCGCCGCGCCGCCACGTTGACGCCGACGAGGCGGCCGCGCTCGTCCAGCGCCGGGCCGCCGCTCATGCCGGGCGAGAGCGAGCCGCCGAAGAAGAGCGTCTGCAGGAAGCTGCGCTCCACGGGGCCGTTGTAGGTGCCTTCGGCGACGGCAAAGCCCACGTCCAGCGGGTTGCCCAGGGAGAAGATGCGGGCGCCGCGCCCCAGGGGTTCGTCGGCGGGGCGCAGCACCACGGCCCCGCGGCCGGCCAGCGGCGCGGCATCGACGGGCTTGAGCAGGGCGAGGTCGTGCACGACGTCGAAGGCCAGCAGCTGCAGCGCGCCCTGCTTGCCGTCGACGCTGGCGTACACCAGCCGGTAGCGGCTGGGCTGCAGCGCGTACTGGCTGACGACGTGGTAGTTGGTGACGAGCAGACTGCCGTCGTCGACGAGGAAGCCCGAGCCCACGGAGGCCTGGCTGTCCTGCGTCTTCAGCAGCGTGCGCACCTGCAGCAGCAGCGGCCGCGTGCGTTCGTAGGTGCGCTGGCCGGCACTGGTGACGGTGGGCTCGGCCGCGCTGGCCGCCGCCTCGGGCGCCGGGGCCGCGGGCGCTGCCTTCGGGGGCGAAGCCGCCCCCGCGGACGAACAGATCAGGAGACCGGCAAGCGCCTGGAGCAGGACGCGCCGAAGGGCCACGGGGCCGGTGAGCAGCATGGGGCCATCTTAGCCCGGCGCCGGTGCTACCCTCGGCGCCGATGTCCACCGCTCCTGCCAAGGAAGGCCGCTGGCGTCGCCACTTCGACTGGTGGGCTGAAGTGGACGGCGCGACGCTGCGCGCGGATCTGCAGGCCGCGCTGCTGGCGGCCGTGCTGGTGCTGCCGCAGGGCGTGGCCTACGCGGCGTTGGCCGGCCTGCCCCTGGCCTGGGGCCTGTACGCGGCCGTGGTGCCGACGGCGGTGGCAGCGCTGGCCGGTTCCAGCCGCCATGTGCTGACCGGGCCCACCAATGCCGTCTCGCTGCTGCTGGCCGCCTCGCTGGCGCCGCTGGCGGTCGTGGGCAGCGCCGAATACCTGCGGCTGGCCCTCGTGCTCACGCTCATGGTGGGCGCGCTGCAGCTCGCGCTGGCGCTGTCGCGCCTGGGCGCCCTGACGCACTTCATCTCGCCATCCGTGCTGCTGGGATTCACGGGCGGGGCGGCCGTTCTGATCGCGGCTCACGCGCTGCAGGCCCTGTGGGCGACCGCCGTGCCACGCCTCCCGGGGCTGGCCGTGGCCGGCCTCACGCTGGCGGCGGCGGTGCTGCTGCGCTGGCGCTGGCGCCGCGGCCCCGGGCTGCTGCTGGCGCTGCTGGCCGGCACCGGCCTGGCGCTCGCCGCCGGCTGGGCGCTGCCGAGCATCGGTGCCTTGCCTTCGGCGCTGCCGCCCTTTGCGCCGCCGACGGTGGCGGGCAACGATTTCGCGCGCCTGGCCACCGCCGCGCTGGCGCTGACCATCGTCGCCCTGGGCCAGAGCATCGCCGTGGCCAAGGCGCTGGCGCAGCGCAGCGGGCAGGCGCTGGACGTCAACCGCGAATGCCTGGGCCAGGGTCTGGCCAATCTGGCCGGCGGCCTGTGCCAGGGCTTCGTCGGCTGCGGCTCCATCAACCGCTCGATGCCGCACCTGGATGCCGGCGCGCGCACGCCGCTGGCCGGCGTGCTGGCTGCCGCGTGCGTCGTCGTGCTCGTGGCGCTGGCCGGCCCGCTGCTGGCGCGCGTGCCGCTGGCGGCGGTGGATGCGCTGCTGCTGGTGGTGGCCTGGACGCTGCTGGACCGCGTGCAGTGGCGCGACCTGGTGCGCCAGGACCGTGCCGAGGCCGCCGTCGCTGTCGGCACGGCGGTGGCCACGGTGCTGCTGCCGATGCCCGTGGCCGTGCTCTCCGGCGTGGCGGCCTCGCTGGTGCTCTACCTGAACCGCACGGCGCATCCGGCGCTGCGCAGCATGGGCTTTGCCGCGCCGCCGCAGCCCGGCGTGCAGCGGCCCTTCGTGGTGCTGTCGGCAGGGGCGCCGGAGTGTCCGCAGCTCAAGCTGCTGCGCATGGAAGGCCCGGTGTGGTTCGGTGCCGAAGCCCACGTGGCCGATGCCCTGCGCAGCCTGCGCGAGGGTGACGACGCGCCGCGCCACCTGCTGGTGATGAGCAAGAGCATGAACTTTCTCGACCCCGCCGGCGTGGCACTGTGGGAGCGCGAGCGTGCGCTGCGGGTGGCGCTGGGCGGCGGCTTGTACTTCCACCGCCCGCGGCCCGAGGTGCTGGCGGCCTGGCAGCGCAGCGGCTTCGTCGAGCGCCTGGGGCCGGCCCACCTCTTCGCGGACAAGCGCAGCGCCATCGCGGCCCTCGTGCCGCGGCTCGACGGGGAGCGCTGTGCACGCTGCCGCGCGCGGGTGTTCGAGGAATGCGCGGCCCAGCCCGCGCCGCCGCCTACTGGCGCATGAGCGTGCTCTTGCCGAACAGGCTCTCGATGAGGTCGACGGCGAGCATGGCCGTCTTGTTGCGCACGTCCAGCGCCGGGTTCAGCTCCATCACGTCCAGGCTCGCGAGGCGGCCGGTGTCGGCGATCATCTCCATGCACAACTGCGCTTCGCGGTAGGTGGGGCCGCCGGGCACCGTCGTGCCCACGCCAGGGGCGATCTCGGGGTCGAGGAAGTCGACGTCGAAGCTCACGTGCAGGTGCGTGTGGGCGTCGAGGGTGGCCAGCGCCAGCTCCATCGTGTGGCGCATGCCCATCTCGTCGATGTAGCGCATGTCGAAGACCTCGAGACCGGCCTCGTGCACGAAGCGCTTCTCGCCGGCGTCGACGCTGCGGATGCCGATCTCGCGCAGGGACTTCGGGTCGAGGATGGGCTTGCCGTTGCCTGCGGTGCCGAGCTCGGCGAGCTCCTTCGGGCCGTGCCCGCACAGGCAGGCCACCGGCATGCCGTGCACGTTGCCGCTG
>JAEUPH010000325.1 GCA_016790395.1 Rubrivivax sp. | reverse complement strand
CCCGCCACCGCCCGACAGCAGGAACAGCGTGCGCAGCGGTGAACGCGGCGGCAGGTCGAAGCTCATCTCGAAGCCCGAGGGCGTGTCGCCCGAGCCCACTTCCACCTTCACCGACGCCAGCGCCTCCACCACCTCGCGCGGTGCCGGCACCGGCACGGGGCCGATGAGCAGTTGCAGCTGGATGCCGGTGGCCATGGGGCTCAGACAGGCTGCGGGATCAGCACCCGTGCCCCGGGCGTGCTGGTGAGGTCGGCGGCGTCGGCCACGGCATTGGCGTCGGCCACGCGCCAGTACAGCAGCGGGTCGCCCAGGGTGCGCGCGGCCAGGTTGTCGGGGCGATCACCGGCATGCACCATCACTTCGGCGGCAATGGCGATGTCGCGCCGCTGCGCGATGAAGCGGCGCTTCACGTAGGCGATGGGCGGCTCGCCGCCGGGCTGCGCCAGCAGCGCGAGGCCCACGCCGCGGTAGCGGCTGGCCTCGTCGAAGGGCAGCTGCGGGATCGCGCCCGCATCGATCAGCATCTGGACGGGGTCGTTCATGCGCTGGGGCTCCTTGAAGGCTTCATGGCAGGCCGCTCAGCCCGAGCGAGGACAGCGTGGCCGCGTCCACCTGGCCGGCCAGCTGCTCGCGCCGCCGCAGGTGCGCCATGAAGAGCGCGCCGCCGCGGTGCGAAAAGCCCATGTCGTCGGTGCTCAGCACGCGCAGGCCCAGCGAGACCTTGGCGCGAATCGGGTTCAGCGCGGGGTCGAAGGCTTCCTCGGTGATGGAGAGGTCCGTCACGCGCACCGGCACCACGGTCTGACGGCCCCACACGAACAGCACCAGCGGCGCATCAGGCGGCACGATCTCCAGCACGCCGGAGCTGGCCAGCGCGTTGAGTGCCACCAGCGCGTCGCTGCCCGGGTTCACCAGGCTCTCCAGCAGGGCCAGCTGCGGGCCGATGCCCAGGGCGGCGACGTTCGGGTTCTGGTCGGGGAACTCCAGGCCGTCGGTGGCGTCGATCTCGGCCTCCACCTTCAGCGTCTCGATGGCCGGGCCCTTCAGCCGGAAGGGCGTGGCGCGCTCGCCGCCGCCGTCGCCGCCGGAGCCCTGCACCTGGAAGCTGCGCGAGAGGCTGTCGGGGTTGTATTGCAAGGCGATGCTGCGGGCCACGGCGGTGCCGGCGGCGTTCAGCACCACGAGGCCGCCTTTGACGAGCTTGGGGCTGTTGGCGAGCGTCACTTCGGGAACTCCGCGGCCAAGTGGGCGAACACGTGCGGCCGGATGCGCTTGAGCAAGTCCGGGCTGCTCTGGTACAGCGCGAAGGACTCGGCGTAGTACTCCTGCCAGACCGGCTCGGGCTTGGGGCGGGTGGTGGGCACGCGGGGCCCGCCCGCGCCGTCGTCCTTGAGGGCCGCCGCGCGGAAGGCGGGGGTCGGTTCGCGCCCGGGGCCCTTGTCCTCGATGGACAGGGGCGCACCCCCGACCGAGACCCAACGCGCGCCCGAACGCCCGCGGGCCTTCAGGCGGTCCTTTTGGGCCTGCTTGAAGGCCTTCAGCGTCGCGTCGAAGCGCGGGCGGTCAGGATCCTTGCTGTCGGGCCCCTGGTAGCTGCCGCCCCCCGTGCCGTAGTTGTCCAGGAGATCCTTGTTGGCGGCACCGAAGGCGCTGTCGGCCTGGCGCAGGCCGCTCATGTCGAGTGCGTGTCCGATCTCGTGGACGATGGCGTGGGTCGCATAGCGCAGCACGCGGCCTTGCCGGCCCAGACGCGTAAGGCTCTGCGCCAGCGCCAGGTCGAAGATGCGGATCGTGTGGGTGCCCGGGTGGTAGGTGGCCGCAGCCTTGGGGTTGGTGGGGTGCACCGACTCGCGACGGAAGGACAGGCCTCGCACACCCGCCAGCTGGGATTCGGGGACTTCGGACAAGGCGAGCAGGACCTCGTCGAACTCCTGCGTGCCGATGTTCTCGTTCTGGAAGCCGAGCCGCCTGAAACGCAGCTCCAGGGCCGCACGCTGGGGCTGAGTCAGACCTTCGGAGAGGATCGTCCCCTGGCGCTCGATCCAGACTTCGCTGCGCGTGCCGCCACCGCTGCCGACATCGATGCGCGTGAAGCGGTAGGCGTCGTGGCCGCCGCCATAGGGGGTGAGGTCCAGCGCCAGCGTGAGGATGATCTGCGGGCCCAGCACCTTCCTGTCGATCAGGTCCGCTGCCACGCTGGTGAGCCCGCCATGCAGCGTGGTCGCCATGCCGCCCGCCAGCCGCACGCTCGTGCGTGGGGGCAGTGGCATGCTCGTGGTGCCGCCGCGCGTGTCGAAGTAGGGCGCATAGTGGATGTCCACCGGCGTCGTGCTGACGCGCAACTGCCGTCGCGCCTGGGCCAGCGCCCGGTGGCGCGAACGTTCGGCCCCCGAAGCCGCCTTGGGTAGCGGTGCACCGAGCTGCGAACTGAGCTGGTCCGCGCCGGCGTCGAAGACCTGCGCGAAGTTCTCGATCAGGCTGCTGTGCTGCTGGTACAGCGCCCGCAGCGTGGGCGCGCTCTTGGACCCGGCCCTGGCCTGGGCTGCCTGGTAGGACTCCAGGACCCGATGCACGGCTTCGGCGTAGGCCGTGCGCAACGTGCTGGCTTCGTCTGGCGTCGCCGGCAAGGCCTGGAGCATCTGCAGGCCGTTGACCAGCGGTGTGCGCAAGCTGCGCAGCGTGACGGCCGGGTCGCGCTGGGGCTGCAGGCTGGCGAAGTGTTCAGCCTGCCTGCGCAGGAAGATCGCGGCCTCACCGGCGAACTCCTGCCGGTCTGCATCGGTGCCGGCCTTCGCGGTCTCCGAGAGCGGACCCCCGCCCTGCAGTTGGGGGTTGGGCCTGAGCATGATGCGCGGCGCGCCACCCGGCTGAGTCTGCTGCACCACGTGCGCCAGCTCGTGGGCCAGCAGCTGGCGCCCGGCGGGGCTGTGGGGCGCGTACTGGCCAGGCCCGAAGGCGATGTGGCGGCCATGCGTGAAGGCCAGGGCTTGCAGCGCACCGGCCGCGCTGGCGGACGCGCCGTCGGCATGCACACGGACGTCGGCGAAGCTGTGGCCGAAGCGGGACTCCATGTCGCACCGCACGTCGCTGTCGAGCCCTTGGCCCGATCCGGAATGAAGCAAGGCCGCAGGCTCGCCCTGGCGCCTGCCGGTGTGCGCCGTGAGCGACGTGCGCACCCGCCCCGTCAGCGCCTGGCCGGCGGCGCGGTCGGCTTCGAGTTCGCTTCGATGCAGGGGGCGGCTCATGCGCTTGCAGTCCACCAAGAACGGGTTCCACCCACGGCGGCGGCCGCCGGGCGCACGAAGGCGATACGCACCAGCGTGCGCATGGCCGCATGGCTTTCCAGCCAGCGGGCCAGGGGAGGCGAACGCCGGTAGTACCAGCCGACGAATCGCCGACCCCAACGACGCCGCATCAGCCACAGGTCACGCCAGGCCCGCAAGGTCGCCACCGGCACCGCGTCTTCGCTGCCGCAGCACGCCGTGGCGATGAAGCAGCCTTCCTGACTCTCCGCGTGCTCGCGGGCTTCGGCCAGAGAGTCGGTGGGATGGATGACGCCCGCGAAGGGCCCCACCTCGACCCAACCCTCCGGGACGGGCCGGCGCAGCAGGTTGCTGCCCGCGGCGATGGCATCGGCTTCGGTCGCGCCGTGGAACACGTCGACGTAGTTGACCGCCCGTGCCACCTGGCCGGTCGGATCGGGATGGGCCCATTCCTGCAGCGACACCAGAAAGACAATGGTGTCGTTGGGGAACCGGCGCCGGATGTCTTCCACCCGGGACCACATGCCCAGCATGTCGCTGGCCACGCGGTGGCGGATGACCTTGTCCTGCAGCGCGTTCATCGCGGCCGGCAGCAGCTGGGCCAAGCCCGCGCCGCGCGGGTTGAAGCGCTGGGGCGTACGTGACCGCATGGTCGGCCCGCGGCTGGGCGGAGGACGGCTGCCGTCGCGCTCGGTGTGGATCACGTCGCCCGATGTCCTGAAGTTGCTCTTTGCGTCCTTGGCCGTCACTGGCGCCTTGGCCGGCGGCGTCTTGGCCTTGACGACGGGCTTGGGGGGCGGCTTCTTGTCCTGCTCGCGGGCCGCCTCCGCCGCCTTTTTCGTGCCCTCGTGCGAAGCGGGCCGGCCGGTCTTCTGTCCGGCCGCCTCGGCGGCGCGGACGTCGGCCTTGCGCGCCTCGATGACCTTCTCGCCCATCAGGTCGACGAAGCGCACGCCCTGGTCAGACAAGGACTTGCCGATGCCCGTGTGGAAGCCACCGGCGTTGGTGATCACCAGCGACACGCCGGCCGGCAGCGGCTGCTTCGCGGAGACCGCGTCCAGGGCGGCCTGCATCTTGCCCAGGACGGCCTGCTTGCTGCCGAACTCGGGCAGGGCGCGGATCTGCGCGATGGCCGTGGTCAGGTTGGTCTTGAGGTTGCGCGTGAGGGCGCTGGCGCTGTCCACCTTGCCCGTGCCACCACTGGCCTTGTTGTCGGTGATCCACAGCTCGCCGGTCTTGGGGTTGTAGGCGACGATGTCCAAGCCGCGGGCGGTGAGGGCGTGACCGCCCGGCCCCGCGGGCCCCATGACGATCTCGAAACCCATCTTGCCAAGCCCGAAGGCAGCGTCGTTCTCGCCGAGCGAGCCCCCGGCGTGGGCGGCGGTGGGCGGCTTGCCCTCGAAGGCCAACACGTTGGCCATGCCGTGCCGCACCCGCAGGCGCTGCGCACCGGTGGACCACAGCGCGGCATTGCGCGCGGCTTCCTGCTCCTGCGCGCCATCGCGGCAGGGTTCGCTGCCGCCGAGCCTCTGTTGCGCCACGTGCGTGAGCTCGTGCACCAGCAGGCGCTGGCCATCGGCGCTGCGCGGGCGGTACTCGCCGCGCCCGAAGTAGATGCGGCGGCCCTGCGTGAAGGCGCGCGCACCCAAGGCGTCGGCAGCACGCGCGGCCGTGTCGTCGGCGTGCACGGCCAGTTGGCCGAAGTGGTGGCCGAAGCGGCGGCTCATCTGTTCCTGGAGGCCCGTGTCCAGCGCCTCCGATGGACCTTCGAAGGCCCGTGCCAGCGAGGCCTGCACCCGGGCCAGGGTCGGTGCCGATGCCCCGGGCAGGCGTGCGGCGGCCTGGCGCGCCAGAGAAGCGGGCAGCCGGCTCATCGCCGCACCTCGGCCGACAGCGCTTGTGCCGCCGCGGCCGGCCAGCTTGCGCCACCACCGCCCGGCGCCGGCGGCACCGCCACGCGCAGACGTGCCTGGTGCCCCTGCCGTGCCCAGGCCTGCGCCGCACCGGGCTCGGCCAGCGCCGCCTGCAGCGCCTGCGTGAAGCGTGCGACGGCGGCGTCCCGTTCCGCAGCGGGCACGCCGTGCAGCACCAAGCGGTCGATGTGGAGCTCGATGCGCTTCATTTCGCCGCTCCGGCCTTGGGGCGCCGCGGCGCGGCCGCCAGCTTGTCGATGTCGACCCAGCCCTTCAGGATGCGCGGGCCCATCACCTGCTGGGCCTCGCCGGTGATCTCGTTGGTCTCCGGGCTGTAGTGGCGCCGCACCAGCGTCGCGCCTTCCCGCTGGCGGCCGCCCTTGGCGAACTTCTGGCCCCCGTCGAAGGTCGTCCACAGCTCACGCTTGCGGCCTGCGCCAGCGCGTGGGTCGGTGTCGGGCAGTCGCTCGATGGAGACGACGTAGCCGACATGGCTGAACTCGAAATCGGGCAGCGGCTTCTTGCTCCTGGCGTTCTTCTCGGCAATCGCGTCCATGCGCGCCTGGCGTGTGACGTCGGCGCGCTCGCGGGCCGGGCCGAGCTGCTCGCCCACGGCCGCGATGCGCTGCTTCAGCTCGGCCTGCTGCTTGCGAATGCGGTCGATCTCGGCCTGCTTGAAGCTCTCCTCGTGGGCCTTGGGCTTGGGGCTGCCCGGAGCGGCCGTGCCTTCGGCGTGCTCGCGCTGGCGCTGCCGGATGTCCTCGAGCTGCTGCTGGCGCTTGGCCACCCGCTCGTCCAGCGCGGCGTCTTCGTTCACGCCGCCGGCGAGGAACTGCATGAGCTGCCTGACCTTGCTGTCGGTGAACTCGAGCACGTAGATGTCGCCCTTGCGCGGGCGGCGCGCCATGTTCGGCGCGGCCTCGTTCCACACCCCGGGGCCCAGCGTGCTGCCGATCATCTTGGCCGCCGGGCCCAGGGCGAACTGGTTCGGCCCCAGCACCGCGTGCAGCGACTCCACGCGCCGCAGCATGGCCGCCTGCACATGGATGCAGGTGGTGGTGATGGGCACCTTCGGGCGCTTGGCCAGCTTGCCGGTGGCCACCGTCTCCAGCGCGATGTCGACCTGGCGGAAGACCTCGCGCATGGCTTCTTCGGCCTTGTGGTCGTCCCAGGTCCTCTCGCGCATGGCCGCATCGAAGACCTTCTCGCCGACGGTGGCGTTCATGAACGCATTCATGGCGTCCACCAGCGCCTGGCGCTCGGGCGTGTCGGCGGCGCCGGCCAGGTCGCCCTCGGCGGCGGCGTACTCGACGGTCTCGTTCGGCGCGTCCGCGCTCTGGCACTGCGGCACGCCCGTGGCCAGTTCGGACTGCTGCACCACGTGCGCCAGTTCATGCATCAGCAGGGCCTGCCCGCGCGCCGTCTCCGGGGCCCAGCGGCCGGCAGCAAAAGCGACGTGGTGGCCTTGGGTCACGGCGTTTGCGCGCCGGGCCCGGGCCATGGCCTGACCGTCGGCGCCGGCGTGCACGCGCACGCGGGTGAAGTCGTGCCCGAAGCGCGACTGCATCGCCTCGCGCAGCGGCGAGGGCAGCGGCGAACCGCCGGCCGGCGCTGCCGCTGCGGGCAGCCGCAGCTCGCCCGGCGCGATGCGCGGTTGGGCGGAAGCCCGCTGGGGCTGGCGCACCGCCTGGTCGGCGGCGTGCTCCAGCGCGGCGACGCGCGCGGCCGGCAATGCGGCCTTCATGCCACCCACCCCCGCGTCTGCAGATCGCTGCGCTCGTGCTTGGCGGCCTCCAACTGCGCCGCGTGCGCCAGGTGCGCCATCGTCACCGGCCGCCCGCCGTCGTCTGCGGCCAGGAAGGCGGCGTTGAGCGCGATGTTGCGGATCTGTCCGCCCGTCAGCCGCAGCTTGGCCAGCTGCGCGGTGGCGATGCCCTGCCGCGGCATCGCCGCCGGCAGCTGCTGGCGCCACAGGGCTTCGCGCTGCGCTTCGTCCGGGAAGGGGAAGGCCAGCACGAAGCGCAGCCGGCGCAGGAAGGCGGGATCGATGGAGCCGCGCTGGTTGGTGGTCAGCACCGAGAGCCCGGCATAGGCCTCCATGCGCTGCAGCAGGTAGCTGACCTCGATGTTGGCGTAGCGGTCGTGGCTGTCCTTGACTTCGCTGCGCTTGCCGAAGAGCGCGTCGGCTTCGTCGAAAAGCAGCAGCGCACCCGAGGCCTCGGCGGCGTCGAACACGCGCTGCAGGTTCTTTTCGGTCTCGCCGATGTACTTGCTGACGACGCCGGCCAGGTCCACGCGCAGCAGCTCCAGTCCCAGCTCGTGCGCCAGCACCTCGCAGGCCAGCGTCTTGCCGACGCCGCTCTCGCCGCAGAAGAGCGCACTGATGCCCAGGCCGCGCTCGCCGCCGCCCTGGGCACCGAAACCCCATTCCTCGTAGACGCGGCGCCGCTGGCCCACCTGGGCCGCGATGAGGCGCAGGCTGGCCATCACCGGCTCGGGCAGCACCAGGCTCTGCCAGGTGGCCTGCGGCTCGATGCGCCGCGCCAGCCCGTCCAGCGCCGGCCGCACGGCTTGCGTGACGCCGCGCCAGAGCTGGGCCGCCGCGGGTTGGTCGCCTTCCTGCGCCGCCAGCGCACACGCCAGGGTGGCCTGCTGGTCGATCTGCGGTGCGCCCAGCCGCACCTGCTGGGCCAGCGCGGCGGCGCTGGCGTGCAGGGCCGCTGGCGCGTCGCCCAGCGCATGGCGCCACAGCCAGCCTTGCTCGGCGGGGCCGGGGAGGTCGAGGCGGGCGCTGGCCTGCACCGCGAAGCCGCCCGCCTCGCGGCCGACCAGCAGCACCAGGCCGTGCAGTCGCGCGATGAAGCGGGCCGCCGCACCGTCGCTGCCGGCGCGCTCGGCGCCTTCCACCACCAGCAGTGCCGGCAGCAGGGCCGCTTCGCGTTGCCACAGCACCGCCAGCGCTTCCTGTTCGCTGGCCCCGGCGGGGATGTCCTGCGCCGCCAGCAGCAGCGGCACGCGGCACTGTTCGTGCGCCACTGCGGCGGCCACGGCGCGCTGCGCTGCGCTGTCGCTGCCGCTCAGCTGCCACAGCGTGGGGCCGCTGTCGGACAGCGCCGGCGGCAAGCCCAGCAGCCGTTCGAGTTCGGCCTGGTGCGAAGGCGCCATCAGCGAGGCCTGCGGCAGCAGGCGCAGCAGCGGCGCCAGGCGCGCGTCGATGCGGTTGACGCCGGCCAGGTGGTGCAGGATGCGTTCGTCGATGCGCAGCCGCGCCTGCGTCGGGCTGGGCTCGTCCAGCTCGACCAGCCGCCAGGCGCGCAGCGGCGCCAGTGGGCCGATGGCGCTCCAGTGTGCGCCCGGCAGCGTGGCCAGCGCGGCACTGAAGCTGGGCCGCGGCAGCAGCCGCGCCATGGCGCTGTCCATCTCCACGCCCGCCACCAGCAGCAGCACCTGGCGCTCGAAAGGGCTCAGCCCGAAGAGCGCCGCGAGTTCGTCGATGGCGGCCGGCTCGGGCAGCGCGGCGCGCGCCTCGGCGAGGTCGGGCCGCTCGCCCGTTGTTTCGCCCAGCAGGGCGCGCAGCGCGGCGAACTCGGCCGCCAGCAGGCGCTGGTTGGCCTCGCTCCACGGAGGCTCGGCGGCTGCGTTCATGGCAGCGTGAATCGCAGGTTGAAGAACACCGGCGGCCGCGCCGCACGGTTCACCACCACGCTCTCGATGCCGTCCACGCGCAAGCGCACCAGCGGCGTGCCGCCGGCCGGAGGCGCGTCGGCGAAGGCGAAGCTGAGCTGCTGGGTGTCGGCGGCGAAGGGCTCTGCCATGGCTTCGCGGCTGTCCAGCAGCAGCGCCACCTTCTGGCCCACGCGCAGCGCGGGTTCGCAGGCGATGGTGACGCTGAGCGTGCCCGCCGCATCGCGCGCCATGGCCACCGGCGGGAAGCTGGTGACCTGCGGCGCCAAGGCCAGCGGCAACGCGTTGCTGGTGCGCAGCCGTGCCTCGCCCGGGCGCTGCAGCTGCAGCTCCAGCTGCCAGATGCCCACCGGCAGCGCCGCCGGCAGGTTGGGCAGCACGAAGTCGAAGCCGGTCTCCAGCGTGGCGTCGGGCAGGGCGATGCTCTGTTCCAGGCCGAAGCGCGCGTTGCGCAGCACCAGGCTGCGGTTCGTGCCGGCCAGGTGATGGCCCACCACCTGCACGGCGTCGCCCGGGCGCAGCGTGGCGGGGGTCTCGTGGGCGGCGGCCAGCACGCCTTCCAGCGTGGGGAAGGGCGGCGTCAGCCCGGCGCCCACGGCCACACCCACTTCGCGTTGCAGGGCCGGGTCGAAGCGGCCGCGCGTCAGCACGGGCAGCGGTGTCAGCACGGGCCGTGAACGTTCGATCAGCACCACGCTGACCTGGAAGGCCGCCGTCGGCCGGTAGCGCGCCTGCAGCGCCGACCACAGGCGCGACATCTCCTCGCCACCCATCGGCTGCGGCGTGATCTTCAGCAGTTCCACCTGGTCGGCCAGGTCGGCGCTGCGCAGCGCCTGGAACACCGTGGGCAGCAGTGCGCCACTGACGGGGTCGGGCTGCAGCGCGGTGCGGATGGCCTCGCGCGTGATGACCGGCGTCTCGTGCAGCATCAGCAGCGCGTAGCCCAGCAGCACCTCGGCCTGCAACTCCTGCACGCCGTAGGCGGTGAGCAGGTAGTGCAGGTCCAGCGCCAGCGGCGGGTTGGCGGTGCGGCGTCCTGCGCTGTCGCGCATCGGCAGCATGGTGTTGCGCAGCGCGGCATTGGGCGTGACCTGGTGCAGGAACAGGTTCAGGCGCGGCGCGGCCGCGGCGCCTTCGATGGCGATCTGGTCCGGCGGCAAGGCCGAGACGGTGACACCGGCGCCCAGGGTGTCGGTGAGCTGGTGGTCGACGACGCCGCTGTCCAGCAGGTCACGCAGCACGGCGGTGACCCCGGCGATGGCCAGCGCGTTGCTCATCGCGGCTTGCCCCGCAGGTAGTCGGCCAGCGGCACGCTGCCGCCGCGCGGGGCGGTGCGCGGCGCGCGCACGGCCGGTGCGGCAGCCGGGGCGAAAAGTTCGACGCGGCCGATGCTCACGTGCACCACGGTGCCTTCGTCGCGCGGGGCGGCGGGGCTGGGCGCGGCCGGGCGTGCCGCCTGGCGGGCTGCGATGGCGACCGGCGCCACCGCCGCCGTGCGGGGCCGCTTCGGGCTCGCCGTTTCTGCACTCGCCGCGGCGGCCTCGGCCGCTTGAGACGCCTCGTCAACGCGCGACGTCTCGGCTTGCAGGCGTGCCGGCGGGAGTGAGGGCACTGCGGCCCGCGTGGGGGCCTGCGGCATCGCGGGCCGCGCCGGCAGGCGTGGCGAAGGCACGGCCGGCTGCAGCGCCGGTGGCATCGGGGCGGGCGAAGCGGTGGCCCTTGGCGGAGCCGTCGGCGGCCGTGGCGTTGACGCGCCGTGTTCGACCTCGAACGGCGCCGCGTCGCCGCGGTCGGCCTCTCCTGCCGGGCGGGTGTGTGCGCCCTGCACCACCTGCGCTGCGGCCCCGCGCGGGGGCGGCTCGGCGGGCATCGACGCCTCCAGCTCCAGGCTCTCGCCCAGCGCTTCACCAGCGCCCGCCGCCCACGGCGGCGCCACCTGCGGCCGCACACGCGAAGGCCCCGCGTCGCCGGCGGCCCGGGCCAGCAGGCGGCTGAAGAAGCCGCTCACGCCTGCACCCGCTGCAGGTAATGCCGCCGCCGCACCGGCGGCACGGCCAGCACCTCGGCTTCGCTCCAGCCGTAGGCGCTGGCCAGGTCGTGCACCTCGTCCATCGTCTGCCGCGCGCGCCGGGCCACGTCCAGCCACAGGCATTCGGCGATGTCCAGCGGGGCTTCGAAACCGCGGCCGCAGGCGTCGCAGGCCAGGGCGATCTCGATCTGCGCCGCCGGGTCGGCTTCGGCCAGTGCGGCTTCCACGGCGGCGAGCTGTTCTTCGCCCAGCGGCGCATCGCCGTCCACGCGCAGGCGCCGCGCCAGGGCCAGGCGAGGCTGTTCGTCGGCCAGCGCGGCGGCCAGGTCGGCGCTGTGCGGCAGCCTGAAGCGGCCGGCCGCGCAAGCCACCTCCAGGCCCTCGGCGGCCGGCGGTGCGTGCCGGGCCAGTTCGTCCAGGCGCAGCGTGAAGGCCATGCGCGCGGCGCAGTGCGGACAATCGGCGGTGGCTTCCAGCTGCGCGCCGAAGAGGCGCACGCGCGCTTCCAGCAGGGCCGCGTCGCGCCGGCCCAGCGGCCAGTGCGCGGCGTCGGCCGCGCCGGTGCAGCCCCACAGCAGCAGCAGGCTGCGGTCCAGGGGCGTGCGCCGCTGGCCCTGCTCCCACAGCGAGAGCAGCAGGTGCTCGTCGGTGGCCATGGCGGCGGTGGCGGGCTTCAGGCCGGTTCGGTGAAGCTGGGCTCGGCGGGCTCGGCGACGTCGTAGTCGCGCTCCCAGCCTTCGTTCTCGAGCTTGAGCGTCTGGATGGCCACGGCGTTGGCGTTGGCGTCCAGGTCGGGCAGCGCCTGGTACTCGCTCACCCAGCAGCGGAAGATCTTGTAGGCCAGCACCAGCTGCCCGGCCTCGTTGTAGACCTCCAGGATCAGGTCCTTGCGGAAGTCGCGCAGCGAGACCTCGGCGCCCAGGCCCGAGCCGAAGTTCCACACCTTGTTGGCCCACTTCTCGAACTCGGTGTCGTGCGTGACGCCGCGCTCCAGCGTGATGGGCTCGTACTTGGTGCGGCCGGGGCTCTTGCGGCCGGTGCTCGGGTCGCCGCCTTCGCGGTGTTCCACCACCTCGGTGCTGCGCTTGAGCGCGCTGACCTTGCTGACGCCGGCGACGAAGCGCCCGTCGTACTTGACCCTGAACTTGAAGTTCTTGTACGGGTCGAACCGCGAGGCGTTGACGCTGAACTGGGCCATGTGCGCTGCTCCTGCTTCAGGTGTTGATCTCGCCGGCCATCTGCTGGATGCGGATGACCACGAACTCGGCCGGCTTCAGCGGTGCGAACCCGACGTGGATGTTGACGATGCCGTTGTCGATGTCGTTCTGCGTCGTCGTCTCGCGGTCGCACTTGACGAAGTAGGCGTCGCGCGGGCTCGTGCCCTGGAAGGCCCCCTGGCGGAACAGGCCGTTCATGAAGGCGCCCACGTTCAGGCGGATCTGCGCCCACAGCGGTTCGTCGTTGGGTTCGAACACCACCCATTGCGTGCCGCGGAAGAGGCTCTCTTCCAGGAACAGCGCCAGGCGCCGCACCGGCACGTACTTCCATTCCGAGCCGCGGTCGTTCTGGCCGTGCAGCGTGCGCGCACCCCACACCACGTGGCCGTAGACCGGCTGCGTGCGCAGGCAGTTGATGCCCAGCGGGTTCAACTGGCCGTTCTGCGGGTCGCTCAGGGTCACCGCCAGGCCCAGGGCGCCGTTCAGGCTGGCGTCGCTGCCGGCCGGTGCCTTCCACACGCCGCGGCTGCCGTCGGTGCGCGCCATGACGCCGGCGACGAAGCCGCAGGGCGGGAACTCGCGCACGGCGCCGGCCTGCTGCGGGTCGGCCGCGCGCACCCAGGGCCAGTAGATGGCGGAGAAGTGTCCGTTGTTGCCCGTGAGGCCGCTGGTGCCGTTGCTGGCCATGGTGGTGACGGTGCCGTTGGGGTCGCCGTCGACGATGAGGAAGGCGCGACGGCGGCGGCACTCGGCCTGCAGCGCCTGGATCGTCGTCGGGTCGGTCAGGCCGGGCACGCACACCAGGTTGTAGAGGTCGAGCCGGTCGCTCATGCTGCCGACGCCGAAGCGGGCCTGCACGTCGGTGTGGAAGCCGGCGTCGCCGGGGCCCACCACCGTGCCGTCGGCGCCGGCGGTGGTGGCGGCGGCGATGGGCGGTGCGGCCTGCGGCGTGGTGTTGCCCAGGAACACGGTCTGGTCCAGCGGCGCGGTGGCGCTGGCCGTGGTGCTGACGCGGATCACGCCCGAGCGTGCGTTGATGATGTTGGCCGGCGCGCGCGCATCGCCGGCGGCCAGGCTGAGGTTCTCGAAGCTCTCGACGACGGCGCCGTTGGCCGCCGTGTCGATGACGTCGATGCGGAAGCGCGTGGTGTCGGATGTGCGCTGCGTGGAGCGCACGGCGTAGCGGTTGGCCCAGGCGCCCGGGCTGCTGGCGTTGACGGTGATGTTGGCGCCCAGGGCGCACTGCGCGGTGACGGCCGAGGCGGCGTCGACGATGCGCATCACGTAGGTGTCGCTGCCGCCGTTGGCAAAGAACTGGCGCACGGCGTAGCCGAGCAGGCTGCGCGCGTCCAGGCCGCCGAACTCGCGTTCGTAGTCGCCGAAGCTGGTGATGCGCACGGCGTCGGTGACGGAACCGCGCGGCGCCCAGCCCACCATCAAGCCGATGGAGGTGGAGACCCCCGCGATGGTGCGCACCCCGCTGGGCACTTCGTCGATGTAGACGCCGGGGTAGCTGACGGACACGGTCATGGCGGGCTCCGGGAGGCGCAGGTGGACGGGGTCGCGAGTGTTGCGCCCGCGGTCGCGGTTGGCGTATCCCTAGCTCCATGGGAAAGGGCCTTGGAGCGGCGTGGCCACCCCGGGACTTACCCGGTGATTCAGGCCGGCGGGCGCGGGAGTTCGGGGTCTCGCGTCGCCTGCGGCAGCGGCAGCAGGGCCGCCAGTTCGCCGTACATCGGCGGGGACAACAGCCGTGACACCCCGCTGGCGACCAGTGCGCAGGCCATCAGGCTCAGCACCATGGTATGCCCTGAGACCATCTCCATCACGATGATGAAGGCGGTGATCGGGCCCTGCGTCGCGGCGGCCAGGAAGCCCACCATGCCCAGCGCGATGAGCGGGATGGCCACTTCGGTGCCGGCGCCCACCAGCCTGGCGATGTCGTGGCCAATGCTGGCACCGATGGTCAGCGAGGGTGCGAACACGCCAGCCGGCACGCCGGTCCACGCGGACAGCCAGGTGGCGCAGAACTTGAGCAGCGTGAACACGCTCGCTGTCTCGGCCCGCCCCTCCAGCATGGCGCGCGTGGGCGCATAGCCGGCGCCCGCCGTCGCGCCCTCGGTGACGATGCCGATCACGGCCACGCCGACGGCGCAGGCGGCGGCGAACCCGTACGGGTGACGCAGGCGCGTGCGCGAGAACACGTCCTTCGTGCCGCGCGCCGAGAGCACGAGCAAGCGCGCGAACAGCCCGCCTGCCAGACCGGCGGCCACGGCCACCAGGATCCCGGGCCCGAGGACAGCCCAGCTCAGTTCCTGGATGCGCAGCTTGCCGAAGTAGGTCTGGTTGCCGAACACGGACACGGCCACCAGGCCGGCCAGCACGATGCTCACCACGACCAGGGAGCTGTGCGACAGGCTGCGCCGGCGCGACAACTGCTCCAGCGCGAAGACGATGCCTCCCAGCGGCGTGTTGAAGGCTGCGGCGATGCCCGCCGCCGCCCCGGCGACCATCAGGTCGTGCACATCCAGGCCGGAGTCCGCCGACAGCCAGCGGCGCGCATGGCCCATGACCCCCGCACCCACCTGCACCGTGGGCCCTTCGCGGCCGATCGACAGCCCGGCCAGGAGGCCGCCCGAGACGAGCCCGATCTTGTGCAGCGAGAGCCGCAGCGAAACGAGCCAGGTCCGTTGCGCCTCGGGCAGGGCGTCGTCGAGCGCGCGCACTACCTGGGGGATGCCCGAGCCCATGGCGCCCGGCGCGAAGCGCCGCGTCCACCACAGCAGCACCACCGTCAGCGCGGGCGTCCATGCCAGGGGCAGCCAGCGGCCCCAGTCACCATGCCGGGAGAGGGCCTCGAACCGGTGGCTCGCCTGCTCGGCCAGCAAGGTGAAAGCCACCACCACCAGGCCCGTGATGGCTGCGTAGCCGAGTACCACCGCACGGTCGGCCCAGGGACGGCCGGCCAACCAGCCGCCGCGAAGGTCGCGCCAAGCCGCCGCGCCGAGCCCCTGCGAACCCGGCCGGGGCTCGTCCTGCGCCTTCATGCCAGAGGGCGAGGTCGGGCGGCTACTTCGCGGGGTACTGCAGGTCGGCGCGGCGGTTCTGCGCCCAGGCCGCTTCGTCATGCCCGGCGGCGCGCGGGCGCGATTCGCCCCAGCTGATGGCTTCCATCTGCGAGTCCTTGACGCCGTAGACGCGCAGCGCGCGCAACACCACCTCGGCGCGCTTCTGACCCAGGGCCAGGTTGTACTCGGTGCCACCGCGCTCGTCGGCATGGCCTTCGATCTTGATGGCCACGACAGGGTGCGTGGCCAGGTACTTGCCGTGCTGCTCGATCAGCGGCGTGTCTTCGCCACGGATGGCGAAGGAGTCGAAGTCGAAGAGGACGCTGCGGCGGGAAGCGATGACGCTCTTCGGATCCAGGTGCGCGGGCAGCGTCGCCGTTGCCACGGTCGATGCGGGGAGGGCTCGCGGCGCCACCGCCGCAGGCGCCGGTGCCGGTGCTGCGGCCGGTGCCGCCACCGGTGCGGCCGGCGGCGGGCTCGGCGCCTTCGGCGCTTCGATGGGCGTGCTGGTGCAGGCGGCCAGCACGGCCACCAGCATCGCCAACAGGGACAAGTTCTTGGCAGGCTTCACTCGGAGTTCTCCTTCAGTGCGCGGTGGGTGACGCCGGGAACGACGCGGGGCCGGCGCCTCGCGGTCCAGGGCCACGCCCGCAACTATATTCGTCTCAATGTGATGCGGCAACGTGGGAAGGCGACCTTGTTGATTTATATTTTCATCTATATGTTTTGACGGCTGCGTTCCAGTGTTCCGGAACCTGCCATGGAGGGCGCCCGCCATGTTCAAGCGCACGCTGGTGGTTCTGGAGCCCAGGCTGCAGCCGGGCGCCTTGATGCAGGTCGGCGTGGCACTGGCCAGGGCCTGCATGGCCGAAGTCATCTTCTACACGCCCTTGCCCCGCGAGGGCCGGGCTGCCGCGAGCCTGCCCGCCCTCGAGCTGGCGGCGCAGTGGGAAGCACGGCGGGAAGCGCAGGATGAAGCGCATGCACAGGCGGAACTCCTGCACCAGCGGGCGCGGCAACTGGCGCTCGAACTGCGCGTGCCTTCGAAGTCGGTGATCGAATCGCCGCCCCATCCGGTGCGCGGCGTCCTCGACGCCGCGGCGGCCAGCCACTGCGACCTGGTCCTCGTGGCCTCCGACGGCAGCAACGCCCTCATCCGGTTGCTAGGCGGCAGTCTGGTGCCCGGCCTGATCACGGCCTCGCCGATCCCGGTCATCGTGTGCCCGCCCGCGCGCCCGGCAGCGCTGGCCCAGGGGTCGACACCGAAACGCGTGCTGGTGATCCTGGAGGATGGCAGTGGCGCCGGCGTGGCCTTGAAGCAGGGGCTGGAACTGGCGCGCGAGCTCGCGGCCGAACTCCTGTTCGTCCACATCGCGGCGTCGGACCTGCTGCCCGTCGTGGATGTCGCGGGCTTCGTCGACACCCTGCACGACCGGCTGGCTGACGAGATCCAGCGGCACGCGCAGCGCGTGCTCGACGCGGCCGTCCACGCTGCCGAAGCGGCAGGGCTGAAGGCGCGCGGCACCTGCCTGCCTGCCGGCACGACGGCCCGGGAGGTGGCCGAGCTGGCGGCCCGAGAGGCCTGTGAGCCGATCGTCGTGGCGCACGGGGGCAGCAATGCCGTCGTGCGCCTGCTGTCGGGCAGCCTCATCCCGGGGCTCATCACCTCGGCCACGGGCTCGGTGCTGATCGCCGTTCTATGATGGCCGCATGGCAGTTCGCAAGTCCGCAGTGAAGGCAGGCCCGGGACCCCGGAGGACCGAGAACCCTGCCAAGGCGGACGGCGCCGTCCGGGTGCTGCGGCAGTTCCGCCTCGTCTTCAACGCCGTCAAGACCCACTTCCAGCAGGTGGAGAAACGGGCCGGGCTGGGCGGGGCCCAGGTGTGGGCGCTGAGCGTCGTGCGCGACCACCCTGGCCTCGGGGTCAACGACCTCGCCCGCGCGCTCGACGTGCGACAACCCACCGCCAGCAACCTGGTGAAGGCGCTGGCCGAACAGGATTTCATCGAGGTGCGCAAGAGCGAGCGCGACGGCCGCGCGGTGATGCTGCACCTGCGCCCCGGCGGTGCGCGTGTCCTGCGTCGCGCGCCGGGCCCCTTCACCGGCGTGTTGCCGGAAGCACTGGCGGCGCTGGATCCGGAAACGCTGGAACGTCTGGAGCAGGACCTGGCGGTGCTGATCCAGGTGCTGGGCGCCGACGAGCGCGGCGCCAGCATTCCCCTCAGCCAGATGTGAGCGCAGCCGCCTTTCCGGCGGTTCAGGGCGAGGCCAGCAAAGTCAACAGACGCTCGAGCAGCAGCGCCACCTCGCGCTGACTGTCCAGGAACCAGCGCGCCTTCGATCGCGGGTCGTCGCGACCGACGCGCACCGTGAGCCAGTGCGGCGGGGCGCTGGCGAACACCGGCTCGTCGTTCACGTCGTCGCCCACGAAGAGGGCGGCCTGTGCGCCGCATCGCTGGACCAGCGCGCGCACGGCATCGGCCTTGTCGGGCGCCAGCCGCGCCACCACGTTGACCACGAGCTTGCCGCCGAACACGCGCAGGGTTTCGTCGAGTCCGGCCAGCACCTCCCCGATGACCCGCTGCGCCAGCTCGCGATGGCGCGACAGGCGGTAGTGCAGCGCCACCGAGTGGCCCTTGTCCTCGACCGTGACGCCGGCGGCCGCCAGCGCGGAGCGTGCTTCGATCAGGCGCGCGCGCAGCGGCGACAAGGCGCCGGCGTGACCGGTCGCCGCGGCCGGCGGGCCGGCCTCTTCGGCGCCATGGTTGCCCACGATGAACTGCGGCACGAAGCCGAGCCGTCCGCGGACATCCTCGACGCTGCGGCCGCTGACGATGGCCACCGGCAGCAGCGCCGCCAGCGCGGCCAGCCGAGCCGACACACCCGGCGCCAGGCGCGCGTCGCCCGGGCGCGCCACGATGGGCGTGAGCGTGCCGTCGAAGTCGAAGGCCAGCAAGGGTCGCTGCTGCAGCAAGGCCGCCAGGGCGGCCTCGCCCTCGGGGCTGAACAGGTGGTGCATCTTCATGCCGGCAGGCACGGCAGTCCGTTCACTGCGCCTGGTGGCTGCGCACCCGCGCCTCGATGCGTGCCCGCAGTCGCCAGCGGCCGGCGTCCGCCAGCATGCGGCCGGCCCACCGGAAGACGTTGAACTCGCGCACGGTGCTGCGCAGGCTGGCCATGCGTTCGCGCTGCTCGGCGGCGGGCATGGTGGCGGCACGGTGCAGCGCGTCGGCCGTCTCCTCCACGTGGTACGGGTTCACGATCAGCGCCTCGGGCATCTCCCGGGCCGCGCCCGCGAAGCGGCTCAGCACCAGCACGCCCTGCAGGTCGTCGCGCGCGGCGACGAACTCCTTGCACACGAGGTTCATGCCGTCGTGCAGGCTGGTCACCACGCACACGTCGGCCGCGCGGAAGAGCTCGGTCACGGCCTCGTGCTCGTGGTGCTGCGCCAGCAGGTGCACCGGCTGGTAGCCCGGCCGGCCGAAGCGCTGGTTGACGCGCTCTGTGACACGCTGGATGCGCTCCTGGAAGCCGCGGTACTCGTCCAGTGCGCTGCGCGTCGGGGCCGCCACCTGCACGAACACGAAGCGCCCCACCCACGAAGGCCACTTCTCCAGCAGCCGCTCGACGGCGTTCAGCCGTTCGAGGATGCCCTTGGTGTAGTCGAAGCGGTCCACGCCCACCGCCAGGCACAGGTCGGCGGGCAGGGCCAGACGCTCGACCACGCGCCGCCGGCACTCGGCCACCGGCAGCCATGCCGCCATCTCGGCCGGCCCCGGCCATTCGATGGAGATCGGGTAACTCTCCACGAGGGTCTCCTTCTCCTGGTAGGCGATGGTGGAGTGCTCGTGCTCGATGCGGGCCTCCAGGTAGCGGTCGACCGTCTCGATGAAGTTCTTGCAGTGGTAGCGCGTGTGGAAGCCCAGGATCGTGCTGCCCAGCATGCCCTGCAGGATTTCGCGCCGCCAGGGGCAGATGCCGAAGGATTCCGGGTTCGGCCACGGGATGTGCCAGAAGGTCAGGATGGTGGCCTGCGGCAGCTTCTCGCGGACCATCGCCGGCAGCAGGGCGAAGTGGTAGTCCTGCACCAGCACCACGGGGTCGGCGCTGCGCGCCTCGGCCACCACCGCGTCGGCGAAGCGCTGGTTGACGGTGCGGTAGGCCTCCCAGTCCGACTCGCGGAACACCGGCCGCACATGGGCCACGTGGCAAAGCGGCCACATGCCTTCGTTGGCGAAGCCGTAGTAGTAGCCCTGCTCCTCCTCCTCGGTGAGCCACAGGCGGCGCAGCCAGTAGTCGTCTTGACCGGGCGGCACCCGCACGCGGTCGGCGTGGTCCACCACCTCGCGGTCGGCGCTGCCGCTGCCGTGCGCCACCCAGGTGCCCGAGCAGGCCCGCATCACGGGCTCCACCGCGGTCACCAGCCCGCTGGCCGGCCGCTTGACGACCAGGCCCGCCGCCGTGCGCTCGTGGATGTAGGGCTCGCGGTTGGAGACGACGATGACCTGGTCGCCGCTCAACTGCGTGCGCAGCAGCGTGCGCAGGCGCTCGGCCGTCCACTCCGCCTCGGGGCCTGCCGATCGGCGGTACTCGTCTTCCAGGTCGCGCATGCGCGCGCGCAGGTCTGCCGCGAAGGGCGCCAGTTCGGGCGCCGCAGGCAGCATGGGGCTCAGCAGGCCCTCGCCGCGCAGCAGCGCGCGCACGCCCTTGACCCAGCCGCGCCAGCTGAGCTGCGCCACCACCACGGTGATGAGGGCGATGACCCCGCCCAGCGCTGCGATCAGGCCGATGAGGTAGCGCCGCGTGTCCTGGCTGCGGCGTTCGATGAAGCTGAGGTCGTGCAGCAGTACCAGGCGGGCCAGCAAGCTGCGCGGGCCCGGGTCCATGAACTCGGTGGCCGAAGCGGCGGTGCGCGCGGCCCGGGCCGCCCAGCGCGCGGCCGCGGGTTCGTCGATCGCGCCTTGGAACGGCCGGTCGGCAGGCCGTGCGCCCAGCACGTCCTGCACGCCGACGTGGACGGCACCCCCTGACAGTGCCAGCCGCGGCTCCGCTTCGGCGGCGATCTCGACGGCGCGCGCGCAGCTCAGCCCTTCCGGGAAGCGGTCGGTCGATTGCAGCCAGCGGCCGTCCAGGCTGCACAGGCCCAGCGCGAACAGGCGCTCGTCTTCTGCGGCGCGGTCGAAGAGCGGGCGCAGGCGCGCGGGGCGTCCGGAGATCACGGCCTCGGCGATGGAATCGGACAGGGCATTGGCCACCAGGGCGCCGCGACTGTTCAGGTCGCGGCTGAACCAGCGCAGCGTCACCTGGTCCATCAGGGGCACGGCCAGATAGGCGGCCAGGATCAGCGTGCCCGCAAGCGGCAGCAGAAAGCGCAGCTGCAGGCGCAGTGTCCGCAGGACCATCACGCCGGGGCTCCGGTACCGCCACGGCGACAACGCGGTGACTTCATGGCGTGACCCTTCGTGTTGGATGGGATGCGCCACCCGGGTTGCGCATCGGCGAGCTGCAGTCTACATTTGTTGCTATGCAATTGGAAGCGAGCCCCGCTGCCGGCTCGGGCCATCCGCCGGGGCCGGGCTCGGCCTCGCTCGACCTCGCGCTCGTCGGCAACTGCGCCATCAGCGCCTTGGTCGATCGCCAGGCCCGCATCGTCTGGTGCTGCA
>JAEUPH010000305.1 GCA_016790395.1 Rubrivivax sp. | reverse complement strand
GGTCTTGGCGTCGGTCTGGTTGCGCTGGCCGCGCTCCAGCACCAGGTAGCGCTGCTCGCCCTGCGTCTCCAGGCGGCCGCTGCGTGCGGCAATGACGCTTTCCTCGGACTTCTCGCGCGTGAGGATGAAGACGTTGCGGGCCTTGATGCCGTCGGGGCTCTCGCGCTCGACGAAGAAGACGCGGCGCCCGTCCGCCGAAGACTGGAAGACCCCCGGCGTGACGCGCGAGAGATCCGATCGCTGCGTGTAGCGATCGCGCAGCTCGGCGCTCTGCTGGTTGACCCAGGGCCACAGCAGCAGCATGCAGGCGACGACCACGATCATCACCGGCAGCGCGGTCCAGAGCACCGGCCGCACGAAGCGCGACAGCGGCAGGCCGCTGGCGAACCAGATCACCATCTCGCTGTCGCGGTACATGCGGCCCAGCGTCACCACCACCGCCACGAACATCGACAGGCACAGCATCGTGGCCAGGTGTCCGCTGGCGGCGTAGGCGAGCAGCAGCACCACGTCCTGCGGAGAGACCACGCCGCCGGCCGCCTGGCCCAGCGTGCGGATGAGGAACATCGTGATGACGATGGTGAGGATCACCACCAGCGTCGCGGCAAAGGCGCGCGCCAGATCCTTCCTCACAGTTGAATCGAATAACATGAAACGACTTTCCAATCGGATGGAATTATGGACTTCAAGACGCAGGTGGCCGCCGCGACGGCCTGGGGCAAGGTCGAGTGCGATGCGCTGCTGCTGATCACGGTGGCCGGTGCCGCCCCCGCGGGCCTGGACAAGGCCGTCGCTTCGGCCCTGGAGGCCGCTGCGGCGGCGGGCGATCTGGAATGGAAGGCCGGCCGCACGCTGCTGCTGCACCGCGTGCCCAAGGTGCAGGCTCCCCGGCTGGCCTGCAGCGTGGCGGCCGATGCCTCGCCCAAGGCCTTCGCCAAGGCCGTGCAGGCGGGTGTCCAACTGCTCAAGTCAGGCGGCGCGCGCGATCTGGCCATCGCGCTGTCGGGCGCGGCGATGACGGCAGCCCACGCAGAGGCCGCGGCGCTGGCGGTTGCCGACGCGGTCTATGTGTACCGCCACACCAAGCCTTCGGCACCCGCGGATTCGCCCTTGCGCAGCACCGCCTTGCTGTGCGCGCAGAGCGATCTGGATGAGGCGGCTGCGGGCCTGGCCCGCGGTGCGGCCATCGCCGGGGGCGTGCAGCTGGCGCGCGAGTGCGCCAACCGGCCGCCCAACCACTGCACGCCCAGCTTCCTGGCTGCCGAGATGCGCAGGATCGGCAAGAGCCATGGCCTGAAGGTGGATATCCTGGACCGCAAGGATTGCGAGAAGCTCGGCATGGGCGCCTTCCTGGCGGTGGCGCAGGGCTCCGAGGAGCCGCTGAAGTTCATCGTCGCGCGCTGGAACGGCGCTGCAAAGACCGAGGCGCCCGTGGTGCTGGTGGGCAAGGGCATCACTTTCGATTCCGGTGGCATCAGTCTGAAGCCCGCTGCCGAAATGGACGAGATGAAGTTCGACATGGGCGGCGCGGCCAGCGTGCTGGGCACGCTGCGCGCCGTGGCGCAATTGAAGGCCAAGGTCAACCTGGTCGGCATCATCCCCGCCTGCGAGAACATGCCCAGTGGCCGCGCAGTGAAGCCGGGCGACGTGGTCAGGAGCATGTCGGGCCAGACCATCGAGATTCTCAATACCGATGCCGAGGGCCGGCTCATCCTGTGTGATGCGCTGACCTACGCCGAGCGATTCAAGCCCGAGGTGGTGGTGGACATCGCCACGCTCACGGGGGCCTGCGTGATCGCGCTGGGGCACCACCGTTCGGGTCTGTTCAGCAACGACGAATCCCTGGCCGGCGAACTGCTGGCCGCCGGTGAAGCGGCGCTCGATCCGGCCTGGCGCATGCCGCTGGACGACGAGTACGAGGAAGGCCTCAAGTCCAGCTTCGCCGACGTCGCCAACGTGGGTGGTCGCCCGGGTGGTTCCATCACCGCGGCGAAGTTCCTGCAGCGCTTCGCGGCCCAGCAGCGCTGGGCTCACCTGGACATCGCCGGTACGGCCTGGAAGTCGGGCACGGCCAAGGGCGCCACCGGCCGGCCGGTGCCGCTGCTGACCCACTTCGTGCTGGCGCGCGCCGGCCGGGGTTCTTGAACGAAGTCGAGTTCCACACCGGCGTGGCCGACCGCGTCGGCTTCGCCTGCCGCCTGTTGCGCAAGGCCTGCCGCCAGGGCGTGCGCGTGCTGGTGACCGCCTCCCCCGAGACGCTGGCCGAACTCGACCGCGCGCTCTGGACCTTCGAGGAGCGCGACTTCCTGCCCCATGTGCGCATGCCCGGCGCCGCAGCGGCCGTGGCCGCGCGCACGCCCGTCTGGCTGGCCCCGCGGGCCGGCCTGGAAGGCGCGCCGCGTGTCCTGCTGAATCTGGGGGCCGAGCCGCCCGCCTCGCTGGACGTGGCCGACCGCCTCATCGAAGTCGTGACTGCCGATCCGGACGACGCCGAGGCTGGCCGCGCCCGCTGGCGCGCCTACAAGGCCGCGGGGTTGGAGATCCGCCACCACGCCAGCTCCCGGGCATGAATCCCGCTTGGGAATCCGTGAACTTTTGCGTTATCGTCCCGCGCTTGGGGCTCCCCCATAGCCGCATCCGCGGCCACACCCATCCGGAGGTATCTGAATGCAAGTCAAGCTGAACGTGATCATCGGTGCTGCTGCCCTCATGCTGGGTGGCTCCGTGTTTGCGCAGGACATGGTCGTCAAGATTGGCCACGTCGGCCCCACCAGCGGTGGCATTGCCCACCTGGGCAAGGACAACGAGAACGGCGCCCGCCTGGCCATCGAGGAACTGAACGCCAAGGGCGTCACCATCGGCGGCAAGAAGATCAAGTTCGAACTGCTGGCCGAAGACGACGCCGGTGACCCGAAGCAGGGCACCGCCGCGGCGCAGAAGCTGGTCGACAGCAAGGTCGTCGGCGTGGTCGGCCACCTCAACTCGGGCACCTCGATCCCCGCGTCGAAGATCTATGCCGATGCCGGCATTCCGCAGATCAGCCCGTCGGCCACCGCGGTGGCCTACACGGCCCGTGGCCTGAAGACCACCTTCCGCGTCGTTGCCAACGACGGTCAACTGGGTGGCACGCTGGGCCGCTACGCCGTCACCGAAGTGAAGGCCAAGAGCATCGCCGTCATCGACGACCGCACCGCCTACGGCATGGGCGTCGCCGACGAGTTCGTCAAGGGCGTCAAGTCCAAGGGCGGCAAGGTCGTCGACCGCCAGTTCACCACCGACAAGGCCACGGACTTCACCGCCATCCTGACTGCCATCAAGGCCAAGAAGCCCGATGTCATCTTCTTCGGCGGCATGGACGCCGTGGCCGGCCCGATGCTGCGCCAGATGAAGCAGCTGGGCATCGAGGCCAAGATGATGGGCGGCGACGGCATCTGCTCGGGCGAACTGCCCAAGCTGGCCGCGGGTGCGCTCGGTGACAACCAGGTGATCTGCGCCGAAGCCGGCGGCATCGAGGAGAAGGACACTGCTGCCGTCAAGGGCATGGAGGAGTTCAAGGCCAAGTTCAAGGCCAAGTTCAATGCCGACGTGCAGATCTACGCCCCGTACGTCTACGACTCGGTGAACCTGCTGGTCGCCGCCATGCAGAAGGCCAATTCCACCGAACCGGCCAAGTACCTGCCGGTGCTGGCCAAGACCAGCGGCTACAAGGGTGTCACCGGCATGATCTCTTTCGACGCCAAGGGCGACATCAAGAACGGCGCCCTGACGCTGCACTCGTACGTGGGCGGCAAGCAGACGAACATCGGCGTGGTCAGGTAAGGCCCCCAACCTCGCTGGCGCTCGGTACCCCCCGAGGGGGCCGTTCGCCAGCGGACCGGCGGAGCCGGATCCGCGGCTCTGCTGGATGGACAAAGGAAAACCCGCCATTGGCGGGTTTTGCTTTTGGTCGGTGCCGCTGGGTTACTTCAGCTTCACTTCCTTGTAGAGGACGTGCTTGCGCGCCTTCGGGTCGAACTTCAGGAATTCGAGCTTCTCGGGCGTCGTCTTCTTGTTCTTGCTCGTGGTGTAGAAGTGGCCGGTGCCCGCCGTGGACTCCAGCTTGATCTTTTCGCGTCCGCCTTTGCTGGCCATGATGTGCTCCTAACGGGGGTCAGAGTTCGCCGCGGGCGCGCAGGTCGGCCACGACCTGATCGATGCCCACCTTGTCGATGAGGCGGAGCGCCGCGTTGCTGATGCGCAGGCGCACCCAGCGGTTTTCGGTCTCCAGCCAGAAACGGCGGTACTGCAGGTTGGGCAGGAACCGACGCTTGGTCTTGTTGTTGGCGTGGCTGACGTTGTGGCCCACCATCGGGCGCTTGCCGGTGACTTGACAGACGCGTGCCATGACGCTTCTCCGATTAGGTTGTGTCGCGCTGCCGCTCGGCGTTCACTCGAATGCACCGGGCTGGAGGTTTGTCCAGCCTGTGCGTAACGCCACGCTCAGCAAAGCCCGCGATTGTAGCCCGATTTTCAGGGTTCCTGCTGTTCCAGGAAGCGCTGGGCGTCCAGCGCGGCCATGCAGCCGGTGCCGGCGCTGGTGATCGCCTGGCGGTACACGTGGTCCTGCACGTCGCCGGCGGCGAACACGCCGGGCACGCTGGTCATGGTGGCGAAGCCGTCCAGGCCGGTCTTGGTGACGATGTAGCCGTCCTTCATCTCCAGCTGGCCCTTGAAGATGTCGGTGTTGGGCTGGTGGCCGATGGCAATGAAGCAGCCCTTCACCGGCACGTCGGTGGTGCTGCCGGACTGCGTGCTCTTCAGCCGCACACCGGTGACGCCGGTGGCGTCGCCGAGCACTTCATCCAGCGTGTGCCACAGGTGCAGCTGGATCTTCCCGGCCTCCACCTTGGCCATCACCTTGTCGATCATGATGGCCTCGGCGCGGAACTTGTCGCGGCGGTGGATCAGGTGCACCTTGCTGGCGATGTTGGACAGGTACAGCGCCTCTTCCACCGCCGTGTTGCCGCCGCCCACCACGCAGACCTCGTCGCCGCGGTAGAAGAAGCCGTCGCAGGTGGCGCAGCCGCTGACGCCCTTGCCCATGAATGCCTGTTCGCTGGGCAGGCCCAGATATTTGGCGCTGGCGCCGGTGGCCACGACCAGGGCGTCGCAGGTGTAGTTGCCGGAATCGCCGGTCAGCTTGAAGGGGCGCCGGCTCAGGTCGACGGCGTTGATGTGGTCGAAGACGATCTCGGTATTGAAGCGTTCGGCATGCTGCTGGAAACGCTGCATCAGTTCCGGCCCCTGCACGCCGGCCACGTCGGCGGGCCAGTTGTCGACTTCGGTGGTGGTCATCAGCTGGCCGCCCTGGGCGATGCCGGTGATCAGCACCGGGTTCAGGTTGGCCCGTGCGGCGTAGACCGCAGCGGTGTAGCCGGCGGGTCCGGAGCCGAGGATGAGCACGCGTGCGTGCCGGGTCTGGGTGGTCGTGGCGGTCATGGGAGAGGTTCCTGTGGACGGGGCCCCGGCGTCGCGTCCACCACACGCCGGAGGGCGGTGACGCTCGGGTTTGCTTGGGGCAGCGCGCCCGGTATGGGCACAATACCCAGATTCTTGCAGAAGGCACCCCCGCCACGGCCGGCATGCCGTGGCGGACCACAACGAGAAGGAGGTCGTCGATGTCGATGTTGTCGAACCTGGATCTGATCCGGCGCGTGCCCTTGTTTTCCATGCTCACGGCGGATCAGGCCCAGGCCATTGCCGACAGCGTGGTGAAGCGGCGCTTCCGCCGCGGTGAGATCGTGGTGGAACAGGGCCGCAAGAGCAACGCGCTGTTTATCCTGCTGAACGGCCGCGCCCGGGTGCTGACGGCCGATTCGCGCGGCCGCGAGGTCATCCTGGCGGTGCTGGAGGCAGGTGACTATGTCGGCGAGATGAGCCTGATCGACAACGAGCCGCATTCGGCCACCGTGCGCGCCGAGGTGCAGACCGACATGTTGGTGTTGGCGCGAGCCGACTTTGCGCGCTGCCTGCCCGAGAACAGCACGCTCAGCTACGGCATCCTGCGCGGGCTGGTGCGACGGCTGCGCAATGCCGACCGGCAGATCGAGTCGTTGGCCCTGCTCGACGTCTACGGCCGCGTCGCGCGCACCCTGCTGGACATGGCTGAAGAGATCGACGGCGTGAAGATCATC
>JAEUPH010000270.1 GCA_016790395.1 Rubrivivax sp. | reverse complement strand
TGCTCCGGGTACAGCGCCATGCCCACGGCCGCGGCCACCGGGCAGGGCTGGCCGGCCACCACCAGCGGCTGGTGCAGGGCCTTCACCAGCTTGGCGGCCACACGCTCGCCGTCACCGATGGCGTCCATCTGGCTGAGCAGCACGCCGAAGGCATCGGGGCCGAGGGCCGCCACCACGTCGCTGGCGCGCAGCACGCTGCGCAGCCGCACCGCCACCTTGCGGCGCAGCACGTTGGCCGCTTCGCCGCCCAGCCGCGCCGCGGCGCCGGCATAGCCTTCCACGCGCAGCACCAGCAGCACCATCGGCGCCGGTTCGCGTTCGCGCAGGGCCAGCAGCTGGGTCATGTGCTCCACCAGCTGCGCCTGGTGTGGCAGCCCGGTGGCCAGGTCGGTGGCGTAGGCGGTGTGGGCCGAGCGCTCCACGCGCTTGCGCAGCACGGCATGGCGGATGGCGCGCGGCAGCGCGGCCAGGTCGGCCGCGCGCACGATGGACTCCACGCCCAGGCGCAGCAGTTCGGCTTCCAGAGGCTCGTCTTCCACGCCGGCCAGCACGATGACGGCAGCGACGAAGGCGGCCTGCGGCAGGTCGGCGCGCTGGGCCAGCGCGGCCAGGGCCGCAGCGTCGGGCGCCTTCACCAGCACGGCGTCGTGGCTGTCGGCGGCGCGCGCTTCCTCGGCGCTGTCGATCTCGAAACCCGCCGTCGCCAGGCGGGCCTGCACGGCTTCGTCAATGCCGCCGACGAGCAGCAGCTTCAGTGGGGGCTCGGCCATGGCGGAGTGCTGGAGCGGGTGAAGGGAATCGAAAGCGGTAGTCTCGGGTCATCTCGCATGGCCTCGGAACCTCGCTCAAACCCGCGCCGATACTAGAGAATTGCCGAACTCTGTCATCTAACGACTTCTCGCCGAATCGCGTAAGATCGCGCTTTCGTAGTTGGGTAGGTAGTTGGGTAGCGTTGTGCGACCCACCTCCCACAGGAGCGACGATCATGCCCAGGGCAGCGAAGGAACTCACGGCGCTGAAGGTGGCGAGGCTGACTGATCCCGGACTGTACGCGGTCGGCGGCGCGCAGGGCCTCCATCTCCAAGTGACGCCCTCGGGCGCCCGCTCATGGATCGCCCGGCTTACGGTCGGCACGCGAACGAACGCGGCAGGCAAGCCGGTTCAGCACCGACGCGACTTCGGCCTGGGCGCCTATCCGACGGTGTCGCTGGCCGAAGCCCGGGAGAAGGCCCGCGAGTTCCGCACCAAGATCGCCGCGCAGGTTGACCCGCTGGCCGAGAAGTTCGCGGCGAAGGCCCGCGCCGCCACGCAACGCGCGGCGATGATGACCGTGAACGCGGCCGTACAGCAGTTCATCGAAGACATGCAAGGCAAGTGGGCCGGCGACCCGAAGGGCGTTTCCAAGCGCCAAGCCCTCCTGAAGACCTACATCACGCCGTACATCGGCCACTTGCTCATCACCGATGTGGAGGTGCCGCACGTCGTGACGGTGCTCAAGCCGATTTGGGAGCCAAGCCCGGCGACAGCGGAACGTGTCGCCTCGCTGCTGCGCAACACGTTCGATTGGGCCAAGGCGCACGGCTACCGCACCGGCGACAACCCCGCCAGTTCGGAAGTCCTGAACAAGGTGCTGCCCTCTCTGGGCGAAAGCGGCAAGCAACCGGCGTTGCCCTTCGCCTCGCTGCCCGGGTTCATGGCCGACCTTCGCGGACGCGACCACCTGACGGCCCGCGCTTTGGAAGTGACGATCTTGTCCGCCTTGCGCACCAGCGAAGCCATCGGCGCGACCTGGGGTGAAGTCAACTTCGATGGGGGCGTGTGGACGGTTCCTGCTGCCCGGATGAAGCTCAAGCGTGCCGATCATCGCGTGCCGCTCACGAAGTCGCTGCTGACGGTCTTGCGCCAGCTTCACGAGGCCCGCACCAGTGACTTCGTATTCCCCGGCGCGAGGGACGACAAGCCACTGTCCGATGGCGCGATGTTGGAACTACTGAAGCAGATGGACTACAAGGACGCGAGCGGCCGGCGCATCACCACGCACGGCTTCCGCGCGACCTTCTCCACCTGGGCTTCCGAGTGCACCGACCATCCCGCCGAAGTCCGCGAGATGGCACTGGCTCACAAGATCAAGAACGAGGTTGAGGCTGCCTATCGGCGTGGCGACTTGCTCGACAAGCGCCGGCTACTGATGAACGAGTGGGATGCGTTCTGTGCCTCGTCGCCACCAGCCAAGAAGTCCTGAGACGACAAACAACTTTCGACGCGAGAAGACGCGGGGCTTCGTCGGCTATAGTCTTCGCGCGACCTAGAAACGAGGCGCGGGGGCCGATGCAACGTCGGCCGGCGTGATGCGATTCCCGCGCGGAGTCCCGAGTGATTCGGGAAGTGGTTGAGCAGCCTAGGGCACATCGAAGCCCCGGGCATGTTGCTCGCGCTTCCTGACCATCGACCAGCCTTCGGGATGCGCGAGCGTAGCCAGTCACGGGACTACGCTCATGACAACTGTCAGCACTTCCACGGCCACCACCAAGCCGCACTCGCGCCCGGCCGTTCGCTCCACCCCCGACCGCCAATCCATTCGCCCGAAGGAAGCTGCCCACCTCCTGGGCATCGGCCTTGCGACGCTGTACCGCTGGCAGGCGGAACGCGCCGACATGCCCCGGGCGCGCAAGCTCGGGCCGCGCACGACGGTCTACGACCGTGGCGAACTGATCGCGTGGCGCGACGGCAGCCCCGAGGCCGGTCAGCGCGCGTGAGGGGGCGGCACCATGAGCACGAAGCACATGCTTCGGGCCTTGACGCTGCTGTGCGGCTTCTCGCCCGAGTTCATCGCCGAACAGGCGAACCTTCCCCTGCGCCGCGTCCATGAAGGCCTGTACGGCTGGCCGCTTCGTCCGCTGCAACGCGATGCCGTCGCGGCGCTGACGAAGAAGACGCTGCGCCGCGCCTACGCCATCGGCTACCGGCACCTGATGCAGTCGGCGCAGCTGCGAGCCGATCCGGCCGCGCATGGCTACCTCGCCGACTTGGACAACGCCTATCGCGCGTCCTTCGGCGTGGGTCTGCTGGACGACACCAGCGCCGACAGTGAGACCGACGACAAGAACGGGGGTGCGCGATGAACCGCCCCCACTGGACCAATGCCGAGGCGGTCCAACTCGCCCAGGGGCGCGACCGTGCTGCCTATGTGTGTTGGCTGCTGCGGATGGACCCCTGGCGCGTGTTCCCCTTCGGCCCGGAAGTCGGCCCCGAGGCGGATGAGCACTTCATCGAGTGGACGCGAACCTATGTCGCCGGCCTGATCGACAACGTCCGCCGCGCAGGGCCGGAAGCCGCACGCGCGCCCGAAGCCGTGCGCTACCTGCTGACGCTACACCACGTGGACGCGGTGTTGTCTGGGGAAGAAGACCCGGCCATCAGCGGCTTTCAGAACGCACTCGGCTTCCGCCGTGGCGAATTGATCCTGCCTGAGCCCTACAAGAAGAAGGGGGCAGGCAAATGATCGCCGACTTCCTCCAACGACTGCGGCCGGCCGGCCCGTGGGTGCTGACCGCCATCGTGCCCGACGGCAAGACCGACACGCAGACGTTCACCGATGCGGGCGCGGCGGAGGCCTGGGCACTGGCCGCGAACAAGACGGCCAATCTGTACTACAGCGTCAATCCAACCATCGGCCCCGTCACCAAGAAGGCGACGAAGGAACAGATTGCCGCGCTGTCGTTCTTGCATGTCGATCTAGACCCCAGGGCCGGTGAAGACTTCGCCCAGGAGCGGGCGCGCATCCTTGCGCTGCTGACAACAAACCGGCCGGAAGGCATCCCGGCGCCCACAGTCTGCGTGGACAGCGGCGGCGGATACCAGGCTCTTTGGCGACTCGCCGAACCGATCCCGCTCAATGGCGACGTGGCGAAGGCCGAAGACGCGGAGCGGTGGAACCGCGCGCTGGAACGGGTCTTCGGCGCCGACCACTGCCACGACTGTTCGCGCGTCCTTCGCTTGCCGGGCACCAAGAACCTTCCCAACAAGAAGAAGCGAGCGGCCGGCCGCGCAGTGACCGATGCCGAGGTGTACGACTGGCCCGAGGGCGCCGACGCCTACCCACTGTCCGCGTTCGCGGTGAAGCTGCCGCCCCCGAAAGGCGCCAGCGGCACAGCTACTGCCAGCAGGAAGGCATCGAAGGGCGCAGCCCTGGCCGTCGGTGCGTCGGTGGGCGTCGATGAGCTACGGGCATGGGCTGCTGCCAACGGCCGCACGATCCCCGATGCCGCGCTGGCGATGGTGGCGACGGGCGCCGATCCCATCGACCCCGACCGGCACGCCGGGGATCGCTCGCGGGCGGTGTATGCGGTGGCGTGCAGCCTCGTGCGCGCGGGCCTGCCCGATGCGTTGATCGTCGCGGCGCTGACGAACCCGAGCAACCTGATTTCGGCGCACGTGCTCGACCAGAAGGGCAACAAGATCACCTATGCCCAACGGCAGGTTGACCGGGCGCGGGCCGATGAGGCTGCCCAGGCAGAAGCCCCGTCGTGGGATCGCGTGGACAAGGAGGGCAACCCGGCTCGTTCGTTCCCCAACACCGTGACGGCGCTTCGCTTGATGGGCGTGGCGTGCAGCTTCGATGTGTTCAAGGGCCGCAACATCGTCGGCCTTCACGAACTGCAAGAGTTCGCGGGCGAGTTCTCCGATCAAGCCGAGTCCGTGCTGCGCCGCGAGGTGCGCCTGCGGTATGGGTTCGATCCCGGCAAGGATCACGTGAAGGACGCGGTGCTTGAACTGTGCGCGCTGAATCGCTTCGATCCGCTCGCCGATCATCTCAACGCGCTGCCCCCGTGGGATGGCGTGCCGCGCCTCGACACCTGGTTGCCCGACTTGCTGGGCGCCGAGGATGCGCCCTACACGCGCGAGGCCGGCGCGACTTGGCTGCTGGCTGCCGTCGTGCGCGCATTCGAGCCGGGCACGAAGTTCGATCACATGCTGGTGCTGGTCGGCGCGCAGGGCGTCGGCAAGTCCACCGCGCTGCGCATCCTCGCCAGCGATGAGTTCTTCTCGGATGCCAACTTCCTCGGGGCGAAGGACACGCGCGAAGTCTTGGAGGCAACGACCGGAGCATGGATCGTGGAGTGCGCCGAACTCGCAGGCATGCGCCGCAAGGACACCGAAACGCTGAAGTACGAAATCACCAAGCAGGAGGACAAGGGCCGCCACGCCTACGCGCGCAACCCGGTGAGCGTGCCGCGCCGCTTTGTGCTCGCCGGCACGACCAACAGCGGCCGATTCCTGCACGACGAAACCGGCAACCGGCGCTTCTGGCCCGTGGAGGTGTCGCGGGTCGATCTTGAAGGTCTGAAGGCGGCACGCGCGCAGCTACTGGCCGAGGCGTTGGCGCGGTATCGCGCTCGCGGATTCCGCCTGTACCTTACCGGCGACGCGGCGGCGGGCGCGGAACGGGCGCAACAAGATCGGCGGGCGGTTGAAGAAGGCTACGTTGAACAACTGGAGCGGCTGCCGTGGAGCCATACGCTCAAGGGCGCGCCTGCGGTAACGACCGACGAGGTTTACAACCTGCTGGTGATCCCGCGAGAACGGCGGCAGGGCCAGACAGCGGTCAACGTCAGCCGCGCGATGGAGGCGCTTGGCTGGACGAAGACAGGCCACCCCGTGCGCCTCGACGATGACCCGACGAACAAGCAGCGGGCCTACGTCTGGACCGGCGAAGGCCGGCCGTCGGGAAGGCGGCTTGACCGACCGACTGAAGCAGAGCGAGAAGACGCGGGCCTTCCGTTCTGAGTCGGGACGATGCCGGGGACGCACCCGGGTCGAAGGAGGCGACAGCCTATCGTCCCGGCACGGAAGCCCACTCACCCTTGGATTCTTGCCGTGCGGCAGGCGCCATCGGGACGGCGGGACGGAGAAAAAACCTAACTGAGGGGCGCGGCAGCGGCGCGCGGCCGTCGCCGGTAGCCCAGGGGGAAGCTATCGGGGCCGTTCCTCAGCTTCGCCTTCTTCCGCTTCTTCTTCTTCCTTCGTCCCTTCGTCCCGAATAACAGGAAAGGCAAGAGGGGATGGGGTTTCGGAAGGGACGTGGCTTTCGTCCCGCCTGCGTCCCGCCTGCGTCCCGCCTGCGTCCCGAACTTCAGGTGACGCCTCGGGCGGGGCACGCGGTCATCACTGCGCACGTGCCTTGGGCCACCCGTCCGCAACTCAAGCCCGAAGGGCACTGCCAGCAGCGGACAAGGGTTCGATTCCTCCCCTGGGCTCCGGGCGTCCATCAACGGATGGCGTTTCCGCATGGGCGGCAGCGCCTACCCCGCTTCCTACCCTACTTCCCGTCCAGTCAAACAACTTTGGAGGCCACCCGTCGCCCCCCATCCGCCACGAGACTCTAGCCCGTCCGTTCCAAGTCCACTCACTTGCAGTGCTATGGCCGCCGTCGCCTTCTACATCCGTCCGCACCCGACCGAGACTGCCGAGGCACAGCGTGCCCGCCTCGATGCTTGGGCGTCCGCTGAAGGTCACGAAGTCGCGGCCGTATGGCTGGAACCCGAACGCAAGCGGGGGCTGGATCACAGGCGCCGCTGCACCGAGATGCTGCGGGAAGCGCCGAAAGGGGCCTGGGATGTACTCGCGTCCACGTCGCTGCTGACGCTGGCCCGTAGCGTGCCGCATGCAAACGAAACGCTGGCCCTCTGCGAAGCCCTCGGCATCGCTGTCGTTCTGCTGGACGAATGCATCGACACCGCAACCGATGGCGGGGCGACGGCGCGCGGCTTCGCCATGTGCGCGAGGCTGGATCGGCTGCTGCACGTGGAGCGCGCCACGACGGGTGTTTGTAAGCGCCGTGATGCAGGCCTTCCCGTTGGTCGGCCCAAGATGCCGGCGACGGTCGATGCCCGCATTGCCGCGCTGCTCAAGGCCGGAGTCATCCCCGAGCGCATCACGCGCCTTGTCGGTGTCGGCAAGTCCACGGTGTACCGCGTCCGCGATGAACTGCGCGCCGCTGGGGGGGCCGCAGCATGACCAAGGCCCTGACCAAGACGAAGGCCCGCGCCGACCTGGCGCCGGCAGTGCCGCCGCTCACCGATCAACAACTTGAAGTCGTGCGCGCCTTGGCGACCGAGGGCACCACGTTGCCCACGATCCGCCGCGCCCTGGGCCTGCACCCGAAGGCTTGGGCGACGCTGATGCAGGACGCGCCCGACGGTTCGTTGTCGCCCCTGAACCTCGCACTTCAGGATGGCCGCGCCGCAGGCGTTGACAGCTTGGTCAGCTTCTTCAAGTCGCGGATGCGCGATGGCGACGTGCGCGCGGCCGAATGGCTTGGGGATCGCGTCTTCCGCGTCGGCAAGGAAGACGGCGCGGCCGAACAACCGCGCGTGTCCATCGTCATCAACGCGGCCATGTCGCCCGATGAGTACCGCCGCATGATCGAAGTGAGTTCATCGTGACGCCGCAGCGCATCGAGCCGACCCCGTTTCAGTCGCGGGTCTTGTCCATCCCCGAAGATCACTTCTTGTTCCTGGGCGGTGGCCGTGGTGGCGGCAAGTCCTTCGGCCTTCAACTCCTGATCCTTCGCCATTGCAACCAGTACGGCGCGCGTGCCCGCGTCTTGGTGACTCGTCGGCGCCTCAAGTCCTTGCAGCAGTTCGGCGAGGAACTGAGGGCGCTGCTGCGCGGGGCCTACGGGTCGGGCGTGGCCTACAACCTCAACGACAACATCTTCCGCTTGCCCAACGGCGCGACGATCCAACTCACGCACTGCGAGTCCAGTTCTGCGCTGACCGACACCGTACAGGGCATGACCTTCTCGCTGATCGTCGTTGACGAAGCGGGCGAAGGCCCGGGGCTGGACGTGATCGACCAGCTTTCGCTCACGCTGCGCGCGAAGGGCCTGCCGCTGCGCATGATCTTGGCCGGCAACCCCGGCGGCGCGAATCACTCCGCGCTGGCCGAACGCTACGTGACCGGACGCCTTCCCTGGGCACCGTTCGAGTTTGGCGGCAACACCTGGGTCTATGCGCCGTCCACCGTGGACGACAACCAGCACTTGCCCGAGGCATACCGCAAGAACTTCGAGGTGTTGCGCGTCACCGACCCCGCACTGTTCGCGGCGCATCGGTACGGGGATTGGTCAGCCATCGTCGGCGACTACTTCGCCGGAGTCTGGCGACCGGGCCGCGCGGTCTTCGATCACCACGAAGTGCCGCCAGAGTGTTTCGCCACGTTGCGGGTCGGCATCGACTGGGGCAGCGCCGCGCCGTGCGCCGTTGTCCTGGGCGGTCAACTGGCCGAAGACGTGCGGCTGTCCGATGACCGCGTGATGCCGCGTCGCGCCTGGGTCATCTATGACGAGCATTTCGAGCACGACCCGCTGAACATCGCTCGCGGCACCGGCCGCACCCCTGGGCAGATTGCCCCCGCGATTCACGCCATGTGCACGCGCAACGGGGTTCGGGCGCGCGGGGTCATCGACTCGGCGGCCGAGGCTCGCACCGCTGGGCGTCAGGAGTCCAGCATCAGCGACCTGTTCCGCGAAGCCGGAGTGCGCGTCACGCCCGCGCGCAAGGGGCCGCGCGTCCCGCGCATGGAGCGGCTGAAGGAGTTGATGGCGGCGGGGGACTTCTGGGTTGCCTCGCGCTGCCGCCTTTGGCTGACGACGGTTCCAAGTCTGCCGCGCGATCCGCGCCTGCCCGAAGACGTGGACACCTCGGCGAACGATCACGCGCTGGACGCCACCAGCTACCTGATTGCCGGGGCTTCCACCGGCCGCGCGACGCAAGGCACCTTCGCGCGCAAGGCCCCACCGATGCCGGACACCGGGGATCGAATCATCTACGTCTGAGCCGGGGCCGCGCGCTCAACGTAGTTCTTCCACTCGCCGGTTCTGATCTTGCGGTCAATTTGGCGGTGGACCTTGCCCACAAGGTCATCCCTGTCGCCGGGTTCCGTGGCGATATCCACGCGGCAGGTTTCGCAGTGCAGCGTGGTCTTCAAGTCGCCATAGTCGCGCTGGTACGAATACACCAAGACCGTGTCGCACCTCGGGCAGAAAGCCCACGTGCCGGTCGGCGCCCCGTGCGCATAGCGCCAGCGCCAGACAGCGCCCATGAATCGATCTTCGGTGTAGTCCGTGAAGGTCGGTTCGGTGCTTGTCGCCGCTGCGCGCACTCGCAGCGCGACGGTCAGCACCGCCGCCGCGCTGATCGCGTACAGGATGTACAGCCACCAAGTCGGAACAGTCGCTGCGCTGGTGAGGTGAGCCCAGATCGAAGCGAGAAGGTCGGTGAACCACTTCCACGCGGCCGGCGCGAACGCCCAAACCGCGCCGCCAACAGCGAGCACGGCACCGGCGATGACACCGCCGATGACGTTGGTCTTGATGGAGTCGGAACCTGACGAAGTCATGCATGAATTTTCGCATCGGCGGGGAACGTAATCCCGCGACTTCTCGGGCGGCTTGTTTCCTCCACCTATCGCCAAGAACTTCGGTGCCGCGTCGCCGAATATCGAGGCGAAGCGGAGTGACAGCACTCCATCGAATGGCGATGGCCTTTCCTCCGCGCGAACTTGCGAGGGAATTGCCCCATCATGGCCATGATCGACTTCAACACGGTGCCGCGAGGCGTGGCACTGACCGAAGACGCGGTACAGCGCATCTTCGACCGCAGCGCCGAAGCGCACGCTGCCTACACCCGGCGCATCGAGTCCCTGACCCGAACCCTCGCCGAAGCGAAGGCTCGATTCAACGCCGAGTCCGCAGCCTTCGTGTCGGGCACGCCGGCTGAATCGCGCACGCAAGCCGCGCAACTCGCCAAGCATCGCCTCGCGCAGCAGGTCGTCCAGTATCAGCGCACGCTGGTCGAATCGAGCGCAGATGCGCGCGAGGAACTGATGGCCGTCCTGCGTGTCGCGGCCGACGAAGCCGAAGCGATCCAGACCGTCACGCGCGGCCCCATTTCCCTCCTGGGCAGGATCGGCCTGGGCGATGCGCGGCGCACGAACCTGATGCAGCAAATCGCGGGCGCCGGGCCGGTGGAACTGGAAGTGCTCGCGCGGCAGGCGGTGATGACCGAAGACCTGATCCTGGGCAGCGCCGTCGCGGCCGTCGTCAGCGGCAAGGCGAAGGCCGATCAGCCCTTCTCGCCGATTGCGCTGGCCGAACGCCTCGTGGGCGAGATGCACGCCCGCGTCGCCGACAAGCTCAAGCGGATCATCCTCAACTTCCGTACCGCGTCGCACGCGGATCAGGAGTTCGCCACCGGCAAGGCGAAGACCATCGACAGCATCGCCCTGGCCCTCGCGCGCCGCGAGCTTCTGCCCAGCGAGGGAGGTGCAGCATGAGCGCGAAGCACGGTGACAAGAACTTCACCGGCAGTCCGCCGCACGTGAAGGCAGCGCGCGAAGTTCAGCAAGCGAAGCAGGCCCAGGTCACCGCCACGGTGAACCAGCGCAGGGCCGGCAGCGTCGGGACGCAGCTGAACAACTTCGTGCGACGGGTCATCAAGTGATCCCGACCGGCACCGCGACGCGCGCAACCATCGAGCAGCGTCGGCAGGCGCGGATGGACGCGGGCGCGGCTGCGATCAGCGGTGCCCTCCTGGGCACATTCGCGCCGCACGTGCTCGCCATCGCTCGGACTCCGATGCCTGGGCGTCAGCACCTTCTACGCGACGACCACGACCCGTGTGAGGCGAAGCCCGCGCCGAAGGCAGTACGGAAGCAAGCGCCGAAGCCGCTACCGAAGCCGGGCGGTGGCTTCGTTCAGAGTCGCGGCGATCCGCGCGTGTACACGCTGGTGAACGTCAAGACCGGCCGACGGGTGTTCGGTACGCGGCGGGACTTGATGGCCGCGCTGGGCGTGACCAGCTGGGGCCTCGGGGACTTGATCAAAGGGAACATACGCACGCACGCGGGCTACAAGCTCGCGGCGCGGTGACGACAGGTTGACCGCTGCCCGGGCGCGCGAGGTTGAAAGTCTCGTTTGCTCCGGGGCGCGCGCTCCGGTGGCGGTCCTCTTCTCCCTGGGCTACGGTGCAGCCCGACCGCTGATCGTTGCGCCTGCGTGGCGCCCGTTGGGCCGTTGGCGGTTTCTTCGCCGATCAGCGGCTACGCACCGAATCGGAACTTGCTGGCCTCAAGGTATTCCTCCAGCAGTTCCATCCCCACCCATCGCCTGCCGAGGCGTTCGGCGACAGCGCCAGCCGTGTTCGAGCCCGCGAACGGATCGACCACGAGGTCACCTTCATCGGTCAGGAGCTTGACGAAGAACTCAGGCAGTGCGGCCGGGAACCGCGCCGGGTGAATCTTGATGCCCGACTCCTTGCAGCGCATCGTGTACGGATCGTTAGCCGCGTTGTTGCCTGCGATCAGCATGTCATTCGCCATCTGATCTTCTAAGACGTTGGACGGGATCGACCCGCCCGATTCGATCTTGTCGAAGGATGACGTGATGTTGTGGCCCGAGGGTCGCACCGTCGCCCTGACGCCTCGCTTCGCAAGCCGGATCATGTCCGCGCTGTAGGGCTTGAGCACACGCCGGTTGTCCGCCTTCGGAAACGGAGTCTTGGACAGCCACCAAACGTGCTCGACAGAATCCTTGATCCGAACGCGGCGCACCGTGACCCATTCGGCCGGAACCGGCATCTTCGCCGGATTGTACCAATAGCACTCCTGGGCGAGGTGGAAGCCGAGTTCCTCCACCAGCGCGATCATCAGTTTGTAGTGGTACAGCGAACGGGTCGGCGTGCCCGGGTTCCAGCTACCGCCGATGTTCAGGACGAAACTGCCGTCATCGGTCAGCACGCGGAACACCTCCCGCGCGAACGGCAGGAACCAATCCACGTAGTCAGCCTTGCTGACGTTGCCGTACTCCTTCTTGAAGTGGAGTGCGTAGGGCGGTGACGTGAACGCGAGGTTCACCGACCCGTCGGGCAGCGCCTTCAGTAGTTCCTGCGAGTCGCCTAGGTAGGCGGCCCCCGCCGTCGTTTCATAGAACGGCTCAACGCCACGCATGAGGCCCTTCGGGTGCGTCTGCACCGGGGCGAACAGGCTGGGTTGTGGTGCGTCAACGATGTTGCTCATTCGAGGGGCGTGCGAAGTCCATTGCTACCATGCAACTTCGTTGATTGTACCAAGAAATACGTTGACAACGTCAACCCATTCCGCGCCCACGTCGATTGATCCCGCAGGGTGGATCAGCCAAGCCGAAGCGGCCCGCCTTCGCAGCGTAACCCGTCAAGCCATTGCCAAGCTGGTCAGCAGCGGCCGGCTGCGCACTGTGGTTGTCGGCGGGCGAACGTTCGTGAGCCGCGCGGACGTGATGGCCTTCGAGCCGCTGCCCGCTGGGCGGCCGAAAGGGACGGGCCGTGAGTAGCGGGACGCTGGACGCGATCCGGCAGCTTCTCGGGCAGTGCTCGCCCGAAGATGAAGCGGTGTTGTTCCGCGAGATGCGCGCACGCCACCTGATCCACGAGTTTGAGCGCGTGATCGGTGCGCCTGCGGAGATGATCCTTGAGGCGGTACATCGTGCGCCCGAGTTGACGCGCCGAATGCTCCGGGGCGTGATCGCTGATGCGGCGTTCCGTACCTTCGTGGTTCCGTCGGTTGCCGCGCACGGCTGGCGCGACGTGACGCCCGAAGGCAACTTCGCCTATGACTACAAGCTGGACGACGGCGCCGGGCCGGTCACGGTGCAGGTCAAGCTACAGCGCAGCGAGCGAGGCGCCCCTGTCGTGAAGGACGGAAAGCGGTACGGCTTCGATGGCGAAGTCTTCATGACCGAGACTCAGAAGACGCGCACCGGCACCGACGGGGAAGACAACCAGACCCGGCCGTATCGCTATGGTGAGTTCGACATCCTCGCGGTGTCGATGCAGCCGTCCACGGGCAAGTGGGATCGCTACATGTACACCCTGGGCCGCTGGCTGCTGCCGGGCAAGAAGGACGGCGAGATGGCGACCCTACAGCCGGTGTCGAAGGCCCCGGGCGACTGGTGGACCGACGACTTCAGAACCGCCGCGCAGTGGTTCCGCGCGCAGGACAACGCCAAGCGGATGAGTCTCGCGGCGAAGGCCGCAGCGAAGAAGGCCCCACGCCGGAAGACCTGAGCGAGCCAGACCCCAGCGGCGCCGCGAAGTTGGGTCGGTAGTAGGGTAGAACTGCCTGACCGTGCCAGAAGCCCAGTAAATGTGGACTAGGTGGAGCGGGTGAAGGGAATCGAACCCTCGTATGAAGCTTGGGAAGCTGCCGTTCTGCCATTGAACTACACCCGCGCGGTCGCGAGTTTACGTGATCACCCGCCGCCAGCGCGGCGCCGGGCGCACTTTGATCGAGGGCAAGTCCGCCGCACTTGGCCGCCACTTCCCGGCGTGGCGCACCGGCTGGACATGATCCAATGACGGCCGACCTGAAGCCGTATCCAGGGGTAGCGCCATGAGTCCCGTTCCCAAGCCGCCACGCTCGCTGCAGGCACGCGTGACGCTGGTTGCGCTGGCGCTGGTGCTGCTGACCGCCGGGGCGATCGCCGGGCTCGCCAGCTGGGCCCTGCAGGCCGACATCGAGGCCCTGGTGGGCCAGCAGCAGGCCACCTCCGTGAAGCTGCTGGCCCAGCAGTTCGAGAACGAGCTGCACAGCCGGCTGCGCACCCTGGAACGCGCTGCCGGGCTCTATGCCGAGGCCCTGGCCTCGACGCCGGAGGCGCTGCAGCCGCAGCTGCGCCGCTCGCCGCTGCTGGACCTGTTCAACGCCGGCTGCTTCGTCACCGGCACCGACGGCAGGACGCTGGCCGACTCGCTGGAGCCACCGCGGCGGCTGGACCTGAACTACGCAGACCGCGACTACATCGCCGCGGCCCTGAAGGAAGGCCGCGCTTCGATCGGCCGGCTGGTGGTGGGGCGTGCGCTGGGCAAGCCCGTGCTGGCCATGGGTGCGCCCGTGCGTTCGCCGGACGGCCAGATCCTCGGCGCTCTGGCCTGCATCACCGACCTGGACGCCCCGAACTTCCTGGACCGCATCAGCGGCAGCAGCTACGGCCGCACGGGCGGCTTCGCGCTCATCGACCTGCCCCACCGCGTGATCGTCACCGGCACGGACCGCAGCCGCATCGCGCAGCCGCTGCCGCCACCGGGCTCGCAGCCGCTGCTGGACCGCATGCTCGCCGGCGAGCTGGGCGCTTCGAGCGTGCTCGTCCTGAACGAGCGCGAGGTGGTGGCGGCGGCCTACCCGATCGCCGGAAAGCGATGGGCCCTGGCGGTGTTCCTGCCCACCGAGGAAGCCTTCGAGCCGGCGCGGCGCATGACGCTGCGGGTGTGGCTGGCCGCCGCCGTGGCCGTGGTGCTGGCCGGGCTGTGGGCCTGGTGGCTGATGCGCCGGCAGATGGCGCCGATGGCCGAGGCCGTGCAAGCCCTCGAAAGCCGCTCGGGCACCGCGCAGCCCCTGGCACCCCTGCCCGTGAGCCGCGACGACGAACTCGGCCGGCTGATCGGCAGCTTCAACCGCGTGCTGGACACGCTGGCCCAGCGCGAGCACGCGCTGACGCAATCGCGCGAGCTGCTGGCCACGGTGGTCGACAGCGTGCCGGTGCGCATCTTCTGGAAGGACCGCGAGCTGCGCTACCTGGGCTGCAACCGCGCCTTCGCCGCGGACGCCGGCCGCGCGAGCCCGGCCGACATGCTGGGCCGCACCGATTTCGAGATGGCCTGGGCCTCCCAGGCCGAGGCCTTCCGCGCCGACGACGAGGCGGTGATCCGCTCGGGCGTGCCCAAGCTCGACTTCGAGGAAGACTCCGTCGGGCCGGACGGCCGGCAGCTCACGCTGAGGACCTCCAAGGTGCCGCTCAAGCGCGCCGATGGCGCGGTCATCGGCGTGCTCGGCGTCTACCAGGACGTGAGCGAACAGCGACAGGTGGCCAACGAACTGGCACGGCACCGCAACCACCTCGAAGAGATGGTGGCGCAGCGCACGGCCGAGCTGCAGGCCGCCACCTCGAAGCTGGCGAGCACGCAGTTCGCGATGGACAGCGTGGGCATCGGCATCACCTGGGTCGACGTGGCCAGCGGCCGCCATCTCTACGCCAACGCGCAGGCCGCGCAGATGCTCGGCTACACGGTGGACGAACTGCTGGCCCGCCACGTCTGGGACATCGACCCGAACTTCCCGCAACCGACCTACCGGGAGGCGGTGGAGCACATCCGGGCCGCCGGCTTCGCCCGCTTCGAGACCACGCAGACCACGCGCGACGGCGCCGCGCTGCCGGTGGAGATCACGATCTACCACCAGGCCGCGCGTGCCGGGCTGCCGCCGATCCTGATCACCTTCTGCACCGACGTCAGCGCCCGTCGCGAGCAGCAGCAGGCCCTGCTGCGCGCGAAGGAGGCGGCCGAGGCCGCCAGCGTGGCCAAGAGCGCCTTCCTGGCCAACATGAGCCACGAGATCCGCACGCCGCTGAACGCCGTCATCGGCCTGGCCGACGTGCTGCGGCGCGGGCAGGTCAGCGACGCCCAGCGCGAACAGCTGGCCAAGATCGACAGTGCCGGACGCCACCTGCTCTCGCTGATCAACGACGTGCTCGACCTCGCCAAGATCGAAGCCGGCCGGCTGGAGATCGCGCAGCAGGACTTCCACCTGGGCGCGCTGATGGACAGCGTGCTGGCGATGGTGCGCGGGGCCGCCGCGCAGCGCGGGCTGGCGCTCAGCGTGGACGTGGGCACGGTGCCGGCGTGGCTGAACGGCGACCCGGTGCGGCTGCGCCAGGCGCTGCTGAACTTCGCCGGCAACGCTGTCAAGTTCACGGAGCGGGGCTCGGTGCTGCTGAAGGCCGAGGTGGAGAGCGAGGCGGGCGATGGACTGGTGCTGCGCTTCGAGGTCTGCGACACCGGCATCGGCGTGGCGCAGGACAAGCTGCCGCTGCTCTTCCACGAGTTCGAGCAGGCCGACGCCTCGCTGCGGCGGCGCTTCTCCGGCACCGGCCTGGGCCTGGCCATCACGCGCCGGCTGGCCCAGCTGATGGGCGGCGAGGTGGGCGTGTCCAGCACGCTGGGCCAGGGCAGCCGGTTCTGGTTCACCGCACGCCTGCGACGCGGCCAGGGCGAATTGCAGGCGCCGCCGACCGAGGCAGCGGACGAGCACGACACCTTCGGTCAGCTGGCTTCGCTGCAGGCGCGGGTGCTGCTGGCCGAGGACAACCCGGTCAACCGCGAGGTGACGCTCAGCCTGCTGGACGGCAGCAGCCTGGTGGTGGACGTGGCCGCCGATGGCGTCGAGGCGGTGCAACTGGCGAGCCAGCGCCGCTACGACCTGGTGCTCATGGACATGCAGATGCCGCGCATGGACGGCCTGGCCGCCACGCTGGCGCTGCGGCGCCTGCCGGGCTGGGCCACGGTGCCCATCGTGGCGCTCACGGCCAACGCCTTCGCCGAAGACCGCCGCGCCTGCCTGGATGCCGGCATGAACGACTTCATGGCCAAGCCGGTGAGCTCCGCCAACCTGTATGCGGTGCTGCTGCGCTGGCTGGTGCGCACCGGCGATGCGGGCGGTGCCACGACCCCGGAAGCCGGCGGCGCTGCGACGCCGGCCACGGAAGCTGCCGACGGCGTGCTGCGGCGGCTGGCCGGCCTGGAGCGCGTCGACGTCGCCCGGGGTGTCGCGGCCCTGCTGGGCCGGCGCGATCGCTACGTCGACCTCGTGGGCCGCTTCCTGCGCAGCCAGCGGCCGACCCTGGGCCAGATCGAGGCTGCGCTGGTCCAGGGTGACCTCGCCGCGGCCCGCTTCAGCGCGCACAGCCTGAAGGGCGCCGCCGCCACCCTGGGCTTCGACGGACTCTCCGCGCTGCTGGCCGAGTTCGAGCAGGACCTGCGCGATACCGATCCGGGTGCCGGGACGGGGCCACCGCCGCAGCAGCGCCTGCGCGCCATCGGCATGGCCTTCGAAAGCCTGGAGGCCGCGCTGGTGGCTTGAAGCTGCCGCGCTGGCGGCCTCAGGGCGGCGGCGGTGCCGAGGGCGCCGGCGCCGCGGGGGCCGGTGCGGGGCGCGGCGGCCACTCCACGTCGCCCTGGCTGTCGAACCTCTCGCCGCCCAGCAGGCCGGTGTTCAGGCTGCCGCGCACGGCATAGCCGATGCGCAGGCGCTGCGCGCCGCTCTCGTTGGCCAGCGAGAGCACCTGGCGCAGCAGCGCCACGGCGGGGATGCTCACCGGCACGTCCAGCAGCACCTCGCCGAAGGCCGGCACGCTGCCTTCGACCGGGCTCACGCCGCTGGCGAAGTTCTTGCCCTGCAGGTCCAGTTCCAGCGACACGCCCTTGTAGTTGACGGGCTTGTTGTCGGGGTTCTGCACGCGCAGCCGCACCAGCACGCGCAGTTCGAAGCCGGCCGAGGGCAGCGAGTGCAGGTCGACGATGCTCACGCGCAGCGGCGGCGCCATCATCGAGGCGCAGCCGCCCAGCAGCAGCACGGCGCCGAGCGCGGCAAGGCCTTGGCGGCGCGTGGCGCCGGGCACGGGCAGAGGGCTCTTCATGAAGCCGAGTGTAGGCCGGCCGATCAGGGCGCCGGAATGGCGGCCAGCGTGGCACGCGCGGCCTCGCGCCAGGCCGGCTCGGCGGTTTCGGCACGTCGCACGGCGCGTTCGGCAGCGGCGCGGGCGCCGGCGCGGTCGCCCGCTTCCAGACGCAGACGGGCGAGGTTGTTCCAGGCCACGGCACTGTCGTGGCGCTGCGCCACGGCGTCGAAGGCGGCGGCCGCGCCGGCGCTGTCGCCGGCCGCGTGCAGGGTGTTGCCCAGGCCGATGCCGGCCAGCAGGTTGGACGGCCAACGCGCCAGCAGCGCGCGGTAGGCCCGGGCCGCCTGCGCCGGCGGCGCGGCACGCTCGAAGCCGATGGCCGCCTCCAGCGCATCGGCCTCCAGCGCCGTGGCCGGCAGTCGGCCCGGTGGCAGCACGGCGATGGCCCAGCGGCCGCCGCGCGCCCAGGTGAACTCGAAGGTGCGCAGCGGCAGCGTCTCGCGCTCGGTCACGCCGCTGCGCAGCACCACCTCGCGCGTGGCCAGGTCGTAGCCCACCAGCACCGCGTAGTGCCAGCGTGGCGCCATGTCCAGGCCCAGGTTCTGCAGCACCACCACCGGCTGTCCGGCGGCCACTTCGCGCAGCACCGCTTCCAGTTCGCCGGGCAGCTTCGTGGCCACGGCACCGGCGCGGCGCGCGCCGCCCAGCATCTCGATCTGCAGGCTGCCTTCGCGCGCCGGCAGGAACACGGCGTCGGCCAGCTTGTCGGGGTCGGCGGGCAGGCCGGCGTCGGCCAGCGCGGTGGCCAGCGCGGCAGGGCCGCAGTGGTAGCGCGTCTGCGCGAAGAAGGGCACCTTCAGCAGCTCGGCCTGCGCAGGCAGGCCGGCCGGGGGGGTGCGAAGGATGGTCGCGGTCTGCGGCGGGTCGCCTAGGGCGGCGCAGCCGGACAGCACCACCGCGGCGGCCAGCGCCGCCGCCCCTCGCAGGTTCAACGCACCGCGCGCGTGAACGGGAACACCTTGGTCAGGCCCAGGATGTCGGTGACCAGCAGGATGATGAAGACCGTGAACACCAGGCCCAGGATGTCGCCGCCGGCGGGCGCCTCGTCGATCTGCGCCAGCAACTGCGTGGCTTCGGCGTCGGTGAGCGCGTTGATGCGCGCGCGCAGCTCGGTCTGCGAGACGCCGCGGGCCTGCAGCGCGGCGGCGAGGTCGGCGCGGTCCAGCGCGGTCTGCAGGCGGGCATGCGTCTCGCTCGGGGCCACGGCCTGCATCGCGATCGCGGCCTGCTCGGTGCCGATCAGCGCCGACGGCGCGGCCTGGGCCATGCCGCTGAAGACGAGGGACGCGGCGAGCAGGTGGGTCACGAGGCGGCGGGCAAGGCGCATGGGAGGTCTCCGGTGGAATCTGCAAATGGGCACGACGCCCGGATGCTAGCGCGCGGCGCAGCGCCGATACACTGCGCCCCCTTTCGAAGTGTGACCAGACCTGATGAGCGCCCCGCCGGAAAGAAGCACCCGCATCCGCAGCTACGTCGTGCGCGCCGGGCGCCTGGGCCCGGGCCAGGAGCGCGCGCTGCGCGAGCTGGGGCCGCATTTCGTGCTGCCCTTCCAACCCGGCCTGGCCGACTGGGACGCCCGCTTCGGGCGCGCCGCGCCGCGCGTGCTGGAGATCGGCTTCGGCATGGGCGACGCCACCGCACAGGTGGCGGCCGCGCAGCCGGGCACGGACTTCATCGGCATCGAGGTGCACCTGCCGGGCGTGGGCGCGCTGCTCAAGCGCATCGGTGATGCCGGCCTCACGAACCTCCGCATCCTGCAGCACGACGCGGTGGAGGTGCTGGAACAGATGGTGGCGCCGGCTTCGCTGGCCGGCATCCACGTCTGGTTCCCCGACCCCTGGCACAAGAAGCGGCACCACAAGCGCCGGCTCATCCAGCCACCGCTGGTGGCGCTGCTGGCCAGCCGGCTGGCGCCCGGCGGCTACCTGCACTGCGCCACAGACTGGGAAGACTACGCGGTGCAGATGCTGGACGTGCTGACGGCCGAGCCGGCGCTGGTGAACACCGCCGGCAGCGGCTACGCGCCACGGCCCGACTGGCGCCCGCTGACCAAGTTCGAGCACCGTGGCCTGCAACTCGGCCACGGCGTGTGGGACCTGCTCTTCCGCCGCCCCTGATCAGCCGTGCCACTGCACGGTGCCGGTCCACCAGGTGACCAGCACCACCACGCCGAAGGCGATGCGATACCAGGCGAAGGGCACGAAGCTGTGCGTGGAGACGTAGCGCAGCAGCCAGCGCACGCACAGGAAGGCCGAGACGAAGCTGGCCACCATGCCCACCGTCCACATGCCCAGGTCGTCCACCGACAGCAGCGCGCGTTCCTTGTAGAGCGAGTACAGGCCCGCGATGCCCAGCGTGGGGATGGCCAGGAAGAAGGTGAACTCGGTGGCCACCTGCCGGCTCAGCCCGAAGAGCATGCCGCCGATGATGGTGGCGCCCGAGCGGCTGGTGCCGGGGATCAGCGCGAAGGCCTGCGCGATGCCCACCTTCAGCGCGTCCAGCGGCGTCATGTCGTCGACGCTCTTCACGCGCACCGCGTGCTGGCGCCGCTCGGCCCAAAGGATGACGAAGGCCCCGAGGATGAAGGTCACGGCCACCGTGGGCGCGTTGAACAGGTGCGCCTTGAGCACCTTGCCGAACAGCACCCCCAGCAGCGCCAGCGGCAGAAAGGCGATGAACACGTTCAGCAGCAACCGCTGCGACACGGGGTCGCGGCCCGCGCCGGCCAGCACGCGGCCCAGCCGCGCCCGGTACTCCCACACCACGGCCAGGATGGCGGCCGACTGGATGACGATCTCGAACAGCTTGCCCCGCGCGTCGTTGAAGTCCAGCAGCGCGCCGGCCAGGATCAGGTGGCCGGTGGAGGACACCGGCAGGAACTCGGTGAGCCCTTCCACCACCCCCATGATGGCGGCTTTGAGCAACAGGATCGGGTCCAAGGCGCGGGGCTCCAGGGGGCGAAGCGGCGGATCATAGCCAGCGTCCCTGCCGGGCCCGGTTGACCGGCCTGGACCGCGGGCCTAGAATTACTGACCAGTTAGTCAGTAATTCATGAACGCCGCACTCCCTGCCGCCGACGCGGCCGACCCCCCCGCCCGACAACGCCGCAAGGAAGCCCGCCCGCAGGAACTGCTGGATGCCGCACTGGCGCTCTTCGTCGAGAAGGGCTTCGCGGCCACGCGATCCGAAGAGGTGGCGCAGCGGGCTGGCGTCTCCAAGGGCACGCTCTACCTGTACTTCCCCAGCAAGGAAGAGCTGTTCAAGGCGGTGGTGCGGCAGACGCTGGCCAGCCTGATCGCCGAAGGCGTGGAACTGGCGGAACAGTTCGAAGGCAGCAGCTCCGAGCTGCTGGCCACGCTGATGCAGACCTGGTGGGAGCGCTTCGGCAGCACACCGGCCGCCGGCATCCACAAGGTGGTGCTGGCCGAGGTGCGCAACTTCCCGGAGCTGGCGCAGTTCTACAACGACGAGGTCATCGTGCCCGCCGACCGCCTGTTCAGCGGCTGCATCCAGCGCGGCATCGACCGCGGCGAGTTCCGTCCCTTGCCGCTGCATGAAGCTGCGCACGCGCTGATGTCGCCGATGATCTTCATGGCGTTGTGCCAGTTCTCGCTCGGTGCCTGCCCCATCCACGGCGCCGTGGACATGGACCCGGCGAGCATGCTGCGGACCCACTTGGACCTGGTGCTGCGCGGCCTGGAAGTGAGGTCCGCATGAGCTCGCGGCGCATCGGCGTGATCGTGGCGCTCGTCGTCGCCGTGGGCGCCGGCGCCGGCTTTTTCATGGGCCGCAAGCCGGGCGCTGCACCGGCCGTCGCTGCATCGGCACCGACGCCCGCGGTGGAACTCGCCGGCGGCGACGTGGCACGCGCCGAGAGCCGCGAGCTGGCAGCGCTGCTGGCCATCACCGGCGGCCTGAAGGCCGTCGACAGCGCGATCGTCAAGGCCAAGGTGGCCGCCGAGCTGAAATCGCTCACCGTGCGCGAAGGCGACCGCGTGGCCGCCGGCCAGTTGATCGGCCGCCTGGACGCCACCGAGTACCAGTGGCGGCTGCGCCAGGCCGAAGACCAGGCGGGTGCCGCGCAGGCGCAGCTGGACATCGCGCGCCGCACCCTGGACAACAACAAGGCGCTGGTCGATCAAGGCTTCATCTCGCGCAACGCGCTGGAGACCTCGGCCGCCAGCACCGCCGGTGCCCAGGCTTCGCTGCAGGCCGCGCGCGCCGCCGCCGAGCTGGCGAAGAAGGCGCTGGCCGACACCGAGATCCGCGCGCCCATCGCCGGGCAGGTGGCGGCGCGGCTGGTGCAGCCGGGCGAACGCGTGCCCGTCGACGGCCGGCTGGTGGAGATCGTCGACCTCTCGCGCATCGAGCTGGAAGCCGCCGTGCCGCCCGAGGACGTGGTGGCGCTGCGCGTGGGCCAGACGGCACAGGTGCAGATCGACGGCCTGCCAGCCCCGGTGCCGGCCCGGGTGGCGCGCATCAACCCGGCGGCGCAGACCGGCACCCGCTCGGTGCTGGCCTACCTGTCGCTGGCGCCCACGCCGGGTCTGCGCCAGGGCCTGTTCGCACGCGCCAGCGTCGAGCTGCAGCGGCGCTCTGCGCTGGTGGTGCCGCTGTCGGCGCTGCGCGTCGACCAGGCCCGCCCCTACGTGCTGGCCGTGGAGAACGGCCGTGCCCAGCCGCGACCGGTGAGCACCGGGCTGCGCGGCGAGGTGCTGATCGACGGCCGCCACGAAGCCGCGGTGGAGATCACCGAAGGACTGGCACCCGGCACGCCCGTGCTGCGCGGCACCGTCGGCGCCCTGCGCGCCGGCACGCCGGTGAAGCTGCCCGCCAGCGCCGCCACGCACTGAAGCCCGGACACCGGCCATGTGGTTCACCCGCGTCTCCATCCACAACCCCGTGATGGCGACCATGGCCATGCTGGCCTTCGTCGTGCTGGGCCTGTTCAGCTACCAGCGGCTGAGCCTGGACCAGTTCCCGAACATCGACTTCCCCACCGTGGTCGTCAGCCTGGACTACCCGGGCGCCAGCCCCGAGATCGTCGAAGCCGAGGTCACGAAGAAGGTGGAGGAGGCCGTCAACACGGTGGCCGGCATCAGCTCGCTGTACTCGCGCAGCTACGAAGGCACCGCGGTGGTCATCGTCGAGTTCAACCTCGACGTCGATGGCCGCAAGGCCGCCGACGACGTGCGCGAGAAGGTGGCGCTCATCCGCCCCCTGCTTCGCGACGAGGTCAAGGAGCCGCGCATCTCGCGCTTCGACCCCGCCGCCCAGCCTGTCTTCAACATCGCCGTGCTGGCCAACGACGAGAAGACGAGTCCGCAGGAACTCACCACCTGGGCCACGCAGGTGCTGCAGAAGCGCCTGGAGAACGTGCGCGGCGTCGGCGCGGTGAGCGTCATCGGCGGCGTCGCGCGCGAGGTCAGCATCCAGCTCAAGCCCGCGGCGATGGAAGCCCTGGGCATCAGCACCGACCAGGTGGCCGCGGCGCTGCGCAGCGAGAACCAGGAGCAGCCGCTGGGCAACCTGCGCGCGCGCGAGACCGACCGCGTGGTGCAGCTCAACGCCCGACTGAAGACCCCGCGCGACTTCCGCGACATCGTGGTGGCGCGCAAGGCAGGCGGCAGCGTGGTGCGCCTGTGGCAGGTGGCCGACGTGGTGGACGGCCCGCAGGAGCAGGAAAGCCTGGCGCTGTACAACGGCAAGCGCACGGTCCTGCTGAGCGTGCAGAAGAGCCAGGGCGAGAACACGATCGCCGTGGTGGACGGCCTGCGGCGCGCACTCGAGGAGAGCCGGGGCCTCACGCCGCCCCACATCCGCACCGAGATCAACCGCGACAACTCGCGTTCCATCCGCGTCAGCGTGGCCAACGTGCAGCGCACGCTGATCGAAGGCGCGGCGCTCACGGTGCTCATCGTCTTCCTGTTCCTCAACAGCTGGCGCAGCACGGTGATCACGGGCCTGACGCTGCCCATCGCGCTGATCGGGACCTTCCTGTTCATGTACCTGTTCGGCTTCACCATCAACGGCATCACGCTGATGGCGCTGAGCCTGTGCGTGGGCCT
>JAEUPH010000251.1 GCA_016790395.1 Rubrivivax sp. | reverse complement strand
ACAGGCAGATCCGCATGAACAAGCCGCGCTCCCTGCTCTCCAGGCTGCTGCTCCTCGTCGCCCTGGTGTGGCCCGCGTGGGCCTTCGCCCAGGCCGCCGCCCCCACGTTGCCGCCTCTCACGGCCTACAGCGAAAAGGGTGCCGACACCTGCCTGGAGTGCCACGACGACGAGACCGCCACGTACTCCGGCTCGGCCCTCTTCAAGGGCAAGCACGCGCACCGCCGCGACGCCCGCGCGCCTTTCGGCCCCGGCGGCCTGCAGTGCGAGGCCTGCCACGGCCCCGGCGCCCGCCACTCCGCCAAGGGCAGCAACAAGAAGGCCACCATCAACAGCCTGAAGGCCGACAGCGACCGCCCGCTGGAAGAACGCAATGGCCAGTGCCTGGCCTGCCACCAGAACAGCAGCCGCACCGCCTGGCATGCCGGCGCCCACGACGTCAACAAGCTGGCCTGCACCGATTGCCACAAGATGCACGTCGAGAAGGACGCGGTGCTGGCCAAGGCCACCGAGGCCCAGGTCTGCTACGGCTGCCACAAGGCGCAGCGCGCGGAGTTCCACAAGACCAGCGCGCACCCCGTGCGCCAGGGCCGCATGGCCTGCAGCGACTGCCACAACGCCCACGGCAACCCCGGCACCGGCGGCCTGGTGAAGGCCACGCTGAACCAGACCTGCTTCTCCTGCCACGCCGACAAGCGCGGCCCGCAGCTGTGGGAACACGCACCGGTGGTCGAGAGCTGCGCCAACTGCCACACGCCCCACGGCTCGGTGCGCCAGGCGCTGCTGACCAAGTCACCCGCGCTGCTGTGCCAGCAGTGCCACACGGCCGCGGGCCACCCCTCGGTGGGCCGCAACGGCCAGGCGCTGCCCGGCAACGGCGGCACCGGTGCCATCTTCGTCGTCGCCGGCAGCTGCACGAACTGCCACTCGCAGGTGCACGGGTCCAACCACCCCGCCGGCGCCAAGCTGATGCGCTGAACAGGAACGGTCCATCATGAACGCCATCCTTCCCCTGAAGATCCTGGCCGCCTGCGGCGTGCTGTCGGCAGCGGCTTCGGCCGCAGCGGCCGACCCCTCGCAATGGAAGTGCGAGTCCTGCCCCTATCCCAAGGCCGGCCTGAGCGGCGAGGTCGAGGCCGGCGTCGGCCTCGTCACCGGCGAGCGACCCGGCTACGGTGACTACACCGGCCTCAACGACAAGAAGAGCTTCGTCGTGCTGGGCGGCACGCTGCGCCAGCGCAGCGACGAGGGCTACGCCGCCGACGTGACGGCCACGAACCTGGGCCTGAACGCGCGGCGCATCGATGCCGCCGTGGGCCAGCAGGGCCGCTGGGGTCTGAGCCTGGGCCTGGCCGAGACGCCGCACCGCATCGCGGGGGCTGGCCGCACCCCCTTCATCGGCGTCGGCGGCAGCGTGCTGACGCTGCCGGCGGGCTACCCGGCGGTCAGCAGCAGCGCCATGCCGGCGTCCACGCTGAACAGCGTCGACCTGGGCGTCGACCGCAAGCGCACGGACCTTGGCGCCACGTTCCAGGCCGGGCCTGGCTGGAGCACGAGCCTGAAGTTCCGCCGCGACGTCCGCGAAGGCACGCAGCGCCTGGGCGCCTCGTTCTACTCCACCAGCAGCCTGCTGGCCGCGCCGGTGGACCAGAGCACCGACCAGATCGAGGCCGCCGTCGCCTACGCCAGCCGCACGGTGCAGGCCAGCCTGGCCTACCACGCCTCCACCTTCCGCAACAACGCCGACTCGGTGACCTGGGCCAACCCCTTCCAGCCCGTGGTGGCGGGGTCCACCCGCGGCCAGATGGCGCTGGCGCCCGACAACGAGTTCCACCAGGTGTCGGCCAGCGGGGGGTTCGAACTGGCACCGAAGATGCGCCTGTCGGGCGACGTCTCGGTGGGGCGCGGCACGCAGGACAGCGCCTTCGTCGCCGCCACGCTGAACCCGTCGCTGGTGACGGCCGCGCTGCCGGCTGCGGCGCTCAACGGCAAGGTCGACACCTTCGATGCCAGGGTGGCGCTCACGGCCCAGCCGGCCGCCGGCCTGCGTGTGAACGCCAGCGTGGCGCGCAGCGAGCGCGACAACCGCACGCCGGCGCTGCTGGCCTGGCCCGCGGTGGCGGCCGACCTCTTCGTCTCGCCCACGGCGCGCCGGAACCCGGCCTACAGCGTGAAGAGCACGCGCCTGAAGCTCAATGCCGACTGGCGCTTGACGAAGGCCGTCACGCTGGCCGGCGGCTACGACGGCGAGGAACGCATCCGCTCGTACCTGGCCGCCACCACGACGAGCGAGGACACCTTCTGGCTCAAGGCCCGTGCCACGGTCTTCGATGGGGTGGGGCTCAGCCTGCGGCTGGCCCATGCCGACCGCACGGCCTCGCCCTACGGCGCCGTGACCTACGGCCCGGCGCCTCAGAACCCGCTGCTGCGCCTGCCTTTCCTGTCCAACCGCAGCCGCAACACGGTGGGCGCACGCGTGGACTGGGCCATCGGCGAGAACCTCAACGTGGCCGTCCACTTCGACGCCTTCGACGACGACTACACCCAGTCGGCCCTCGGCCTGCAGGCCGCGCGCGGCGCCAGCGGCGGCGTGGAAGTGGGCTGGACGCTGAGCGAACAGACGCAGCTGTACGTCTTCGCGCACGACGAGCAGGGCCGCGCCTTCCAGCGCGGCAGCGAAGCCTTCGCCGGGGCCGACTGGCAGGGGCGCATCCTCGACTCCGCCCAGGTGGCCGGCGCCGGTGTGCGCCACGTGGCCCTGGGCGGCAAGCTGGAACTTGCCGGCGACGTCGTCTTCGCCCGTTCGCGCGAGCAGACCCAGGTCAACAGCCTGCAGCTGCCCACGCCGGCTGCGGCGCCGTTCCCGATGGCCAGCAACATGCGCGACAGCTTCAAGCTCACGGCCACCTGGAAGATGAGCGAGACGATGTCGCTCACCGGCCGCTACGCCTACGAGGACCAGCATGTCGCCGACTGGCGCTGGGACGGCATCAACCCCGGCACCGTGGGCAACCTGCTGGCGCTGGGCGAGACGCCGCCGACCTACCGCGTCAACGTGCTGAGCGTGGCCCTGCGCTATAGATTCTGAGCACCCCCGGAGCGCCTGCGGCGCTCCGCCTCCAGGGGGCGCCGCAGGCGGCCGGGCAGAGCCCCGGCCGCGGCGGCGGCTTGCGCGGGTTCAGCCCCAGCCGATGCTTGCCAGTTTTCGGCGGATGAAGGCGATCTGCGTCGCCAGCGGCAGCTGCTTGGGGCACAGGTCCTGGCAGCCCAGCAGCGACATGCAGCCGAACACGCCGTCGTCGTTGCCCACGAGTTCGTAGAAGTCCTCGTCGGTGCGCTCGTCGCGCGGGTCCAGGCGGAAGCGCGCGATCTTGTTCAGGCCCACCGCGCCCACGAAATCCGGGCGCATGCGCGCCGTGCCGCAGGCGGCCACGCAGCAGCCGCATTCGATGCAGCGGTCCAGCTCGTAGATCTGCTCGGCCAGCGTCGGGTCCATGCGCTCTTCCAGCCGGTCCAGGCTGCGCTCCGCGCCTTCCTGAGAGTGCACCCAGGCCTGCACGCGCTCGCTCATGCCGCGCATCCACTTGCCGGTATTGACCGAGAGGTCCCCGATCAGCTCGAACACCGGCAGCGGCGCCAGCGTCACCACCGGGCCCAGCGGCGCGGTGAGCACGCGGCAGGCCAGCTGCGGCCGGCCGTTGACCAGCATGGCGCAGCTGCCGCAGATGCCGGCGCGGCAGACGAAGTCGAACTGCAGCGTCGGGTCCAGCTTCTCGCGGATCTCGGTCAGCGCGATGAAGAGCGTGAGGCCGGGCGCATCGTCGAGTTCATAGGTCTGCCAGTGCGGCTCGACCTCGGGCCGCTTGGGGTTGCAGCGCAGCACGCGGATCTGCAGCTTGCGCGACACCGCGGCGGGCGCGCCCGCCGGCGCCGGGGCGGAGAGGCCCGCCTGCAGGGGAATGATGGGGATGGTCTTCACGCGCCTTCTCCAGCGGCCCCGAGGGGCTCGTCGATGCGTTCATTGCGGCCGCGCAGGCGCTCGGGCAGCAGGTGGTCGAAGGGCATGAGCGTGCGCTGCACGTCCTGGCGCGAAGCCCCTTTCATGCGCTCGCGCACGGCCGCCACCTCGGCAGCGCGCGCGGGCGTGTCGGCGTGGTCCACGTAGTCCTTGTTGCCGTAGCCGCGCCAGCCGGGCGGCAGCTCCATGCGCTTGACGTCCAGCGCTTCGTAGTTCAGCGTGGGCAGGGTCTGCTGCGGGTCGCTCCAGGTGGCCAGGGTGCGCTTGAGCCACTGCGCATCGTCGCGGCGCGGGAAATCCTCGCGGAAGTGCGCGCCGCGGCTTTCGGTGCGCACGGCCGCGCCCTGCGCCACGCACAGCGCCAGCTTCAGCATCTTCTGCGTGCGGTAGGCCGTCACCAGCTCGGGGTTGGCGCCGGGCTCGTGGCTGCGCAGGCCGATGCGGCGGCTGCGTTCCAGCAGCGCCTGCAGTTCGCGCACGGCGGCGGCCAGCTCGTCGGCGCTGCGGAAGATGCCGACCTTGTCGGTCATGATGTTCTGCATCGCCAGCCGCAGCGCCGAGGCGTCCTCGGTGCCGCCGCCGTGGATGAGCTGGTCCAGCGCTCGCTGCTCGCGCGCGACGAACTCGCGCACCAGGCCCACGGGCACTGGCGTGTCGTTGGCGGCCTGGTCGCAGAAGTCGGCCACGAAGTCGCCGATGATCATGCCGGCCACCACGGTCTCGGCCACCGAGTTGCCGCCCAGGCGGTTGAAGCCGTGCATGTCCCAGCAGGCCGCTTCGCCCGCGGCGAACAGGCCCTTGAGCGTGGGGCTCTCGCCGGTGGGGCCGGTGCGCACGCCGCCCATGGTGTAGTGCTGCGCGGGGCGCACGGCGATCCACTTCTCGGCCGGGTCGATGCCCAGGAAGCTCTCGCAGATGTCCTTCACCTCGCGCAGGTTCTTCTCGATGTGGGCACGGCCCAGCAGCGTGATGTCCAGCCACAGGTGCTCGCCGAAGCGGCTCTGCGCGCCCTTGCCCTTGCGGATGTGCGTCTCCATGCGGCGCGACACCACGTCGCGCGACGCCAGCTCCTTCTTCTCGGGCTCGTAGTCGGGCATGAAGCGGTGGCCGTCCACGTCCTTCAGCAGGCCGCCGTCGCCGCGGCAGCCTTCGGTGACCAGGATGTTGGCCGGGAAGATGCCCGTGGGGTGGAACTGCACCGCCTCCATGTTGCCCAGGGCCGCGATGCCGGTCTCCAGCGCGATGGCCGCGCCGATGCCTTCGCAGATCACCGCATTGGTGGTCTGGCGGTAGATGCGCCCGGCGCCGCCGCTGGCGATGACCGTGGCCTTGGCGATGTGCGCCCAGACCTCGCCGGTGATGAGGTCGCGCACCACGGCGCCATGGCAACGGCCGCCGTCGTGGATCAGCGCGATGGCCTCCTGCCGTTCCAGCACCGGCACCGACTCGGCGATGGCGCGGTCGCTCACCGTGAACAGCATGGCGTGGCCGGTGCCGTCGCTGACGTAGCAGGTGCGCCAGTTCTTGGTGCCGCCGAAGTCGCGCTGCGCCACCAGGCCGTGGGCCTCGTCGCGTTCGGTCAGCGTGACCTTCTGGCCGTTGATGATGACCTCGCGGTCGCCCTTGGTGACGCGGCTCCAGGGCAGGCCCCAGGCCGCCAGCTCGCGCACGGCCTTGGGCGCGGTGTGCACGAACATGCGCACCACTTCCTGGTCGGCCCCCCAGTCGCTGCCCTTGACGGTGTCCTCGAAGTGCACGTCCTCGTTGTCGCCGCGCGACTTCGCGCCGTTGGCGAGCGAGGCCTGCATGCCGCCCTGCGCCGCCGCGGAGTGCGAGCGCTTGGGCGGCACCAGCGACAGCACCACGGCCTCATGCCCGCGCCGCTTGGCGCCGATGGCCACGCGCAAGCCAGCCAGGCCGCCGCCGATGACCAGCACGTCGGTGTAGGCGATCTTCATCGTGCCACCCCCGGGTTCGACAGGTGGCTCGGCACGTAGGGCTGGCCCGCCAGCGGGGCGTGCTCGATGCCGATGCGCACGTAGGCCACCAGCGTGGCCAGGCCCAGTGCCAGGAAGAAGGCCGTCAGCGCCCACTTCAGCGTCTTCAGCCGCTTGCGTGCGGCGATGGGGTCGGTGCCCTGGAACCAGCCCCACTTCACGGCCAGCCGGTACAGGCCGATGCCGCCGTGCAGCTCCACCACGAAGAGCAGCAGCAGGTACAGCGGCCAGTAGTGGTCGCTCCACATGCGGTCGGCGCTCTCGAAGGGGCCGATGCGGTCGGGCCGCGACATCATCACGAACAGGTGCGCCGGCGCCAGGAAGAAGAGCGCGTAGCCGGTGACCACCTGCCAGCCCCACAGCGAGGTGTCGTCGTGCTTCAGCGCCCGCGTGTGTTCGCGCATCTCGCGCCATTGGCGCCAGTTGATGGGGAACTTGCGCAAGGCCAGCGCGGCATGCACGATGAAGAGCGCGAAGATCACCGCCACCACCAGCGACACCAGGCCCGGGATGGGCCGGCCGAAGAAGAACGTGCCCTCGAAGAAGCGGGACACCGTCCACATCGCATCGCGGCTGATGAGGATGGTGGAGACGAAGGCCATGTGGCCCCACATGAACAGGGCCAGCGCCAGGCCGGTGAGGCTTTGCGTCAGGTCCAGCCGGGCGGGCCAGCGGTTCAGGGGCGCCGCAGTGCGGCGCGGGGGCGCAGCCTGCAGCGGCAGTTGTTGTTTCACGTGCTATCTCCTCGGCGACGGGTGGGTACGGCTTCCGACCCTCGGAATGTCTCGCAGGCAGCCCGGGCATGCGCTTGATCCAGAGCAAGCCACCGCACGCTCGCCTTAGCATCGGTCGATGCAGTCTCCTCCAGCCCGGTATCTGGTCTTCGGCGCCAGCGGTTACGTGGGCAGCCACCTCGTGCCCTTCCTCGCCGAACGCGGCCACGCCGTGCGCGCCGTCTCGCGGCGCCTGGACGCCATGGAGGCGCGCGGCTGGCCCGGCGCGGAACTGATGGCGGCCGACGCCCTGCGGCCCGAGACCCTGCCTGCCGCGCTGGAGGGCGTGGACACGGCCTTCTACCTCGTGCATTCGATGGCCGCGGGCAAGGACTTCCCGGCGCTGGACCGCACGGCGGCCGCGCACTTCCGCGACGCCGCGGCACAGGCCGGCGTGCGCCGCATCGTCTACCTGGGGGGCCTGCAGCCCAAGGGGCGCTCGAGCACCCACCTGGCCTCGCGCGGCGAGACCGGCGAGTTGCTGCGCCAGGGCCCGGTGCCGGTGACCGAACTTCGCGCCGGCGTGATCATCGGCCCCGGCTCGGCGGCCTTCGAGATCATCCGCGATCTCGTCTTCCACCTGCCGGCCATGGTGACGCCGCGCTGGGTGCATTCGCGCTCGCAGCCGGTGGCGCTGGCCGACGTGCTGGAAGACCTGCTGGCGCTGGCGCAGCAGCCGGAAGCCGCCGGGCGGACCTACGACACCGGTGGCCCCGAAGTGCTGAGCTACAAGCAGCTGATGGAGCAGTTCGGCGCCCTGGTCGGCAAGCGCCCGATCATCGTGCCGCTGCCCGTGCTGACGCCGCGGCTGTCGTCCTACTGGCTGGACCTCGTCACCGCCGTGCCGGCCAATGTGGCGCGTGCGCTCATCGACGGCCTGGAGCACGACGTGCTGGCCGACGATGCCGCGCTGCGCGCGCTGGTGCCGCGCCGCCTCACGCCCTACCAGGAAGCCGCGCAGGCCGCCTTCGCCGCCGAGCGCGCGCACTGGAACGAGTCCGAAGGCCTGGCACCGCCGCCCGGGGCCGAGCCGCCCCAGGGCAGCGGCCGCCGCTGGGCCGAGGGCTCCATGCTCTACCGCCAGAACCGCGCTGACCTGGCCTACTACGCCAAGCACATGAGCGGGCAGGCCGATGCGCGCGCGCCGGCAGCGGCGCTGTGGCGCGTGGTGGAGGCCATCGGCGGTCCCAACGGCTACTACTACCTGGACGCGCTGTGGGCCGTGCGCGCAAAGCTGGACGAACTGGTGGGCGGCAGCGGCCTGCAGCGTGGGCGCCGCGACCCCGCCGAACTTCACCTGGGCGACGTGGTCGACTTCTGGCGCGTCGTCTCCTACGAGCGCGGCCGCCGCCTCACGTTGCTGGCGGAGATGAAGATGCCGGGCTCGGCCGCACTGACCTTCGAAGTGCAGCCGCAGGGCGAGCAGACCAGCCGCGTGGTCATCACGGCGTCCTTCCACCCGGCGGGCGTGAAGGGCCTGGTGTACTGGCACGCGCTGGCGCCCGCGCATGCCTTCATCTTCCCCGGGCTGGCGCAGGCCATCGCGCGGCGCGCCGAGGCCCAGCCGGGCTCCTAGACCTGCACGCGCGTGCCGAGCTCCACCACGCCGTTGTCGGGCAGTCGGAAGAAGGGCACGACACCGCCGGCATTGCGGCTCAGCGCCGCGAAAAGCCGGGTGCGCCAGTGGGCCGGGCCACGGCCTGGTGCCGGCACCACGGTCTCGCGGCTCAGGAAGTAGGAGCAGGCGGCCAGCGGCGCGCACAGGCCTTGCGCGGCGGCCAGCGACAGTGCCTGCGGCACGTCGGGCGTCTGCATGAAGCCGAAGCGCAGCGTCACGCGCCAGAAGCCGTGATCCAGGCTCCGCACCTCGGTGCGGCGGTTCATCGGCACCCAGGGCTGGCCTTCGAAAAGCACGGTGAGCACGATGTTGTGCTCGTGCAGCACCTGGTTGTGCTTCAGGTTGTGCAGCAGCGCCTGCGGTACCGTGGTCGCATCGGCCACCGGGTAGATGGCGGTGCGTTCGGCGCGCCGGAGTTCCTGCGGCTGCAGGGTCTGCACGAAGGTCTCCAGCGCCACGCCCTCGCTGCGGATGCGCTCGAGCAGCCGGCGCCGGCCGGCGGCCCAGGTGGTCATCAGCACGAAGAGCACGGCGCCCAGCGCCAGCGGGAACCAGCCCCCGTCGAGGAGCTTCACCGCGCTGCCGGCGAACAACAGCAGGTCCAGCGACAGGAAGAACGCGGTGGCGCCGGTGGCCACCGCCCAGGGCAGCTTCCAGCCCTCGCGCACCACGAACCAGGTCAGCAGCGTGGTGATGGCCATGGTCAGCGTGACCGCGATGCCGTAGGCCCCGGCCAGCGCCGACGAACTGCCGAAACCCAGCGTGGCGCCCAGCACGCCCGCCAGCAGCAGCCAGTTCACGCCCGGCATGTAGATCTGGCCGGCCTCGCGCGCCGAGGTGAACTGCACCGTCATGCGCGGCAGGAAGCCGAGCTGGATGGCCTGGCGCGTCATCGAGTAGGCGCCCGAGATCACGGCCTGCGACGCGATGATGGCGGCCAGCGTGGCCAGCACCAGCGCGGGCAGCAGCGCGCTGTCCGGGAACAGCCGGTAGAAGGGGTTCTCGATGGCCTTCGGGTTGTGCATCAGCAGCGCGCCCTGGCCCAGGTAGTTCAGCGCCAGCGCCGGGAACACCAGGCCCAGCCAGGCGAGGCGGATGGGCTGGCGCCCGAAGTGGCCCATGTCGGCGTACAGCGCCTCGGCGCCGGTGATGGCCAGCACCACCGCGCCCATGGTCACCCACAGCTTCGGGCCGCGCTCCGCGGTGAAGCGCCAGGCCTCCAGCGGGTTCAGCGCCGCCAGGATGCCGGGCTCGCGCAGGATGTGCACCACGCCGATGGCCGCCAGCGTGCCGAACCACAGCACGATCACCGGCCCGAAGAAGCGGCCCACGCGCGCCGTGCCGTGGCGCTGCACGAGGAACAGGCCGACCAGGATGGCCACCGTGGCCGGCACCACATAGGGCTTGAAGGCCGGCGTCATGACCTCCAGCCCCTCCAGCGCGCCCAGCACCGAGATCGCCGGCGTGATGACGCTGTCGCCGTAGAAGAGGGTGGCGCCGGCCACGCCCAGGATCAGCAGCGCGTGCTTTAGGCGGGGCCGCTCGCCGACGGCGCGCGCCGCCAGCGCGGTGAGTGCCAGGCCGCCGCCTTCGCCGTGGTTGTCGGCGCGCAGGATCAGGCCCACGTACTTGAGCGTGACGACCAGCATCAGCGCCCAGAAGATCACCGACACCGCGCCCACGAGGTGCTGTGCGTCCAGCGGCACGCCGGTGGCGGGGCCGAAGATCTCCTTGACGGTGTAGAGCGGGCTGGTGCCGATGTCGCCGTAGACGACACCGACGGCGCCCAGGGTGAGCGCAGCGAGGCCTTGGCGTGAAGGGGCAAGGGGCATCGGGTGACGGCGGGGTTTGCGAAGCCGAAAGCGTCGCGGCGTGGGCATCAGGAACACATAAGGGCCCGTCGCGGCCTCGGTGGCACACTCCCCGGCCATGAGAGCGACGCACGTCACCCGGTCGCGCCGCGTCGCCTGCGCGTTGTGGCTGACCCTGGCCGCCACGCTCGCGCCCGCGGCGCCGCCGTCCGAGAGCTTCGTCGAAGTCGCCGGCCCCCAGGGCCCGCTCAAGGGCACGCTGCTGCTGCCTGCCGAGCCACGAGCCGCGGTGCTGGTGATCCCCGGCTCGGGCCCCACCGACCGCGACGGCAACGGCCCGCTGGGCCTGAAGGCCTCGAGCTACCGGCTGCTGGCCGAGGCGCTTTCGGCGCAGGGCATCGCCGTGCTGCGCTTCGACAAGCGCGGCCTCTTCGCCAGCGCCGCCGCCGTGCCCGACGCCAACGCCGTCACGCTGGGCGACTACGCCGAAGACGTGCGTGCCTGGGCGGGGCTGCTGCGCCAGCGCAGCGGCCTGCGCTGCACCTGGCTGCTGGGGCACAGCGAAGGCGGCGTGGTGGCGCTGCTGGCGGCGGCGCGCGTGCCCGATCTCTGCGGCCTGCTGCTGGTGGCCACGCCCGGCCGGCCCCTGGGCGAGGTGCTGCGGGCGCAGCTGAAGGCCAATCCCGCCAATGCCCCGTTGCTGGCCCCCGCGCTGGCGGCCATCGCCGCACTGGAACAGGGCCGCCGCGTCGAGGTCTCGGGCCTGCATCCTGCGCTGCAGGGCCTGTTCAACCCGTCGCTGCAGGGCTTCCTCATCGACGCCTTTTCGCACGACCCGCAGCGCCTGGTGGCTGCCGTGAAGCGGCCGGTGCTGGTCCTGCAGGGCCAGCGCGACCTGCAGGTGCAGGAGGTCGACGCGCGCGCACTGCAGCGGGCCCTGCCGCAGGCCCGCCTGGTGCTGTTGCCCGGCGTGAACCACGTGCTCAAGGCGGTGGCCGGCGAGGACCTGCGCGCCAACGTGGCCACCTATGCCGACCCCTCGCTGCCGCTGGCTCCGGGCGTGGTGGAGGCAGTCCTGGACTTCGTCGGCGGCGCCACGCGGCCCTGAACTTCAGGCCAGTCCCGCCGCGGCGGCGATGGCCGCCGCTTCCTCGTGGTCCTGCAGGAAGCGGCGCGCATCCTCGGGGTCGTCGAAGTGCGACAGGTACTGCTTCAGCGCCACCGCGCCGTGGTCCCGCCAGCGTGCGGCGGCCGCGTCGCCGCAGGCCGTGAGCACGCGCTGCACCTCCCAGAGCGTGCCCAGCGCCAGCTCGTCGAGGCCGCCTTCGAGGTCTTCGTCCACCACCGGCGCCAGCGCAGCACGCGCGCCGGCCGCATCGCCCAGCGCCAGCAGCGACGCGGCCCGCCGCGCGTGCGCGTCGGCCACCATGCCGGGCTGGCCCAGCTCCGCGAAGCGGCGTGCGGCCTCGGCGTGGCGCTGCGCGGCCAGCGCGTGACGGCCGAGGTCGTTCTCGATCTCCGCCAGGTTGTGCTCGGCGAAGGTCTCGTAGAGCGCCGAATGGCTCTCGCGGAACACGCGCAGCGCCAGGTTCGCCTGCTCGGCCGCTTCCTCCAGCCGCCGGTGCATGTGCAGAGCTTCGGCCAGATTGAGCCGTGCGGCCGCACCGTGCATGCGCTCGCCGATGCGCTCGGCCAGGCGCAGGGCCTGGGGTGCGAGTGCCAGCACCTCGTCGGGGCGTGCGAGCTCGATGTCGCAGCCGGTGAGGTTGACCGTCAGCACCAGTTCCAGCAGGCCCTGGTTCAGCTCGCGCGCCAGCGGCAGCAGCGCCGCCATGGCACGCCGGGCCACGGCGTGGCGTCGCTCGGCATAGTCCAGTGTCGCGAGGTTGGTGAGCAGGCGCAGCTCGGCGCTGCGATGGCCGAGCGCGCGCGCATGCGTCAGGCCGCGGGCGACATGGTCGCGCAGCGCCGCCGCGTCGCCGGTCACGCGCACCAGCGCCGAGGCCAGGTTGCAGGCCTCGGCCGCCACGACGCGCTGGCCGGCGGCTTCGGCACCGGCGATGGCGCGTTCCAGCAGCGCGCGCGCCTCGTCGAAGCGGTCCAGCCGCATCGCCAGCTGGCCGCGTGCGTACAGCGCCGCCGAAGGCCAGGCTTCGGGGCCCAGCAGCGCGACGTTGTGAGGCTGGTCGGTGTCCAGGGGCGGCAGCGGCGTGCCCGCGGCCTGCACCGCCGCGGCCTGCCCGGCCAGCGCCTCCAGGCCGCGCACGGCGCCTTCCTGAAGTGCCCGGTCGCCCAGGCGGTCGGCCAGCAGCATCTGCTGGTAGTGCAGGGGCCAGCGCAGCCGCGCCGCGACCTCGCCGGCCGGCGGTACCGCCTGCAGGCCCTGGTCGATGAGGGCCAGCGCCGTGGCGTTGTCGAAGCGCTGCGAGGCGTGCAGCGAGGCGCGCAGGAACCAGGCCGCCGCTTCCTCGCGCTCGCCGGCGAGCAGGAAATGGCGTGCCGTGCCGGCCAGGTGCTCGGCGCTGCGCCCGCGCTGGGCCAGCCAGCGCGCGGCGGCGGCATGGCCGGCCTGGCGATCGCGCTTGAGCACGGTGTCGTAGCTCACCTGCTGCAGCAGCTGGTGCGCGAACTGCTCCTCCACCGTGCCTTCGAAGGCGCTGAGCGGCCTTCGCTGCACCAGGGCCTTGTGCTCCAGCTCGGGCAACGCGCCCGGGGCGCCGGCATCCAGCCGGGCCAGCGCGTCGTCCCAGAACACCGGGCCGATGATGCTGGCCTGCTGCAGCGCGCGGCGGGCCAGCGGTGGCAGCGCGTCCAGCCGCGACTGCAGCACGCCGGCCAGCGTGGGCGGCAGTTCGGCCAACCGCAGCCTGTCGGCGTGGAAGCGCCAGGCGCCTGCTTCGCCGGCCGATGCAGGCTCGATCACGCCCTGGTCGAGCAGCATCTTCACCAGCTCTTCCAGGTAGTAGGGGTTGCCGGCGGCGCGCGCGGCCAGTTCTTCGGCCAGACGATCGGGCAGCGGCTGCAGGCGCTGCAGCAGCGTGGCCACCAGCGCCGTGCCGTCGGCGGGCGACAGGGGTGCCAGCGCCAGCGTCGTCCAGGCCGCGGCCGAGGCCGCCAGCGCCGCATGCTCTTCCACGGCATGTGGCCGCGCCAGGCCCAGCAGCAGCAGCGGCAGCGGCCGGCCCGCGCCGCCCGGCAGCAGCCGCTCCAGGGCCTGCACCGAGGCCGCGTCGGCCCAGTGCAGGTCGTCGGCCACCAGCAGCAGCGGGCCGGCCTGGCGCTCGGCCACGGCGGCCAGCACCGCCTCGAAGGCCTGCAGGCCCCAGTCGCGCAGCAGCCGCGCGTCGGCGCCCGCCACCCAGGGGCTGCTGGCGTGGTCCAGGCCCAGCAGCGCGCCCAGGCGGTGCACGGCGGCCAGCGCCTCGTCGCCTTCACCGAGCCAGGGCCTCAGGCCCTGCTCGAAGCGCGCGCGGGCGGTGTCGGCGTCGTCGCTGTCGGAGATGGCCAGCCAGCGTGCCAGCAGGTCGCGCAGCAGGCGGTAGGGCTGCAGCTGCTGGCCCGGCTGCGCGCGGGCCTGCAGCAGCAGCGCCGGACGCTGGTCCAGCGCCGCCACATGCTGCAGGAACTCGGCGGCCAGGCGGCTCTTGCCCAGGCCTGCGTCGGCCAGCACCAGCAGCGCCTGGGGCTGCGGCGACGCCGCGGCGGTGGCCCAGGCGGCGAGCAGCCGCGCCAGTTCGGCCGCGCGGCCGGTGAAGGGGCTGGCCACGCCGTCGATGCCGCGCCGGCGCTCGGCCTGGCCGGGCGGCCGCGCTGCCAGCACGCGCCAGGCGGCCAGCGGCTCGTCGCGGCCCTTCACCTGCAGCGGGGGCAGTGCTTCGCAGTCGAAGAGGCCCTCCACCTGGCGCCAGGTGTCGTGGCTGATGAGCAGCGTGCCCGGGGCGGCTGCCTGCTCCAGGCGGGCGGCGATGTTCACCGTCATGCCGCGGATGCCGTGCTCGGCGTCCACGCCCGCGCCCAGCAGCACGCGGCCGGTGTGGATGCCCAG
>JAEUPH010000250.1 GCA_016790395.1 Rubrivivax sp. | reverse complement strand
GCAGGCAGCCAGTCGTCGAACAGCGAGAGCTGGGGTCCGATCGGCTGCGGCGGCATGGGCGGCGATTGTCGCCGAGCCGATTCAGGCCAGGCCGTAGGCCTCGGGGTCGAGCTCGCGCATGCGCGCCTCGATCCAGGTCTGGACCTCGCGCATCAGCTCATCGGCCTCTCGGCCGACCGAGGGAATCGGCTTGCCGATGACCACGTCGACGACGCCGGGCCGCAGCAGAAAACTCTTGCGTGGCCAGCAGCGCGCCGCGTTGTGCGCGATGGGCACGATGGGCACGCCGGTCTCGATGGCCAGGCGCGCCGCGCCGTTCTTGTAGCTGCCGGCCTTGCCCCGCGGGATGCGCGTGCCCTCGGGGAACATGATCACCCACACGCCCAACGCGGCGAGCCGCCTGCCCTGCTGCGCAACCTTGTTCCACGCCTCGGCGCGCTTGCTGCGGTCGATGTGGATCATGTCAAGCCGGCCCATGGCCCAGCCGAAGAAGGGCACCATCAGCAGCTCGCGCTTGAACACGTAGGCCAGCGGGTGGGGCATGAAGCCGGGCAGCGCGAAGGTCTCCCAGGTGCTCTGGTGCTTGGCCGCCAGCACCACCGCCGAAGTGTTCTGCGCGGCGGTGGGCAGGTTCTCCATGCCGTGCACGCGGTACTTCACGCCGGTGATGACCTTGCAGCCCCAGATGGCGATCTTCAGCCAGAACATCGTCGGCCAGTAGAGCTTCTGGCCGCGCAGGAAGAGGGACAGCACCAGCGCCATCAGGGCCCAGGGGATCACCGTGGCCGTCAGCCACAGCACGAAGAGCAGCGAGCGGAGGGCCCAGACGAGGCGCATCAGTTCAGTCCCCCGGCGCCCGAGTCGGCGATGTCGGCGCGCGCCAGCAGGAAGTCGACGAAGGCGTTGAGATCGGCGTGCACGCGCGCCTGGGGCACCTGCGCCAGCAGTTGCTGCAGGGCGTCGCCCTCCAGCCCGCGGGCGCGGCCGCTGAGCACCAGGTGCGGCTCGCAGCCGGCTTCGTGGGCGGCCTGCAGGTCGCGCAGCGTGTCACCCACGACGGGCACGGCCGACAGGTCCACGCCGTAGCGGCGGCCGATCTCCAGCAGCAGGCCCGGCTTGGGCTTGCGGCAGTCGCAGTTGTCCTCCGGCGTGTGCGGACAGAAGAACACGGCATCGACGCGGCCGCCCTGGGCCTGCAGCATCTCGTGCATGCGGGCGTGCACGGCGTTCACGGCGGCCATGTCGATCATGCCGCGGCCGATGCCGCTCTGGTTGGTGGCCACCACCACGTGGTAGGCCGCCTGGTGCAGGCGCGCCACCGCCTCCAGCGCACCGTCCACCGGCACCCACTCGTCGGGCGCGGTGACATGGCCCTCGCGGAACTCGTTGAGGATGCCGTCGCGGCCGAGGATGACGAGCGGGGTGGTGTACATGGCCGGCCTCCGGGTTCAGGTGGCGAGGCGGGAAAGATCGGCGACGCGGTTCATGGCGCCGTGCAGTTGCAAGAGCAGGGCCAGGCGGTTGCGACGCAGCGCGGGGTCTTCGGCGTTGACCATGACGCCGTCGAAGAAGGCATCGACGGGCGCCTTCAGCGCGGCCAGGGCCTGCAGCGATGCGGTGTAGTCGCCGCGCGCGAATGCGGCATCGGCCCGCGG
>JAEUPH010000232.1 GCA_016790395.1 Rubrivivax sp. | reverse complement strand
CACCATTCGAGCCCTATACCGAAACGACCATCGTGCCGGTGGCCGAGATCAAGGGCTGGACAGCCTCTTAGCCGCCGGCAGCCGAAAGGCAGACGCGGAGAAATGACAGTGGCAGTGGGAAATCGCGGGTGGTGGCTGGGCGCCGCCGTGGCGGCGGCAGCGGCGGGCGCCTGGATGCTGAGGGACACGGGACCGAGCGCCCCGGGCAGTGCGGTCACCGGCGCTCCGCAGGCCGGCGTGGTGAACCCGCCGGCCAGCCAGGCGGCAGCTTCTGCCGCGAGCGATGCAGCAGCGGCCATCGCCGCCCGCTTCAAGCTGACGGGGTTGATGAGCGGTGTCGGTGAAAGCCGTGCCTTCATCAGCGTGGATGGCCAGCCGGCGCGCCCGGTGCGCGTGGGCGAAATGGTCGAGGGCGATTGGGTGCTGCGTGAAGTGGCGGCGCGCAGCGTGGTGTTGGGGCTGCGTGACGGAGGGCCCGGGGTGACGATCGAACTGTCTCCCGAAGCGAGTGCTGCGGGGGTGCGCCCAGCCCCGGTGCCAGCGGGCCCGCCAGCGCCACTGGCCGATGGGTCGGCCCAGGCCAAGGAAGCCCTCAAAAAGGCAGGTGCGAAGCATCCGCCCCTGCGGCCACCCATCGCGTCTGAGGCCCAGAGGCCGCCCGTCGCGCCACCGGCTCCGGTGGACGATGGGCGTTGGCGCCCGGCGGGCAGCTGAGATCACCCACGGCAGCCGCCGTGCCTGCGTTCCGGTGCCCACCAGGGCATGAGTCAAGTTGATGCGACGGACGACGCGGGCTTGGCGGCACCGCGCTGCAATCCGCATCGCCAGGCCCGTGATGCTCCTGCCGGGACGGTGCTGGTGTCGATAATCGCGCGATGAAGCCTCGAATCCTTTCGCTGGCCGCTGCTTGTGCCCTGATCGCACCGGCCGTGGTCGCCGCCTGGTGGTGGATGGACGCACCGGATGCGCCGCAGCGCGACTCCGTGCCGACACCCGCGCCTGTGGGGCCCACTCCGTCGGCGCCGATCGGCGCCTCTCCCTCCAGCGCATCGCAGGCCGGTTCGCAGCCCGCAAGTGCCAACGCTGCAGCGGCGCGATTCCGCCTCGTCGGCATGGCATCGAACGGGCAACAGGGCATGGCCCTGATCCAGGTCGATGGTCAGCCCGCGCGCACCTTCAAGGTCGGCGACGTCCTGGAAGGCAATCTGGTGTTGCTGGAGGTGTCAGGCAGCGGCGCCGTCATCGGCCCGCGCGGCGGCGGCGCATTGGTCGACCTGCGCCAGGAGCCGGCCGTGCCGCAAGCGATGAACCGCCCCGCCGGCACGCAGCCGGATGCAGGGCCTCCTCGTGATCTCTCGGACGGGTCGGCAGAGTCAGCCGCAGCGTTGAACAAGCTCGGCGCCAGAAATGCGCCGATGAAGCCGCCCACGGCCGCAGAGCAGGCGTCGGCGGCGCAGTCGTCGACCCCCACCGACCCGGGACGTTGGCACCCGCCAGGCCAACCCTGAAAACAAACGGGCCGTTGACCGGCCCGTTTTCGTTCTTCTGTCGCTCCGCCCGTCCGAACGGGGAAGGGCCTGGCTTCGTCAGGCCCCCTCTCCGCACGGATCAGGGCGTGGTCGCCGTCTGGCGCAGTTGGCAGTAGCGCATGTCGGCCACGTTCACCAAGCCATCCCTGTTCGGGTCATACGGATCCGTCGGACCCGTGGCCACGGTGTTCAGCCGGCCGCGGATGAGCAGCAGGTCGGCCGGGCTGACCTTGCCGTCGTTGTTGAGGTCGCAGGCCAGGCCCCAGGTGGCGAGCACCTGGTTGGAACTGATGGTCGCACCGATAAAGGCCTGGATAGTGTCCGTGCCGGGACCCGCGGTGTCGGTGTAGGTGAAACTGGTCTTGCCGTCCGCAGCGGTGTTGCCGCTACCGGTCTTGCCGGTGTTGGGACCATTGACGACCCGGAAGTTGATCGTCACGCCCGCGATCGGCGCATTGTTGGCGGCCTGTGCGATGGCGGTCACGGTATGCGTGCCGCCCACCGGGTTGGTGGCGCTGAAGGGGCTCAGGCCGACGGTGGAGAACAGCACCGGGTCCGGCGCCACCAGGGTCACTGGCGCCAGGATCAGCTCGGCGATGGCCGCGTTGGCGGGCCCGCTGTTCCGGATGGACGAGAAGCTCATCGTGGACCAGTTTCCGCCGGCCGTGGTGCCCGGGTTGGACTGGTTGGCCACCAGCCAGTCTTCATAGTCCGCATACCAGTCGCCTGCCGGCTGGGCGCCGGGGCCGGCGGGCCGCGTGACGCCCGGAAGCGTGGCGATGTTCTGCAGCTTCAAGCCCTTGAAGTTGTTGAACATCGTGTAGGCACAACCCTTGTTGACGGTGGCGGCGCCACCGCATCCCCAGGAGTCGCCGCCAATACCAGGACCGCCGTTCCACCAGCTGTTGATGGCGTTCGTGACTGCGGTGACACGGGCGCCGGTGGTTTCGCCGACGAGAAACAGGCCCTGCAGGCCAATGCCGTTCTTGGCCGGGCCGACGCTGCTGTTGCTGAGGGCGCCATTGGCCACGTAGTCCCAGGTGCCGTCGCTGTTCAGCATGCCACCGCCGGGCACGCTCATCAGGACATTGAGCTCCGAGATGGTCCAGGCCGGCACGACCATGCCGGCCGCGTTGGCATCGGCCAGGGCCAGGATGTCCCAGCCGAGGGTGGAGCCGTCACCGCGGGTGGAGTTGAAACCGTAGTCCCAGCCACCGCGGCCGTTGCCGCTGTCGTTCTGCCCCCAGGCCAGGGTATTGACCGTGCGTTGCAGGATCTCGCCGTAGGTCATGCCGTTCGTGACGCCGGCCACCTCGGTGTTCACCTGGGTGAGGGCACCGCTGCCGGCCAAGCCCAGAATCGCCAGCGCAGTGGTGTAGCCGCGGTCGCTGGCGTCGGTGGGCATCAGGCCCCTGCAGTCGGCGAAGGTCGCGGCCGGAACGCCCACGCAGGGGTTGTTGCCCGCCGGCGTGAGGCCCAGGGTCTGCACGCTGAGGTTCGCGATGATGTAGTTCAGGCCCCGGCGGACGATGTACTTCTCGTAGATGCCCGTCGGCGCCACGCCAGCGGTGATCTTGTAGCCTTGGTTCTCGAAGGCCAGGACCGCCAGCGATGTCTCGGCCTGGGGGAAACCCAAGCCGCCGTTCCAGTTCGTCGTGGTGCCGGCCGGGAAGTTGGCAGCGCGGTTGATCTGCGTCGTCCAGAGGTAGCGCAGGCCATCCTGGATGGCCATGTTGATGCCCAGGCTGCGGTTGTTGTCGCCAGCCGCGCCACCGATGAGCAATGCCGGGTCGAAGACCTGGATCGTGGTGGTGGTGGTCTCAAGGCCGACGGTCAGGCGCGCCGTGTAGGTGCCTTGGCCCGGGTAGGTGTGTGCCTGGGCGATGTACGAACGATCGACACCGGTGCAGTTGAAAGGCGGCAGGCCGGTGGTGGCTTCGTCGCCGAAGGTCAGGGCGCAGGGCGTGCCCGCAGGTTGGGTGTGAACACCCCACACCACGACGGGCGCGGTGGTGCGCGCATCGCGCGAGGGCATCAGCAGGGTCTCGGCGGAGGCGCCGGACACCAGGGCTGCGGAGGCGACCAGCGCCAGCGCGGAGTTCTTCACCAGGCTTCTGCCGAAGCAGAAGAACTTGTCGACGTACCCGCTGGGTTCGCCGCTTACGGATCCCGTGGACCGATTCAGCATCGCTATGCCTCCCGATTGACTGACTGAAACCACCGCGACCGTAGCGCGCCGGCACCAGCGGAGACATCCCGCGAGTGCACGAGCCAACGGGCGCAAGGTGGACAACGCAACTTGCACCCGAAGCGGCGCAAGTGACGTACCAGTTCGGGAATCGATATCGGCGGCAAGCACTTAGTGGCGAGGCACAACTTTGGGCCGGCCCGAACGTAAAGAAAGATGACACTTTCGGCGATAAATGACGCACCCCTGATTCCGGGGGGTCGCTTCTCCGTCAGCCAAGAAAAAAGGCGCCGCGAGCGGCGCCTTCGTTGTTGGCAGGTGAAGTTCGCGAGCTTCAGGCCGTCTTCTGGCGACGGCGCGTGAGCGCCAGGCCACCCAGCGCGATGGCGGCCAGCAGCACCGACGTCGGCTCGGGCACGGCGGTACCGCACGGCGTTTGGCCGTCCAAGCTGATGCAGACCTCAGCCCCCCGGGCCGTCACGTCGGCGATCGTGGCGCCGTCGTAGTCCGACAACGAGAAACCCGAGATGCTGAACGAGGCCGTGCCCAGGTTGTTGGCATTCAACTCGACGCGGCCCATCGTGAAGCCGGGGCCCTGGATGCCGGCCAGCGTCGCTTCGTCGGCCGGGAGGACGAAGCCCGCCAAGACACCGAAGTTGACCGAACTGCCCGAGGGACCGGTGCCGAAGTGGAACGCGGGGTTCGATCCGTCACCCATCTTCGTGTCCGGATCGCTCAACAGGCTGCTGAACGACATCAGCGCGCCGTTGAAGTTCAGCGTGAACTCGAAGCCTCCCAGCGCCTCGGTCAGGCCCGACACGTTGATGTCGACGCCCAGAACACCGCCTTGCTGGATGTTGGACGTCGAGAGATTCACGCTGATGACCGGTGCCGCCTGCACCGGCGCCAGGAATGCAGAAGCCGCCAGGGCGATGGCCGCAAGGGACCCGCGCTTCAGATTGATGATGCTCATTTCAGAACTCCCTACTCAACAGGATTCAAGTGGTGGCCGGGAGGGACACTCCCGGGTGGATGGATTCAAACCAGGTTCAGGGTGTGGTCGCCGTCTGACGAAGCTGGCAATAACGCATGTCAGCCACGTTGACGATGCCGTCTCGGTTCGGGTCATACGGATCGGTCGGGCCGGTGGACACCGTGTTCAGACGCGTGCGCAGCTGGCGGAGGTCGGCCGGGCTCACCACGCCGTCGTTGTTCACGTCGCAGGCGATGCCCCAGATCTTCAGCACCTGGTTCGAACTCAGCGTCGTGCCGATGAAGGCCTGGATGGTGTCCGTGCCCGGGCCGGCCGTGTCGGTGTAGGTGAAGCTCGTCTTGCCGTCCGCACCCGTCGTGCCCGTGCCGTTCTTGCCGGCGTTGGGGCCCGAGAGCACGCGGAAGGTGATCGTCACGCCCGGCACCGGCGCGTTGTTGGCCGCCTGCGCGAAGGCCGTCACCGTGTGGCTCGTGCCCACCGGGTTGGTGGCCGTCAGCGGGCTCAGGCCCACGGTCGAGAACAGCACCGGGTCCGGCGCCACCAGGGCCACCGGCGACAGGATCAGCTCGGCGATCGCCGTCGTCAGCGCGTTGCCGTTGGAGCAGCAGGAGAAACCCATGAGCCAGTTGCCGCCGCCCGTGCTGGTGGGGCTGACCTGGGTCGTCACCAGGAAGTCCTGGTAGTCGGCATACCAGTCACCGGCCGGCTGCGTGCCCGGGCCGGCAGGGCGCGTGACGTTCGGCAGGGTCACGATGTTCTGCAGCTTCAGGCCCTTGAAGTTGTTGAACATCGAATACGCGCAACCCTTGTTCGAATCATCGGGGTAGAAGGGCGCGACCGGCATGAAGCAACCCCAGTCGTTCGGGCCGATGCCACCAACGGAGCCGTTCCACCAGCTGCTGATGTTGGCGCGCACGGCGTTGACACGCGCACCGGAGGTCTCGCCCATCAGGAACAGCGCCTGCAGGCCAATACCCGCCTTCTGCGGACCCGGGTTGCTGTAGCCAGCGGAGGAACCGTCGGCGGTGTAGTCGAAAGAACCGTCATCGTTCAGGATGCCGCCGGTGTTGATGAGCTGCTTGAACTCGTCGACCACCCAGGTGGGCACCACCACGCCGGCCGCCGAGGCGTCCAGCAGGGCCAGAACGTCCCAGCCGATGGTGGAGCCGTCGGCGCGGAATTCGTTGTTGAAGTTGTAGTCCCAGCCACCGCGGCCCGTGCCGCCGGCGTCGTTCTGGCCCCATGCCAGGGCGTTGACCATGCGCTGCAGGATTTCCCCGTAGGTCTTGCCGTTGGTCGGGCCGGCGACCTCGTTGTTGACCTGCGCCAGCGCACCGCTGCCAGCCAGGCCCAGGATGGCCACGGCCGTGGTGTAACCCGTGTCCTGCGGCGGCGCGAAGCCCACGCAATCGCTGAAGGTGGCTGCCGGCACGCCCACGCAGGGGTTGTTGCCGCCTGGCGTGATGCCCAGGGTCACCTCGCCGAGGCTGCTGAGCACGAAGTTGAGCCCGCGGCGGACGATGTACTTCTCGAAGATGCCCGTCGGCGCCACGTTGGCGGTGATCTTGTAGCCCTGGTTCTCGAAGGCCAGCACCACCAGCGAGGTGTCGGCGTAGTCGAAGCCGGAGTTGTTCCAGCTGGTGGTCGTGCTGGCCGGCCAGTTGGATTGGCGATCGACCTGCTCCGTCCACAGGAAGCGCAGGCCATCCTGGATGGCCATGTTGATGCCCAGGCTGCGGTTGTTGTCGCCCGTCACGCCGCCGATCAGCAGCGCCGGGTTGAAGACCTGGATCGTGGTGGTGGTGGTCTCCAGGCCCACCGTCAGACGGACGGTGTAGGTGCCCTGGTTGGCGTACGTGTGCGAGTAGGCAACGTAGGAAGGATCGACGCCAGTGCAATTCTGCGGGGGCGAAAGATCACCGAAGTCCAGCGCGCACGTCGTGCCCAGCGGCTGCGTGTGCACGCCCCAGACCACCACGGGCGCCGTGGTGCGCGCGTCGCGCGAGGGCATGAGCAGCGTCTCGGCGGATGCGCCGGAAACCACCGCCGCCGAGGCGACGAGCGCCAGGGCCGAATTCTTCAGGAGGCCCCTGCCCAAGCTGAAGCACTTGCCGACGAACCCGCTGGATTCGTCTCTGTCCTGTCCTGCGGACCGATTCACCATCGCCATCCCCTTTGTTGACCAGCCGACCGTGCGAGCTCGGCGCCGCACCGTATCCCGCCCGCCTTGACTGCGCCACCCCGCCAACGCGCGGGAAGCCGGGGCAGCGGGCCTGACGAGCCGGGCTCAGGCATCAATTGCGCAATTTGCGTACCACATGGAGATTCCATGGCGGCCGCAATGACTTAGCGCGAAATCTGGGGATGGCGACCCGGGGGCTGTAAAGAAAGATGACAGGGCCGGCGATAAGTGACGGCCCCCGGATCAAGGGGGGCCAGCGCCTGCCGGCGCCGATCTCAGGCCGGGCAGGCACCGCGCGTGCGACGCCAGTCTCGCGGCATCACGGCGCCGGGGCTGCCGTGCAGGCCGCGGCCGAGGGCCTTGGCCATGCGCTCCTGCTTGACGTAGGGCCCCTTGTCGTCGCGGGTGCGGATGCTCCAGGCATGGCCGTCTTCCACCATCTGCCGCCCGACGTTGAGGCCGTCGACCCGCAAGGCGCCCAGGGTGCGCCCCCGCGCGTCGCGCCCGCCGGCCACCAGCGTGGCCGACTTGTTGAGGACGAGCGCCGCCAGCGCCGCCTTGGCCTCGGCGCCCCAGGGCTGACAGGGCTCGGGCGGGTCGATGTCGCGCACCCGCAGGACGAAGGCCGCGCCGCCGCCCGCCGGGGTGAAACGCACCGTGGCCGCATCCAGCACCTGCGTGACCACGCCCGGCACACCCGCGACAGGCGCTGCTCGGACGGCGCCGGCCAGACCCAGGACCAGCACGGACAGCAGCGCACGGCGCGCCTGCGACTTGGGGGACGCGATCAAGGACGTGCTCATGGGCAGGCTCCAGGGTTCAAAGACGCCCGGCGTCACCCGCCGTGGTCGGCCGGTAGACGATCTCCACCGTCTCGCGCGAGCCGCCGCCGGCGCTGCGCGGCTGGAAGGTGGAGTTCAGCTCGATCAGGGTCTCGCCGCGCCGCCAGCGGGCCTGCGCGTTCCAGGCCTCGGGCTCGTTGGCGACATGCGTCGACTCCGGGCTGCCGTAGCGCTGCGCCAGCAACTGGCGCAGCTGGCGGTGCTTCTCGCTGAAGCCGGCGTCAGCGCCGCCAGGCACGGCACCTTCCCAGACCAGGGCCACGCGCAGCAGGCGGCGCGTCGCGTCGTCGACATGCAGGTTCAGGCGGAAGGGCACGCCGGCCACTTCGTACGGTGCCACCAGCGGGTGGTTGCAGGCCTCGGCCGGCCGCGCCGGGCGCGCCGCGCGCCGCGCCGCGGCACTGCACTCGGCCAGCTTGAGCGCCGTGCCGAAGCGGGCCAGCATGGCGGCTTCATCGGCGCCCCAGGGCAGGCCCTGGAAGGCCTCGGGCTGGCCGGTAGGCGCTTCGCAGGGCACGCGCTGCAGCGGGAACTCCACCGTCTTCATCCCGCCGTTGCCGGGGGGCTTGCCCTCGATGCGGGCGCGCAGCCGGCCGCCTTCCTCCAGCCGGTAGACGACGCGTTGCGGGAAGTCGTGCTGCGGGTTCTCGAACACCGCTTCGGCCGGACCACCGGAGAGCAGCGTGAAGCGCCCTTCGGGCTGCCCCGCCGGCTGGGCGATGAAGACGATGTTGCCGTCGGCCAGCGCGCGCAGCTGCATGAACTCGTGCGCCACCGTGACGCCCTGCTTCACGGTGCGCGAAACGCCCAGCATCGTGCCGCCGGCCGGCGGCAGCCACTGCTCGCCGCTGCCGGGCTCACCACCTTCGGCGCGCCAGCAGCCCGCCAGCCAGGCCACGCGCTCCAGGCCGCCGGCGGCGGCGCAGGCACCGGCGGCGAGGGTCGACAGGAAGGCGGCAAGGGCGAGACGGCGCATCCCGGCATCCTAGCGGGCCCGGCGCCGCGCCCGGGGGGCGGCGGGAGCCGGTTCCCGCAGTGCGGCCTCGGCTTCGGCCAGCAGGCGGTCCAGGCGGTCCTTCATCTTCTCGGTGCTCAGCTGCTCGCGCAGTCGCTCCACCATCAAGGGCAGCGAGAAGGGGCTCGGCACCTGCAGCTCGACCCGGTTCAGCGGCAGCGCCGCCAGCTGCTGCAGCGTGGCGCGCAGGCGACCCAGCTCCAGCTCCTGCGACAGCACTTCGCTCTCGGCCTGGCCCAGCAGCCGGTTGCCGGCGTCGTACTTGCGGAAGACCTCGAAGAACAGGCTGCTGGAGGCCTGAAGCTGGCGCAGGCTCTTGGGCGCACCCGGGTAGCCGCCGAACACCAGCCCGGCCACGCGCGCGATCTCGCGGAAGCGACGCTGCGCCAGTTCGCCCGAGTTCAGGCTGGCCAGCACGTCGGACAGCAGGTCCTGCGCCGAGAACAGGGCCTCGGGCAGCATCACCGGCTTGGCCGCCAGGATCTCCAGCCCGTAGTCGTTGACGCTCAGCGAGAAGGTGTTGGGCTCGGCCTTGGCCAGGCGGAAGGCCAGCAGCTGCGCCAGGCCGATGTGCACGTTGCGGCCGGCGAAGGGGTACAGGAAAAGGTGGTGGCCCTCGCGTGAACGGTACTGCTCCACCAGCAGCGCGCCGCGCCGCGGCAGCTGCGACAGCCGCGCCTGCGCCATCAGCATCGGCCCGGCGGCCTGCATCTCCACGTCGTGCAGCTCGCCCTGAGCCGCTCCGTCCAGCAGTTCCTGCACCGACTCGGCCATCTCGCTGGACAGCGGCATCTTGCCGCCGGCCCAGGCCGGCACCACGCCCTTCTTCCGGCTGCCCAGCTTCACGTAGGCCGCCATGTCCTGCGTGCGCAGGTACTCCAGCACGCGGCCGGCGAAGACGAAGTGGTCGCCCTTGTTCAGGCGCGCGATGAAACCTTCCTCGATCTGCCCGATGGTGCCTCCGCTCTGCCACTTCACGGCCATCGAAGCGTCGCTGACGATGGTGCCCACCTGCAGCCGGTGGCGCCGCGCGATGCCGCGGTCGGGCACGCGCCACAGGCCGCCCTCCTGCTTGACGCGGTGGTACTCGGGGTAGGCGGTGAGGCTGTCGCCGCCGCGCTCGACGAAGGCCAGCGCCCAGTCGAAGGCCTCGCGCGGCAGCTCGCGGTAGGCACGCGTGCCCTTCACTTCGTCGTACAGCGCGTCGGCCACGAAGCCGCCGCCCAGGGCCACGGTGACCAGGTGCTGCACCAGCACGTCCAGCGGATGCACGGGAGAACTGCGCGCCTCCACGCGCCCGGCGATCGCGGCGCGGCGCGCGGCGGCGGCTTCCACCAGCTCCAGCGTGTTGGTGGGTACCAGCGTCACGCGGCTGGGCCGGCCCGGCGCGTGGCCGCTGCGGCCCGCGCGCTGAAGCAGCCGCGCCACCCCCTTGGCACTGCCGATCTGCAGCACGCGCTCCACCGGCAGGAAGTCCACACCGAGGTCCAG
>JAEUPH010000217.1 GCA_016790395.1 Rubrivivax sp. | reverse complement strand
TGCTCCTCGATCTGCAGCAGCCCGCGCTGGATGGCGCCCACGCTGGCCGCGCTGACGTTGCCGTACTCGGTGGTGAACTGGCTGGCGTTCTCGCCCACGAACTGCAGCACGGCGCGCAGGTCCTTCATGTCCAGGATCGCCAGGCCGTTGTCGTCGGCGATCTTGAACACCAGGCTCAGCACGCCGGCCTGGGTCTCGTTGAGCGCCAGCATGCGCGTCAGCAGCAGCGGGCCCATGTCGCTGACGGTGGCGCGCACCGGGTGGCCGGCCTCGCCGAACACGTCCCACAGCGTGGCCGGGCAGGTGACGCTCTGCGGCTCCTCGATGCCGCGTTCCTTCAGGATGGCCGCCAGCTTGGGGCTGATCTTGCCGGGCTGGCTGATGCCGGTGAGGTCGCCCTTCACGTCGGCCATGAACACCGGCACGCCGATCTGGCTGAAGTTCTCGGCCAAGGTCTGCAGCGTGATGGTCTTGCCGGTGCCGGTGGCGCCGGTGATGAGCCCGTGGCGGTTGGCCAGGGCGGGCAGCAGTTCGCAGGCGATGTCGCCATGCTGGGCGACGAGGATGGGGTCGGGCATGGGGCAGGCTCCGGCTGGGACGCTTTGTGGCAAGTCTAGTGGCACGCGAAGTCCCCGGCTCGGGCCACGCGATCCCGGGGTGCGCGGCGCGGCGGGCCTGCGGCACACTCCTTGCAAGTCCACGGCAATCGATCAAGGGGAGAGTTCATGCGTTCATGGGTCCGGAGTCTCTGTGTGGGGTTGGCGGCCGCTGCCTGTGCGTCGGCCCAGGCCGAAGTCATCTACACGCCGCTGGCCGTGCCGCTCAGCACGCCCAGCAATCCTGGCGGCGGCAACAACGACGGCACCGGCGTCTGGTTCAATCCGCTCACCGGCTATGCCGAGGTGCGCGGCTTCTTCTTCCCGGATACGCTGTTCGAGGACGGCAAGTTCTTCCTGCTGCGCGACACCAGCTTCAACACGCCCGCGGCCCAGATCTACACCCAGGGCTTCTTCGCGCGCGGCAACGGCGTCATCTACGAGGCCGCGGACAACCTGAACCCGGCGCGCTTCGGTCTCGGCGCGGTGATCGGCCCTGGCACGGGCTACCAGAACCCGGGCGCAGGCTTCCCCGACCTCGGCCCGACCTTCGGCAATTGGGGCGCAGGCGGCCAGGGCTTCCTGGGCCTGACGCTGCGTGACCCCACCGGCAACAGCAGCGCCGACATCTTCTACGGCTTTGCCGACATCACGGTGAACGCCGACTTCAGCATCACGCTGAACGCCTTCGCCTACGAGAACGTGCGCGGCGCCGCCATCACCACCGCGGTGCCCGAGCCCGGCGCAGCCGCCTTGCTGCTGGCCGGCCTGGCCGGCGTGGCGGGCGTGGCACGCCGCCGCCGCGCCGGCTGAAGCTACTGGACGAAGCGCCCGTCGCGGCCCACCAGGGCCAGGTCGACGAAGCTGCTGCCCGCGTGGTCGCCGCTGCGCCAGCGCAGCGGCACGCCCCCCAGGTCCACCTCGAAGCGGGCCAGCGCCGCCAGCAGCGTCTCGCGCGTCGGCGCGGGCCCGGCAGCACGCAGCGCAGCGAGCAGGGCCTTGGCCGTCATGAAGCCTTCCAGGCTGCCGTAGGAGCGCGCGGCGTCTGCCGGCATCCGCGCCTGGTATTCACGCACCAGCGCCGTCTTGCCCGAGTTCGGGTGCGGCACGATCTGCGAAAACACCATGCCGTGCGCCAGCGGCCCCAGCGACGCCGCCAGCGGCGTGGAGCCCGAATTCACGCCCCACATCGCGATGCGTGCGTCGGCTGCGCGGGCGGCCCGGATCAGCCGGCCGTAGAGGGTGGCAGAACCGTGGTTGATGAGCAGGTCCACCTGGCGCTGCTGCAGCTCGGCCACGATGGTGCCCAGCCGGGCGTCGGCGAGGTCCGGCTTGAAGGGTATGCCGCCGCCGAAGCCCATCTGGGCGGCCGCGGCCAGCTTCTCGACGTTGGCCAGGTGCTCGCGGCCCACGGCGGTGTCCGCATGGAAGAGGGCCACGCGCTTGAGCCCGATGCGCTTGCCCTGATCGATGAGCGCGCGGAACTCCTCGCGGTGCTCGGCCCGCACCGGGAACACCATCGGCTGGTGCGGCCGGCGCAGGCCCGGCGGGCCGGCCATCGGTCCGATGAAGGGCGTGGCGGTGTCCGTCGCGGTCTTCATCACCGCCGTGCTGGGGCCCCTTCCAGCGAGCCGAAGAGCACGAACACGCCCTGGTCGACGAGCTGACGCGCATTGGCTTCGGCCTTGGTGGTGTCGCTGTCGTCGTCCAGGGTGCGCAGGACGACGCGCCGCCCATTGACGCCGCCGGTCCGGTTGGCTGCCTCCAGCGCTGCGCGGATGCCCAGCATGGCGTCGTTGCCGTAGACGTTCTTGCCGCCCTGCAGCGTGATGGTCTGGCCGACGAGGATCTCGCCCGACGACACCCCCGGTGCGGCAGCCCGTGCCGGCCGCCCCAGACCCAGGGCCGCCGCCGGCAGCGCGTGCAGCAGCCTGCGCCGGGTGATGCCGTCAGCACCGACCGAGTCCCCCATGGTTGCCCCCTTGGTTTCTGCTGGACAGGACGGTAGCCGAGCCGGCCCCGGCTGTGAACCGCCGGGCGTCCAGGCCCGGCCGGTAAAATCTCCCTTTTCTGCGCAAGCGCAACAGGAGCCTCCAATCTCATGGCCGGTCACTCCAAATGGGCCAACATCCAGCACCGCAAGGGCCGGCAGGATGAAAAACGCGGCAAGGCCTGGACCCGCGTGATCCGCGAGATCATGGTCGCGGCGCGGCTGGGCGGCGGCGACGTCGCTTCCAACCCGCGGCTGCGGCTGGCGGTGGAGAAGGCCAAGGCGGTGAACCTGCCGGTCGACACCGTCAAGCGCAACATCGACAAGGCCACGGGCAACCTCGAAGGCGTCAGCTACGAGGAGATCCGCTACGAGGGCTACGGCATCGGCGGCGCCGCCATCATCGTCGACTGCATGACGGACAACCGCGTGCGCACCGTGGCCGAGGTGCGCCACGCCTTCAGCAAGTACGGCGGCAACATGGGCACGGAAGGCAGCGTGGCCTTCCAGTTCAAGCACGTGGGCCAGCTGGTCTTCGCGCCCGGCACCAGCGAGGACAAGGTGATGGAAGTGGCCCTGGAAGCCGGTGCCGAGGACGTCATCACCGACGACGACGGCGCCATCGAGGTGCTCACCGGCCCGGGCGAGTTCGAGGCCGTGAAGGCCGCGCTGGAAGCCGCCGGCCTGAAGCCCGAGGTGGCCGAAGTCACCTGGCGCGCCGAGAACCCGGTCGAAGTGACCGGCGAGGACGCGGCGAGGATGCAGAAGCTGCTGGACGTCATCGAAGACCTGGACGACGTGCAGGACGTGTTCCACAACGCGATCCTCGGCGAATGAAGGTCCTGGTGATCGGCGGCGGCGGCCGCGAGCATGCGCTGGCCTGGAAGCTGGCGCAGAGCGAGCGTGTGCAGTCCGTCTACGTGGCGCCGGGCAATGGCGGTACGGCGGCCGATCCGGCGCTGAAGAACGTGCCGCTGTCCACGCCCGAGCAGCTGGCCGACTTCGCGGCCGCCGAGAAGATCGCGCTCACGGTGGTGGGCCCCGAGGCGCCGCTGTCGCAAGGCGTGGTCGATCTCTTCCGCGCCCGCGGTCTGCGTATCTTCGGCCCCACCAAGGCCGCGGCGATGCTGGAGAGCTCCAAGGCCCACGCCAAGGCCTTCATGCAGCGCCACGGCATCCCGACAGCGCTGTACGCCAGCTTCACCGAAGCGGCGGCGGCGCACGCGCACGTGGCCAAGCACGGCGCACCCATCGTCATCAAGGCCGACGGCCTGGCCGCCGGCAAGGGCGTGGTGGTGGCGATGACGCTGGAAGAGGCGCATGCCGCCATCGACGACATGCTGGGCGCCAACACGCTGGGCGTGGCCCACAACGAAGGCGGCGCGCGCGTCGTCATCGAAGAGTTCATGGCCGGTGAGGAGGCCAGTTTCATCGTCGTGTGCGATGGCAGGAACGTGCTCACCCTGGCCACCAGCCAGGACCACAAGCGCATCGGCGAGGGCGACACCGGCCCCAACACGGGCGGCATGGGCGCGTACTCGCCGGCGCCCGTGGTGACGCCCAACGTGCATGCCAAGGTGATGCAGGAGATCGTCAACCCGACGATCGCCGGCATGGCCAAGGATGGCACGCCCTACACCGGCTTCCTGTATGCCGGGCTGATGATCGACGCGCAGGGCCAGCCGCGCACGGTGGAGTTCAACTGCCGGCTCGGCGATCCCGAGGCGCAGGTCATCCTGATGCGCCTGAAGAGCGACCTCTTCGAATTGCTGATGCACGCCACCGACGGCACGCTGGACAAGTTCGAGCCCCAGTGGGACCGCCGCACCGCCCTGGGCGTGGTGGTGGCCGCGCACGGCTACCCGGCTTCGCCGCGCAAGGGCGATGCCATCACCGCACTGCCCGGCAGTGCGCCCGACCTCCAGGTCTTCCATGCCGGCACGGCACAGCAGGACGGCCGTCTCGTCACCAGCGGCGGCCGCGTGCTGTGCGTCACGGCGCTGGGCGACTCGGTGCGTCTGGCGCAGCAGCGCGCGCTGGCCGGCGTGCGCGAGGTGCAGTTCGCCGGTGCGCAGTGGCGCAACGACATCGGCCACCGTGCCATCAAGCAGCACTAGGCCACTGCCCGAGCGGCCGGTCAGGCTGCGCGGCAGCCCCGTGGCGGCGGCCCTGCTGAAGCTGATCGGCTGGCGCGTGCTGTTCGAGGGGCTGCCCGCGCCGCAGGGCGTGCTGGTGGTGTACCCGCACACCTCGAACTGGGACTTCCCGGTGCTGGTGCTGGCCAAGTGGTCGGTGGGCATCCAGCTCACCTTCTGGGGCAAGGACACGCTGTTCCGCTGGCCGCTGTTCGGACGCTGGCTGCGCTGGCTGGGCGGGCTGCCCGTGGCGCGCAACAGGCCGCAGGGCGCGGTGGGCCAGATGGTGGACGCGCTGCGCGAGGCCCGCGGGCAGGGCCGCTTCATGTGGCTGGGTCTGTCGCCCGAAGGCACGCGGCGGCGCACCGAGGGTTGGCGCACCGGGTTCTACCGCACGGCGCTGCAGGCCGGCGTGCCGCTGGGCGTGGTGGCGCTGGACTACGGCCGCCGCGAGGTGCGCTTCCAGCATTTCTGGCAGCTCAGCGGCCAGCCCGAGCAGGACATGGCCGCCATCGCCTCGGCGCTGGTGGACTGCCGGGGCAAGCGGCCCGAGCTGGCGGCACCGGTCCGCCTGCTCTAGACGGCAAACGATGAGGAGACACTGAGATGGTCGATACCCAACGCGTGCGCGACTACCTGCTCGGCCTGCAGGGCCGCATCGTCGGCGCCTTCGAGGCCGAGGACGGCACGCCCTTCCTGCGCGACGGCTGGCAGCGCCCGGCCGGCGGCAAGCTGGAAGGCGACGGCCTGTCGCAGCTGGTGGAGAACGGAAACCTGCTCGAGCGCGGCGGCTGCAACTTCAGCCACGTGAAGGGGGCGTCCCTGCCGCCTTCGGCCACGCAGCACCGCAGCGAGCTGGCCGGTGCGCCATTCGAGGCCCTGGGCGTGAGCTTGGTGATGCACCCGCTGAACCCCTACGTGCCCACGGTGCACATGAACGTGCGGCTGCTGGCCGCCTTTCCCGAAGGCCGCGATCCGGTGACGTGGTTCGGCGGCGGCATGGACCTCACGCCCTACTACGGCTTCGAGGACGACGCGCGCCACTTCCACCGCGTCAACGCCGACGCCCTGGCGCCCTTCGGCGCCGACAAGTACCCGCGCTTCAAGGCCTGGTGCGACGAGTACTTCTTCCTCAAGCACCGCAACGAACCGCGCGGCGTGGGCGGCGTGTTCTTCGACGACTTCAACGAAGGCAGCTTCGAGGACGGCTTCGCCATGATGCGCGCCGTGGGCGACGCCTTCGTCCCCGCCTACCTGCCCATCGCGCAGCGCCGCCGCGCCACGCCCTACGGCGAGCGCGAGCGTGACTTCCAGGCCTACCGGCGCGGCCGCTACGTCGAGTTCAACCTGGTGTGGGACCGCGGCACGCACTTCGGCCTGCACGGCGGCGGCCGCACCGAGAGCATCCTGATGAGCATGCCGCCCATCGTGAAGTGGCGATACAGCTGGCAGCCGGAAGCGGGCTCGCCCGAGGCG
>JAEUPH010000174.1 GCA_016790395.1 Rubrivivax sp. | reverse complement strand
AAGCAGCTGCCCGAGGTCTTCTTCGGCAAGGAAGGTGCTTCCTACATCTGCGGCGCCGTCACCGTCTCGCACGACATCGACACCGGCGCGCGCAACGTCGGCTGGTACCGGCTGGCGCAGTTCCACCGCGCCAGCCATCCGTTGGGCGGCAGCTACGCGCCCGAGCGTTCGAAGACCGACCTCGCCTGCTTCTTCTGGTGGAACCCGCCGATGTCGCAGGTGGGCCTGCACGTGGCCAAGTCGGTGAAGGCCGGGCAGCGGCTGAAGGTGGCCTTCGCCGTGCTGTGCCCGCCGGCCGTGCACGTGGCCGCCGGCACCGGCCTGCCCTATGGCGCGGACGAGTTCGAGTTCGCCGGCGCGCTGGCCGGTGCGCCCATCGAACTGGTGAAGTGCGAGACCAGCGACCTGGAAGTGCCCGCGCAGGCCGAGTGGATCATCGAGGCCGAGATCGTGGCCGACGAGCAGGAAGCCATCGGCTGGCACTCCAACCCCGTGGGCTACTACGACCGCGTGCAGGTCTTCCCGATCGCGCGCGTCACCTGCATCACGCACCGGAAGAACCCGATGTGGTACGGGACCATGGAGATGGTGCCGCCCTTCGACCACAACTGGATTGGGCTGCTGCCGGTGGAAGGCGAACTGCTGGGCGACCTGCGGCGCAAGATCCCCGAGGTCAACGACGTCGCCGTCACGCCGAACATGGCCTACGTGGTGCAGCTGAACGTGGACGGCGCGAACAAGCCGCACCCCGAGTTCGGCAAGTACGTGCTGCACGCGGTGTGGGGCGCGGCCGGGCGCTGGGCGCGCACGGCGAAGCTCGTGATCGTGGTCGGCCCCGACGTGGACCCCTACGACTGGCAGCAGATCGAGTGGGCCATCATGACCCGCGTCCAGCCGCTGTCCGACACCCTCATCAACCGCTCGGGCCAGGCCTTCGTGCTGGACCTCTCGCCCACCAAGACCGGCCAGGGCGGCGCGTCCACGTCCGAGCAGATGGGCATCGACGCCACCATCAAGGTGCCCGAGCGGCACACCGAGTACCCCGAGGTCTCCAACGCCACGCCGCAGCAGGTGGCCGCGTTGCGCGAGAAGCTCAAGGGCGTGCTCGATCTCTGATTCCCCCTTCACCACGACGCACGAGGAGAGTCCGATGTCCCGCAAGAGCACGGGTGCGCGCCTGCGCACGCCCATCGCCGCCCTGGCCGCCTCGCTGGCTGCCACCGCCTTCGCCCAGACCCCGGCGGCGCCCGCCGCGCCGGCCGCCGCCGCCAGCGCTGCCACGAAGAAGGCCGACGAAGGCCTGCAGACCATCAACGTCACTGCGCAGCGCGTGAAGCAGAAGCTGCAGGACGTGCCGGCCGCGGTGACGGCCTTCTCGCCCATCGCGATCGAGAACCTGCAGATCAATTCGGTGATGGACATCAGCCGCCTGGTGCCCAACGTGAAGTTCGATCCCGTCACCGCGGGCACCACCTCGCTGAAGCCCTTCATGCGCGGCGGCGGCGTGGCCGACGGCGGGCAGATCACCTCGGAGTCGGAGGTCGGCATCTACGTCGACGACGTCTACCGCGCGCGGCTGTCGGCGGCGCTGATCGACTTCGTCGAGCTCGACCGCATCGAGGTGCTGCGCGGTCCGCAGGGCGTGCTGTACGGCCGCAATTCCTCGGCCGGTGCGGTGAACATCATCACCCGCGCGCCCAGCGACACCTTCGCGGCCAGCGCCGAGATCGGCTTCGGCAACCTGGGCGAGAAGCGCCTGAAGGGCTACGTGTCGTCGCCGCTGTCGGCCGACAAGCGCTGGCGCGCTTCGCTGCAGGGCATGACCCGGCAGCGCGACAGCAACGGCCAGTACAACGTGACGCTGAAGAAGGACGTCGGCGCGGAGAAGTTCCAGGGCCTGCAGGGTGACCTGGCCTACGAGGGCAAGGAGCTGCAGGCACGGCTGAGCGTCTTCCACACCCACACCGACGGCGACGGCCAGTGGGCCGTGCCCAACACGATCACCAACAACGGCGCCACGATCACGCCGTCCACCGGGTCGTACCGGCTGGTGGCGTCGCCGCACGAGTCGCTGACCGACGTGACGCAGGACGGCGTGACGCTGCGCCTGACGGGCAACGCCGGCGCGGTGAAGCTCACGTCCATCACCGGCTACGTGAAGATGGACGACCACTGGACGCAAGACTTCAGTGGCGGCGTGGCGGGTTCGCTGCTGGGCATTCCCGGCGGCGGCACCGTGGCGCTGTTCGACCGCGACAGCGTCACCGACCACCACCAGTTCAGCCAGGAACTGCAGGCCGCCGGCGACCTGAACGGCGGCCAGATGAGCTACGTGGCCGGCGTCTACGCCTTCAGCGAGAAGGGCACGCAGAAGCTGCGCTCGGTGATCTTCTTCGCGCCGTCCAGCGTGGACTTCAATGCCGACACCAAGAGCCTGGCCCTCTTCGGCCAGCTGAGTGCGAAGTTCGGCGAGCGCACCACGCTGATGGTGGGCGGCCGCTACACCAAGGACGACAAGCACCTGGACGGCAGCTTCGGCGCGACGCCCTTCAACCAGAGCAGCAGCTACTCGCGCTTCAACCCGAAGATCGGCGTCGACTTCAAGATCACGCCCGAGGTGCTGCTCTACGCCAGCTACAGCGAAGGCTTCAAGTCCGGCGGCTACAACGGCCTGGCCGGCAGCGTGGCGCAGATCAGCAAGCCCTTCCTGCCGCAGTACACCGACGCCTACGAATTCGGCGTGAAGACCGAGACCGCCGACCGCAAGCTGCGCTTCAACGCCGCGCTCTTCCACAACAAGATCAAGAACCGCCAGCAGACGCTGACGGTGGCCAGCGGCCCGGCCGCCGGCACCTTCGTGGTGGAGAGCTACAACGCCAAGCTCAGCGGGCTGGAGGTGGAGCTGGCGTGGAAGCCGGTCGCGGGCCTGCAACTGTGGGCCAACGGCGCCGTCAACACCGGCAAGTACGTGTCCTGCAGCACCGAGGTGGCGGTGAGCTGCTCGGTCATCAACAACAAGCTGCCGATCTTCCCCGACCACGTCTACACGCTGGGCTTCGACGTCGACTTCGGCGCCGGCCCCGGCACCATCCGCTACGGCGCCGACTACAGCGAGCGCGACCCCTACTACTCCACCGCCGACAACGTGCTCATCGGCTGGGTGCAGCGGCAGAAGTACCTCAACGGCTACATCGCCTACGAACAGGGCTCGTGGACCTACCAGCTCTCGGGCAAGAACCTGATGCAGCAGGAAGGCTGGCAGACGGGCTTCGGCTTCGCCGTGGTGCAGCCGCGCTTCGCGATCCCGGCGCGCAGCGTGCTGTTCACCGCGAAGTACAAGTTCTGAGCATGGACGCGGCCGCGCGCAGCCGGGCCTACGCGGCCTGCTCGCTGCTGGCCGCGTCGCCGCACGAACAGGACCCGCGGCCGGCCTCGCCCTTGCTGGCCGACGCCGAGCTGGCCACGCTGCGGCGCGAGTACAGCGCGCTCTTCGAGGTGGGCGATGCCGGCCCACCGCTGCCCCTGCGCGCCTCGGCGCGCGAGGGCGGGCGCGCTTCGGTGCGCGAGGAGGTGGTGCGCTTCTACGAGCACTTCCACTACACGCTCGACGAACGCCACGCCTGGCAGCCCGACCACCTGAGCGTGCAGCTGGAGTTCATGCAACTGCTGTGCGCGCGCGAAGCGCAGGCCCTGGCTTCGGACGATGGCGCCGAGGCCGCTGCGCCCTGGCAGCGGGCGCAGGCCGACTTCGTGCAGCGCCATCTGGCGCCTTGGCTGCCGGAACTGGCAGCGGGCGTGGCGCGCATCTCACCCGGCTCGGCCTACGCCGAGGTCTTCGCGGCGCTGTCCGACTTCGTGCTGGAGGACGCCGCCCGGCTTCAAGCCCCCGGCTTCGGCCGCTGCTTGTAGAACTGGATGCGGCTTTCCGGCACCGGGGGCCGCGGCGGCTCGCCGGCGATGCGCACGTCCTGGATCTTGAAGAGCGACTTCCAGTCCTTGGCGATCAGAAGGTCCATCAGCTCCGAGGCTTGCCCCGCGCGCTTCTTCGCCATCTCGGCCTTCAGCGTGGCCAGCGCACCGTCCACCGCGGGGCCGAACAGGTTCTTCAGCACCGCCGGCGGCAGGCGGGGCTTGTCCGTGAAGCGGCCCTGCGCGTCGAAGGGGTCGGGCAGGATCGGCGGCACGTAGAACACGTTGGGCTGCGTGCCGTACTCGGGGTGCAGCGGCAGCGCCACCTTCCACTTGTTCACCAGCTTGTCGATCGGGCCCTCGGCATCGTCCAGGAAGCCCACGAAGCGCAGCCGCCCCGGGCACTGCCGCGCACAGGCCGGCGCCTCGCCCGCTTCCACGCGCGGGAAGCAGAAGATGCATTTCTGCGAGTGCTTGGCCACCTCGTTGTAGAGCACCTTGTCGTAGGGGCAGGCGCGGTTGCACAGGCGGAAGCCCTGGCACTTGTCCGGGTCCACCAGCACGATGCCGTCTTCCTCGCGCTTGTAGATGGCGCGCGCGGTGCAGGCTTCCAGGCAGGCCGGCTTGGTGCAGTGGTTGCACAGGCGCGGCAGGTAGAAGTGGTAGTTGTTCGGGTGCTCGCCCGAGCTGCTGTCCTCTTCCCAGTTCGCGCCCCAGGCCATGGGCTGCTCGCGGTGCAGGTGGTCGCTGCTTTCGCCGAAATAGACCTGGTCGTGGTTCAGCGGCACCACCTTGCCGAAGTCCTCGGGCTCGTGCAGGTCGCCGTACTGCAGGCGGCCGTCCTTCCAGCCCGACTTCGCACCCTTGGCCTGCCAGTCACGCGGGTAGCCGCGGCCGGGCTGCGTCTCCACGTTGTTCCACAGCATGTGCTCCTGGCCGGGCTCGTCGGTCCACAGGCCCTTGCAGGCGGCGGTGCAGGTCTGGCAGCCGATGCACTTGTTGAGGTCCAGCACCATCGCGATCTGGCGGGCCATGGTCAAACACTCCGGGCAGTCTTGGTCTTGGCGGGCACGTGCTTCTCGAAGTCCACCGTGTGGTCGTGGTAGGTCTGGTTGGGCACGTAGTCGGGCAGGTGGTGGCCCAGGTGGCCGTAGCCGCCCACCAGCGCGGTGGGTTTGAGCAGGCCGCCGGTGGGGATGGCCGACGAGAAGTTCTCGCGGCCGCGGAAGAGCATCGGGTCCCAGCCGTGGAACATGAACAACGTGCCGGGCGCGATGGCCGCGCTCACGTGCGCCATGGCCACGAATCCACCCTGGTGGTTGAAGGTGCGGATCAGGTCGCCGTCCTTCACGCCGCGGCGCTTGGCGTCCTTGGGGTTCACGTAGATGTCGGGCTCGCCGCGCTGCAGGCTCATCAGCAGCGGGTCGTCGCGGAACACGCTGTGCACGCCGTGGCGCGCGTGGCCCATGGTCAGGCGCAGCGGGTAGCCCTTCACCGCCAGCGGCGGCTTGTAGGCCGGCAGCGCCTCGCCTTCGCGCAGGAACCAGTCGTGGTCGAAATAGAACTGCTGGCGCCCGGTGAGCGTGGGGTACGGCTTCTTGTCGCGCGTGCTGGCCAGCGTGGCGTAGCTGTAGGGCGACTTGGGGCCGAACTGCACCTGCGTGCTGTCCTCGGCCTGCACGAAGCCCTTCTTCGCCAGGTCCTCGAAATCGGTCTTGGGCACGCCCTCGCTGTTGTGCAGCAGGAACTGCGCGATGTCGCGCGTGCTCCGGATGCTGCCGTCCATGGTGAAGAGGGCGTGCACCTTGGCGTAGTCGTGCTCGAAGGGTTTGCCGTAGATCACGTCCTTCACCGGCCCCAGCTTTCGCGCCGCGGCCTTGTCGCTGATGGCGCGGGCCAGCCGCTCCATGATCTGCCAGTCGTCGGCCGATTCGCCCAGTGGCGGCACGGCGCGCTCGATCACCTGCACGTAGGGCGTGCGCCCTTCCATCACGAAGTCCTGGCGCTCGTAGTGGTGGGCCACCGGCAGCACGTAGTCGGCGTGCAGCGCGGTGACGCTCATGTCGGGCGTCATGGCGACGATGCAGTCCAGCTTGTCCAGCACCTGCTCGCGCCAGCGCTTGCCGGTGGCGCGCCAGTTGGCCGTGTTGTGGCCGGCCATGAAGGCCATCTTCCAGGGCTGCTTGGAATGGTCGGGCAGCCAGCCGTTGCCGATGGCGGCCTTGTAGTGGCGGTCGATGTGATCGGCCACGCCGTCGCCGTAGGTCTTCTGGTTGAGCGCCTTGCCGTCGCCGTGCGCGTAGTCCCAGATCGAGATCGCCGCCACCTTGGCACGCGGGCCCATGCCGGCGAACACGAACTTGGCGAAGCCGTCGAAGTTCGGGTTCTGCGTCGTCTGCATGCCGCCGCCTTCGCGGCCGGTGTTGCCCGTCAGCGCGCACATCAGCAGCCAGGCGCGGTGCAGCTGGTCGCCGTGCAGCCACTTGGCCGAGCGGTAGCCGGCGTAGATCATCCCGGCGCCCGACTTCGCCCAGGTGCGCGCCACGTGGCGGATGTTGTCGGCATGCACGCCGGTGATGGCCTGCGCCTGCTCGGGCGTGTAGCGGCGGTTCACCAGCTCGCGCACCTTGGCGAAGACCGTGGTCACGGCCACCGCGCCGTTCTTCGTCGTGACGGTAAAGGCGCCTTCCAGCGCGGGCTTCAGCGCGCCCAGCTTCAGCGTGTTGGCGGCCTGCTGCTCGGGCGTGAGGGTCGCGGTGCCCAGGCCCTTGCCCGGCGCCAGCGCGGGGCGGCCGGTGGCTTCGTCCCACAGGCAGAAGGCCTCGGCGTCGGCCGCGGCCGTGCCCGGCAGTTCACCGCCGCGCAGGAACTTGCCGTTGTCGGCCCGCACGAGGAAAGGCAAGTCGGTCTGCTCCAGCACGTAGTCGCGCTCGATCAGGCCGTCGGCGAGGATCGTGTGCACCATCGCCAGAGCCAGCGCCGTGTCGGTGCCGGGCTTGGGGTTCAACCACTTCGACGAGTGGATGGCGCTGGCGTTGAAGTCCGGCGCGATGGTCACGACCTCGGTGCCGTTGTAGCGCGCCTCCCAGAAGAAGTGCGCGTCGGGGATGCGCGTCACCGCGGGGTTGCTGGCCCACACCAGCACGCACTTGCTCTTGTAGACCGCCGCCATGTTGTCGCCGGGCAGGCTGTTGCCCAGCGTCATGTAGGCGCCCACAGGCAGGTCGCCGACGCCGGCGAAGGTCTCGGGCATCACGATGCCGGTGGCGTTGGCGAAGCGGAACAGCGCCGAGAAGGTGGCGCGCTTGACGATCATCGCCGTGCCCATCGCGAAGCTGATCGAGCCCGGGCCGCTGGCCACGGCGTGCTCGATGAACTTGTCGGCGATCTCGCTGGCCGCCTGCTCCCAGCTGATGCGCTCCCAGCGGCCCGATCCGCGCGGGCCGGCGCGCTTCATCGGGTAGAGCACGCGCTGGCGGCCGTACATGTACTTCGAGTGCCGCGTGCCCTTCTGGCAACCGCGCGGGCCGTAGTCCGGCGTGTCTTCGCCCGAGCGGCCGTATTCGCCCTGCTGCTCTTCGCGCCAGACGAGGCCGTTCTTGACGTAGACGTTGAAGGCGCAGTGGCCGGTGCAGTTGATGCCGCGGCTGCCGCGCACCACGCGGTCCCAGGTCCACTTGCGGCGCATCACGTCTTCCCACTTGCCGTAGACCACGGGCGGCGGCGTCTGCGCGCCGGCGCTGCCGTAGCGCAGCGTGAGCAGGCTGCCGGCGGCGGCGCCGCCGAAGGTCTTCAGGAAATCGCGGCGGTCGGTGCGCGGGGCGGACATGCGGCGGGGCTCCTCGTGAAGGGCGCAGGCGCCCCACGAAGAGTGTCGGCCGATGCCCTTGCCGTGAGCAGGGTTTGCGGGCGCTTGTCCGCAGCGTGGACGGCCAGCCAGCGCGCCGTGTGCGTACCCGTGCCGGTTTGCGAAAGCGCAAAGCGGGCCAGGTCGTTCGGGTGGTCCAGATCCAGGCCCAGGCCGGGCAGCGCCAGCACCTGCGGCTGCGCACCCGCTGCGCGTGCCGCACGCAGATGGCGGCCGAAGCTGCCTTCGCCGAAGGCCGGCGCCAGGCGCGAGGGCGGGCTCAGCAGCAGCGCGTTGGTGCCGCCTTCGTCATGCGCCGGCACCAGCGCCACGGCCACGCCCTGCGCGTGGGCGGCCGTGAGTTGCGCGAGCTCATCGGCGGTGACGCCCGGTGCGTCGCCCGGCACCACCAGCAGGCCGTTGCCACCCTGCGCCTGCACCCAGGCGGCCGCCGCACGCACGGCCTCGTTCAGGCCCGCGGGTTCGGGCTCGGGCAGCACCACCGCGCCCAGCGAACGCGCCAGCGCGGCTGCGGCGGCGTCGGCCGTCACCACCAGGCGGCCGGCCAGCGCGGGCGTGGCGGCCAGTGCCGTGAGCACATCGCGCAGCATGCAAGCAGCCAGCGCCGCACGCTGGGCGCCACTCAGTTCACCGGCCAGCCTTTGCTTGGCTCGCGCGAAGGGTTTCACCGGCACCACGGCCCACAAGCTCA
>JAEUPH010000137.1 GCA_016790395.1 Rubrivivax sp. | reverse complement strand
CGCACCTTCCCGTCGCCCGTCAGCATGGACAGGTCGACGAAGCTGGACCCTCGGTGGTTGCGCGCCGAGAAGCTCACGAGGTAGCCGCCGGCGTCGTAGCGCTGCAGCGATTCCAGCCCCGAGGTGAGGCCCTCGCGCGTGAACTTGCCGCCGGCGCGCCGCAGGCCCTCGGTGAACACCTTGGCGCACACGTAGCCTTCCATGCTGCTGTAGTTCGCGCTGGCGTCGCCGCCGGCGCGCTTCACCGCGTCGATGTACTCGCGCGCGATCGGCGTCGTGGTGCTGAACGGGAAGGGCATGACCTGGCTCACCACCACGCCCAGGCCGTCCTTGCCCAGTTCGTCGGCCAGGGCCTGCGTGCCGACGAAGCTGACGTTGTAGAAGGTGCCGCCGTAGCCGGCCTTCCTGGCCTCGCGCACGAAGGCGGCGCAGCTCTTGTAGGCGCTGATCTGCACCACGGCGTCGGGCCGGGCGGCCACGATGGTCTGCACCGCCGCGGCCACGTCCACCGTGTTGCGCTTGACGAAGCCCACGGCCGCCGGTTCCAGGCCGGCCGCCAGAAGGGCACGCTGCACGCCGTCGAACCCGGCCTGGCCGTAGCTGTCGTCCTGGCGGAACACGGCGATGCGCTTGAGGCCCAGCGACACCAGCTGCTTCACGATGAGCCCGGTCTCGTCGTAGTACGAGGCACGCACGTGGAAGACGTTGCGCGAGAACGGTTCCCGCAGCGACTCGGCGCCGGTGAAGGGCCCGAAGAAGGGGATGCCGGCGGCATTGACCAGCGGCAGCGCCGCCAGGCCGGTGGGGGTGCCGACGTAGCCGAAGAGCGCGAAGACCTCTTCCTTGCGGATCAGCGTGTCGGTGTTGGCGGCGCAGCGGTCGGGCTCGTAGCCGTCATCCAGCGCCTTGATCTCGATGCTGCGGCCACCGACGCCGCCGTCGGCATTCAGGCGGTCGAAGAAGATGCGGGCGCCGCGGTTCATCTGGATGCCCAGCTGTGCCGCCGGCCCCGTGAGGGCGCAGGACTGGCCCAGCACGATGCGCCTGTCGGATTGGGCCCAGGCCGGCAGGGCCACCGCGGCGGCTGCGCCGGCTGCCCGGGCCAGCACTCGTCGTCGATCGATCACGTCGCGGGCCGCCTTACTTCAGGGACTCGATGAGGTCGACGTATTCCTGCATCGCCTCGTCGCCGCTCTTGCCCTTCACGCCGGCCCAGGCGTCGTACTTGGCGCGGCCCACCATGTCGGTGAAGCCGGGACGCTTGCCCTCGACGTCGCCTTCGGTGGCCTGCTTGTACAGCGCGTAGATCTTCAACAGCGTCATGTTGTCCGGCTTCTCCGGCAGGCTCTTGCTCTCGGCAACGGCTTTCTCGAACGCGGCTTTCAGCTTGGACATGAGCGGGCTCCGGTGCAAACGTGGGTGAAAATCCTTGGTTGACGGGGGTGATGTTACCCAGCATCGTCCCCCGACCCTGTCCCCGTTAACCCCCCGTTTCCAGGAGCCCCGCGCATGACCGTTGCCGCCGAGCGCATGTCGCGCGTCGATACCGCCTGGCTGCGCATGGACAACGAGGTCAACCTCATGATGATCGTCGGCGTGTGGCTGCTCACGCCGGCGCTCACGCTCGAGGCGCTGCGCGAGCGCATCGAAGCCAAGCTGCTCAAGTACGAGCGCTTCCGCCACAAGGCCGTGGCCGACGCCATGGGCGCCACCTGGGTGCCCGACGAGCACTTCGACATCGAGCAGCATGTGCTGCCTGCCCAGCTGGAAGTGCGCGAAGGCGAGACCGAGCGCCACGCGCTGCAGCGCCTGTGCGGCGAACTGGCCATGACGCCGCTGAACCCGCACCGGCCGCTGTGGCAGTTCCATCTCATCGATGGCTACGAGGGCGGCAGTGCGCTGGTGGCGCGCATCCACCACTGCATCGGCGACGGCATCGCGCTCATCAGCGTGATGATGAGCATCACCGACGGCGGCGCCGACCCGCCCAAGCGGCGCGTGAAGCCTGCCGAAGAGCAGGCCGAGCCCGACTGGCTGGCCGATGCCGTGCTCAAGCCCCTGAGCGACCTCACCATCAAGGCCATCGGCATGTACGGCGACGGCATGGCCAAGAGCATGGACATGCTGGCCAATCCCTACCAGCCGCTGCTGGGCAGCATGGACATGGCCCGAAGCGGCGTGAAGGTGGTGAACGACGTGGCCGCGCTCGCGCTGATGCCGGACGACTCGCCCACGTTGCTGAAGGGCAAGCCGGCCGGCCGCAAGCGCGTGGCCTGGAGCGAACCGATCTCGCTGGATGCGGTGAAGACCATCGGCAAGGGCCTGGGCTGCACGGTCAACGACGTGCTGCTGTCCTGCGCCGCCGGCGCCATCGGCGAATACCTGCGCGGCCGCGGCCAGGACCCGGCGGGCAAGGAGATCCGCGCCATGGTGCCGGTGAACCTGCGCCCGCTGGACAAGGCCTGGCAACTCGGCAACCGCTTCGGCCTGGCGCCGCTGGTGCTGCCCATCGGCATCGCCAACCCGGTGCAACGTGTGTACGCCGTGCACCGTCGCATGGACGAACTGAAGGGCAGCTACCAGCCCTTGCTGGCCTTCGCGGTGCTCAGCCTGAGTGGCCTGTTCATCAAGCCGGTGCAGGACATGGTGCTGGGCATGTTCGCCAAGAAGGCGACGGCCGTGATGACCAACGTGCCCGGGCCGGGCGTGCCGCTCAAGTTCTGTGGCAGCACGCTGCGGCAGAACATGTTCTGGGTGCCGGCCTCCGGCGACATCGGCGTCGGCGTGTCCATTCTCAGCTATGGCGGCGGGGTGCAGTTCGGGCTCATCACCGACGCCGGCCTGTGCCCGGAGCCGCAGGACATCATCGACCGCTTCGAACCCGAGTTCGAGAAGCTCACGTGGCTGACGATGATGCTGCCGTGGGCCGGACAGACCGACATCTGAAGCATCCCAGGAGAGGAGATCCCCATGGCCATCACCGTCGACATCGACCTCGGCTACGAATTCGCCGTCAAGGCGCCGATCAAGGACGTCTTCGACCTGCTGAGCGACGTGCCCAAGTCCGCCAGCCACTTCCCCAAGGTGGAGCAGCTCAGCGACCTGGGCGACGGCGTCTACAGGTGGGAGATGCAGAAGGTGGGCACGGCGCAGGTGAACATCCAGACCGTGTACGCCAGCAAGTACGTGTCCGACCGCAAGAAGGGCACCATCGTCTGGACGCCGGTGAAGGGCGAGGGCAATGCGCTGGTCAGCGGCCACTGGAAGCTCAAGGACAACAAGGGCAGCACCGGCATCGAGTTCAAGGTGGCGGGCACGGTCGATGTGCCGCTGCCCGGCCTGATGAAGATGGTGGTGGTGCCCGTGGTGCAGGGCGAGTTCGAGAAGCTGGTGGACAAGTACATCGCCAACCTGGTGAAGAAGTTCGGCGGCGAAGTCGAATAGGCCCACCCCCGGAGCGCCTGCGGCGCTCCCCCTCCAGGGGGCGCCGCTGGTGGCCCGGCAGAGCCGGATCCACGGCGGCCGCTGGGTCGCGACTGCGGAATGCAGCAAACTTGCGCCATGGACCTCTCTCGCTTCCCCCGCCGCCGCTACACGCCTTTCGCCACCCCCATCGAGCCGCTGCCGCGCTTCAGTGCGGCGCTGGCCGCCAGCTGCCCCGGCGGGCAGGGGCCCGAGGTCTGGGTCAAGCGCGACGACATGCTGGGCCTCTTCCCCGGCGGCAACAAAACGCGCAAGCTGGAGTTCCTGGTGGCCGATGCGCTGGCGCAGGGCGCCGACACGCTGGTGACCTGCGGCGCCCCGCAGAGCAACCACTGCCGCATCACGCTGGCCGCCGCGGTGAAGGAAGGCCTGCAGTGCCGCTTCGTGATCGAAGAGCGCGTGCCCGACAGCTTCCATGAAGACGCCAGCGGCAACCACTTCATGTTCCGGCTGATGGGCGTGGAAGCCATCACCGTGGTGCCGGCCGGCACGCCGATGGCGCCCGCGATGCAGAAGGTGGCCGACGAACTGGCGGCGGCGGGCCGCAAGGCCTACGTCATCCCCGGTGGCGGCAGCAACGCCATCGGCGGCCTGGGCTACGTGGCCTGCGCGCAGGAACTGCAGCAGCAGATGTTCGAGCAGGGCCTGCGCTTCGACCATGTCATCGTCGGCTCGGGCAGCTCGGGCACGCATGGCGGGCTGCTGGCGGGTTTTCTGGGCAACCGCATCCCCATCCCCATCACCGGCATCGGCGTCAGCCGTGATCCTGCCGACCAGGAGCCGCTGGTGTGGAAGGAAGCGCAGGCCGTGTTCGATCTGCTGGGCATCGCCGAGGCCGTGCCGCGCGAGAAGGTGGTGAGCGTGGGCGGCTACTGGCAGCCGAAGTACTCGGTGCCCAACGCACGCATGGTGGAGGCGGTGCAGCTGGCGGCGCGCACCGAAGGCCTGCTTCTGGACCCGGTGTACACCGGCAAGATCATGGCCGGCCTCATCGGCCTGGCGCGCGACGGCTGCCTGCGGCCCGGCGAACGCGTGCTGTTCCTGCACACGGGCGGCCTGCCCTCGCTGCACGCCTACGAGGCCGCCGTGCTGGGCAAGACGCCGGTCGCTCCCTGACAGAATCGGCGTCATCGCTGCGGGCCTTCGCCCGCGCCCAAGGATGCCCATGACGAACATCGACCGCCGCGCCTTCGGCCAGGCCAGCGCCGCCGTGCTGCTGGCTGGCGCCTTCCCGCTGCTGCATGCCGCCACGCCCAAGGACACGCTGGTGATCGCGCTGGCCTTCGACGACATCATCAGCCTGGACCCGGCCGAAGCCTTCGAGATCAGCGCCGGCGAGCTGATGGGCAACGGCTACGAGCGCCTGCTGCGCTACGACGTGGCCGACCCCTCGAAGCTGGTGCCCGACGTGGCCAGGAGCTGGAAGGTCAGCGACGACGGCAAGACCTTCAGCTTCGAACTGAAGCCCGGGCTGAAGTTCGCCAGCGGCAACCCGATCACGGCCGAGGACGTGGCCTGGTCGCTGCAGCGCGCCGTGCTGTTGGACAAGACGCCGGCCTTCATCCTCACGCAGTTCGGCCTGACCAAGGCCAACGTGAAGGACAAGGTCAAGGCCACCGGCCCGCTGGCGCTGAGCGTCGAAACCGACAAGGCCTACGCGCCGACGCTGGTCTACAACTGCCTGACGGCCAACGTGGCCTCGGTGGTGGACCGCACGTTGGTGCTCTCGAAAGAGAAGAACGGCGACCTGGGCGCCGCCTGGCTGAAGACGGGCTTCGCCGGCAGCGGCGCCTTCAGGATCCGCGAGTGGCGTGCCAACGAGATCGTGGCGCTGGAGCGCAACGACCACTTCGCCGGCCCCAAGGCCAAGCTGGCGCGCGTGATCTACCGCCACGCGAAAGAGTCCGCCACGCAGCGCCTGATGCTGGAAAAGGGCGACGTGGACGTGGCGCGCAACCTCACGCCGCAGGACCTGGAGGCGCTGAGCAAGAACCCGGCGCTGAAGTTCACCTCGGTGCCCAAGGGCACGGTCTACTACTTCGGCCTGAACCAGAAGAACCCGCACCTGGCCAAGCCCGAGGTGCGCGAGGCCTTCAAGTGGCTGGTTGACTACGACGCCATCGGCAACACCCTCATCAGGAACATCGGCGTCATCCACCAGAACTTCCTGCCCATCGGCCTGCTCGGCGCCAGCCGCGACAAGCCCTACAAGTACGACCTGGCCAAGGCCAAGGCGCTGCTGGCCAAGGCCGGCCTGCCGAACGGCTTCAAGGTGACGGTGGACATGCGCACGGTGCAGCCGGTGCAGGGCCTGACGGAAGCCTTCCAGCAAAGCCTGAAGAAGGCGGGCATCGAGCTGGAGATCATCCCCGGCGACGGCAAGCAGACGCTCACCAAGTACCGCGCCCGCAGCCACGACATCTACGTCGGCCAGTGGGGCGCCGACTACTGGGACCCGCACACCAACGCCGACACCTTCGCGCGCAATCCCGACAACAGCGACGCCGCCAAGAGCAAGCCGCTGACCTGGCGCAACGCCTGGGACATTCCTGAGCTGACGAAGAAGACCGATGCCGCCGCGATGGAGCGAGACGGCGCCAAGCGCGCAAGGATGTACCAGGAGATCCAGGCCGAGTTCCGCAAGACCAGCCCCTTCGTGATGCTCTTCCAGGAAACCGAAGTCGCGGCCTTCCGCGCCAACGTCACGGGCCTGCGGCTGGGGCCGACGGCCGACAGCACCTACCTGCACGTCGTTTCGAAGGGCTGATGGCGGCCGCCGCTGCACGCGCGGCGAAGGCGACGGCGGGCTTTGCCGTCGCCGTGGCGCTGACGTTCCTGGGGCTGCTGGCCGTGACCTTCTTCATCGGCCGCGTGATCCCGGTGGACCCGGCGCTGGCCATCGCCGGCGACCGTGCGCCCGAGCACGTGCTGCAGCGCGTGCGCGAGGAGATGGGGCTCAACCAGCCGCTGCCGCTGCAGTTCGTGAACTACGTGAAGCGCGCCCTGAACGGCGACTTCGGCAACTCCGTGCTCACCAGCAACCCGGTGCTGGAGGACATCCTCAAGACCTTCCCGGCCACGCTGGAACTGGCCACTTTCGGCATCCTCATCGGCGCCGGGCTGGGCATCCCGCTGGGCGTGTGGGCGGCCGTGCGGCGGGGCGGCGTGGCCGACCATGCCGTGCGCGTGATGGGTCTCGTGGGCTATTCGGTGCCCATCTTCTGGCTCGGCTTGATGGGCCTGGTGCTTTTCTATGCCAAGCTGGGCTGGGTGGCGGGGCCGGGCCGCATCGACGTGGCCTTCGAGTACACGATCGAGCGCAGCACCGGCCTGATGCTGGTGGACACCGCGCTGGCCTCGAACTGGGAAGCCTTCGGCAACGCACTGAGCCACCTGGTGCTGCCGGGCTGCCTGCTGGGCTACTTCTCGGTGGCCTACATCAGCCGCATGACGCGCAGCTTCATGCTGAACGAACTCTCGGCCGAGTACATCGTGGCCGCGCGCGCCAAGGGCCTGAGCGAGGCCCGCATCGTCTGGCGCCACGCGCTGCGCAACGCGCTGGTGCCGCTGGTCACCGTGGTCGCGCTCAGCTATGCCGGGCTGCTGGAAGGCAGCGTGCTCACCGAAACCGTGTTCGCCTGGCCGGGGCTGGGCCTGTACATCACGAACTCGCTGCAGAACGCCGACATGAACGCCGTGCTGGGCGGCACGCTGGTGGTGGGCACGGTGTTCATCGGCCTGAACCTGCTCTCCGACCTGCTCTACCGCCTGCTGGACCCGCGCACGCGTGACACGCGATGAGCAGCACGTCCCTGCACGACTGGCTGATGTCCGAGCGCCCGGCCTCGCGCCGGCAGGCGGCGCTGGGCCGCGCCTACCAGGGCTGGCGCAGCTTCGCGCGCAACCGGCTGGCCCTGGTGGGGCTGGCCATCGTGGGGCTGCTCATCGCCATGGCCGTGCTCGCGCCCTGGATCGCGCCGCATCCTGCCGACGTGGGCGAACTGGGCCAGCGCCTGCTGCCACCTTCGGCCACGCACTGGCTGGGCACCGACGACCAGGGCCGCGACATCTGGAGCCGCATCCTGCACGGCAGCCGCATCACGCTGTTCGTGGTGACGCTGGTGGCCGTGATGGCGGCGCCCATCGGCCTGCTCGTGGGCACGGTGGCGGGCTACGCCGGCGGCTGGGTGGACGCGCTGCTGATGCGCATCACCGACATCTTCCTGGCCTTCCCCAAGCTGATCCTGGCGCTGGCCTTCGTCGCGGCGCTGGGCCCGGGCATCGAGAACGCGGTGATCGCCATCGCCATCACCTCCTGGCCGCCGTACGCGCGCATCGCGCGCGCCGAGACGCTGTCCATCCGCCAGGCCGACTACATCAGCGCCGTGCGCCTGCTGGGCGCCAGCCCATCGCGCATCGTGCTGCGCCACATCGTGCCGCTGTGCCTGGGCAGCGTGATCGTGCGCGTGACGCTGGACATGGCCGGCATCATCCTCACCGCCGCCGGCCTGGGCTTCCTGGGCCTGGGTGCGCAGCCGCCGATGCCCGAGTGGGGCGCGATGATCGCCGCCGGCCGCGCCTACGTGCTGGACCAGTGGTGGGTGGCCGCCGCGCCCGGGGCGGCGATCTTCGTCGTCAGCCTGGCCTTCAACCTGCTGGGCGACGGCCTGCGGGACGCGCTCGACCCGAAATCCCGCCACTGAAGTCGCGCCGCTGCGCGAAAATCGGCAAATCGACCCAGGACACCGCCATGCCCATCTTTGAATACGCCTGCCAGGACTGCGGCAAGCAGTTCGAAACCCTCGTGCGCTCCGACACCGTGCCCGCATGCCCGGCCTGCCACTCCGTCTCGCTCGAGAAGAAGCTCTCGGTGTTCGCCACCTCGAACGCCGGCGCCGAGGCCGCGCCCATGCCCGCCATGGGCCCCTGTGGCAGCTGCGGCCACCCCGACGGCCCCGGCGCCTGCGGCATCCATTGACGCTGCTGACGGTCGAAGACCTGCGCGTGGCCTACCCGTCGCGCGACGGGCCGGCCCAGGAGGTGGTGCGCGGCGTGAGCTTCACGCTCGGGCGCGAGCGCATGGGCATCGTCGGCGAGTCGGGCTCGGGCAAGAGCCAGACCGGCCGGGCCATCCTGGGCCTCACGGCGCCGGGTGGGGCCGTCAGCGCGCGTCGGCTCGAGTTCTCTGGCATCGACCTGCTCAACTGCCCGCCCGCGCAGCGCCGCGCGCTGCGCGGCGGCCGCATCGCGATGGTGCTGCAGGACCCGAAGTTCTCGCTCGACCCTGTGATGACGATCGGCGCGCAGATCGAGGAAACGCTGCAGGCCCACAGCCCGATGTCTCGCCGCGAGCGACGCGATCGCACGCTGGACGCGCTGGCCCAGGTGGGCATCGACGACCCGGCCCGCGTGGCCCGGCTCTACCCGCACGAGGTTTCCGGCGGCATGGGCCAGCGCGCCATGATCGCAATGATGCTGGTGGCCGGCCCGGAACTGCTCATCGCCGACGAGCCCACTTCGGCCCTGGACGTCACCGTGCAACTGCAGGTGCTGGGCATCCTGGACAAGCTCGTCGCCGAGCGCGGCATGGGCCTGGTTCTCATCTCGCACGACTTGCGCCTGGTGTCTTCGTTCTGCGACCGCGTGCTCGTGATGTACGCCGGCCGGGTGGTGGAGGCGCTGCCCGCGGCGCGCCTGCACGAGGCGGAGCACCCCTACACCCGCGGCCTGCTGGACTGCCTGCCGCGCCTGAACGCGCCGCGCCACCCTTTGCCGGTGCTGGACCGGCAAGCCGCGTGGGCGGCTTGAAGGCCTGGCCGTGATCGGTCTGCGCGTCGACGCGCTGCGCGTGGTCTTCGACGGCTTTGCGGCTGTCGACGGCGTGAGCTTCGAGGTGCAACCCGGCGAGAGCTTCGGCCTGGTGGGCGAATCGGGATCCGGCAAGAGCACGGTGCTGCGCGCCGTGTGCGGCCTGGCCCGCCGGGCTGGCGGCGAGGTGGCACTGACAGCGAAGGCCGGTGCACCGCCCGTGCCCGAGCCGGGCAGCAAGGCCTTCCGGCGTCAGGTGCAGATGGTGTTCCAGGACCCGTACGGCAGCCTGCACCCGCGCCAGACCGTGGACCGGGCACTGGCCGAGCCCCTGGCCATCCACGGGCTGGCCGATGGCGAGGCTCGCATCGAGCGCGCGCTGGAGGAGGTGGGCCTGGGCGCGGGCTTCCGCTTCCGCTACCCGCATCAGCTCTCCGGCGGCCAGCGCCAGCGCGTGGCCATCGCTCGGGCGCTGATCCTCGAGCCGCAGGTGCTGCTGCTGGACGAGCCCACCTCGGCGCTGGACGCCTCGGTGCAGGCCGAGGTGCTGAACCTGCTTGAGCGGCTGCGGCGCGAGCGGCAGTTGAGCTTCGTGATGGTCAGCCATGACCTCGCCGTGGTCACGCACCTGTGCGAACGCCTGGCAGTGATGCAGCGCGGCCGCATCGTCGAGACCGTGGCCGGGGCCGACCTGGCAGCCGGCCGCGTGCAGGCCGCCTACACGCGGGCGCTGATGGAGGCTGCTGCAGGCTTCCGTCGCCCGCTGGCCTGAGCGCTGCGCCCGGCCCTTTTCAACTCAGGCAGGCCGTGGTAGGCTGGCCAATATATCAGTCAATGCCGATACAAAGATGAACTTTGTCGACCTGTCGGGATTCCCTTCGCGAGGTGATGATGACGCCTGAAGCCGGCCATGAAGCGTCGCATGCCGGTGCGGCCTGGCAGCTCCTGGATGTGCGCTCGCGTGGCGAGTTCGCGTCCGGCCACATCGACGGTTCGACCAATCTGCCGTTGGACGAGCTGGTCACGCGCATCGGCGAGGTGGCGCCCGACAAGTCCGCGCCCTTGTTGTTGTGCTGTGCCTCGGGCGTGCGCTCGCGCATGGCTGCCGCGCTGCTGGTCCGCATGGGCTACGGCCAGGTGCGGGATGGTGGCGGCGTGGGCGGCCTGGCGATGAGCCTGGGGCGCGCGATCCGCCGCGCCTGAGCGCGGCCTGACAATGCCGGCTCCGGCGCCCGCGCCGCCCCCGCGAGAAAGACCTTGGAGAACCGCCCCGCCTTGCCCGACCACCTCTCGGTCGACCCCCGCAGCAAGCATTACGTCGCCGCCGTGTTCGAACACGAGATCGGCATCCGCCTGAACGGCAAGGAGCGCAGCGACGTGGAGGAGTACTGCGTGAGCGAAGGCTGGGTCAAGGTCCCGGCCGGTCGCACCGTGGACCGCAAGGGTCGGCCGATGCTCATCACCCTGAAGGGCACGGTGGAAGCCTTCTACCGCTAGCGACATGGGCAGCGCCCGGCCCGCCTGGACGCGGCGGTCATGGCTGGCCTCGGCGGCCGCGGTGGCCGCTGGCGCGGCGTCAGGAAGCCCTCGCGCCCGGCCCTTGCCCGTGGCGCCCTTGCTCGCCGGCCTGGACGGCCACAGCCACCCGGTGGACAGCGCCGACGCCCTGGCGCGGCGCTACGTGCAGCAGGGCTTCATGCTGGTCTATGCCTTCAACCCCGCAGAGGCGGCCCGTTCCTTCGAAGCGGCGGCTGCGCGCGACGCGGGCTGCGCGCTGGCCTGGTGGGGCCTGGCCTGGGCCCTGGGTCCGAACATCAACACCGATCCCGAGCCTGCTGATGCGCCGCGCATCTCGCTGGCGCTGGCGCGGGCCGGTGCCGCGCGGGCGAGCGCAACGGTGCGGGAGCTGGTGCAGCTGCTGGCCTTTCGGCACCCGCGGGAGGGTGAGCTGCAGGAAGAGGCCTATGCCGAGGCTGCCGTGGACCTGGCCCGGCGCCGGCCGCGCGATGCCTTCGTGCAACTGCTGGCCGCCGAGGCGCAGCTCAACCTGCATCCCTACGACTGGTGGCAGCCCGACGGCCGGCCCCAGCCCTGGACCCCGTCGATCGAGCGGCTGCTGCAGCGCTCGCTGGCCCTCGATCCGCGGCAGCCCGGCGCGCACCACTACTGGATCCACCTGCAGGAGAGCTCGCCGCAGCCGGCGCGTGCGGACGCCAGCGCCGCGTTCCTGCGCAGCGCCTACCCGGGCGCGCCGCACCTGTTGCACATGCCGTCGCACATCGACCTCCGCACCGGGCGCTATGCCGAGGCCATCGCGGCGAACCAGCGCGCCATCGCCGCCGACGCGGCTTACCTGGCGCAGGTCGACGCGCAGTCGGCCTACCGCGTGGGCTATGTCGCGCACAACCAGCACTTCCTCTGGGCGGCCGCCGGCATGGCCGGACGGCAGGGCCTGGCCCTGCAAGCCGCCGACGAAGCCGGGCCGGCGGCCTGCGGGCCCGGGGGGCGCAATCCCGGCACGGCCACCGTCCAGCACCTCCTGGCCCTGCCGTTCCTGACGCGGCAACGCTTCGGACTGTGGGAGGAACTCGCGACGGGCACCCGTCCGCCAGACGGCCCCGGAGGCTATGCGCTGGCGCTGTGGCACGCGGCCCGCGGCTGCGCCTTCGCCCGGCTCGGCCGCCCGCGCGAGGCACAAGTCGAGGCGGCGCGCCTGCAGGCGCTGACGTCTGACCCGGCCGTGAGCGGACTCAAGGTCAAGAACCTGCATCCGGTGGGCACGCTGCTTGCGCTGGCGGCCCACCAGCTGCGCGCCGAGCAGGCCGCGGCTCGGGGTGATGCTGACGCCGCCGTCGCCGCGCTGCAGGCCGCCGTGGCCCTGGAAGACACGCTGGCCTACGACGAACCGCATGTCGTGGGCGCGCCTGTGCGCCAGGCGCTGGGTGCGGCGCTGCTGGCGGCTGGGCGCCCGGCCGAGGCGCTGCGGGCCTACGACGAGGATCTGCGCCACTACCCGGCCAATGCCTGGTCGCTGCAGGGGCGTGCGCAGGCCCTGAACGCGTTGGGCCGGCCCGCTGACGCAGCTCGTGCGGCTGCCGACTCGGCCTGGTCAGGCGCCCAACGTCGCCCGGCCGGTTCCCGCTTCTGAGCGTGCCTGTCGCGCCACGGCACTGGTCGTGGTCTTGACTTGGGTCAGGGAAAACCCGTGTGACAGGTATACCGTATTGGGTATGCAGAAACGGCGCGGGCCACGAACCCGCGAGCTGTCTCCCGCATGCAGCCGTACGGAGAAGCCCCATGTCGTCATTCACCCGCCGCCGTTTCCTGTCGATCTCGGCGGCCACCCTGGGCGCTTCGGCGGCCGGTACCTGGTCCACCGCCGGCCTTCTCGACGCCTCGACGGCGCCGGGAGAGGTGAAACAGATCCCGACGTTCTGCGAGATGTGCTTCTGGCGCTGCGGCGGCATCGCCCACGTGCGCGACGGCAAGCTCTGGAAGTTCGAGGGCAACCCGCGCGACCCGCAGAGCAACGGCCGACTGTGCCCGCGCGGCACCGGGGCCGTGGGCGCGCACTACGACCCCGACCGCCTGCGCCAGCCGCTGATGCGCGTGGGTGAGCGCGGCAAGGAACAGTGGAAGGCCGTGAGCTGGGACGAGGCGCTGGCCTTCGTGGCCGAGCGCATGAACAAGATCAAGGCCGAACACGGGCCGGAGTCGGTGGCGCTGTTCAACCACGGCTTCGGCCAGCGCTTTTTCCAGCACGTGCTGAAGACCTGGGGCGTCATCAACTACGCCGGTTCCTCCTACGCGCAGTGCCGCGGCGCGCGCGACGTGGGCTTCCTGCTCACCTATGGCGCCGGCGTGGGCAGCCCCGAGCCCACCGACATCAAGAACACCGACTGCCTGGTGCTCATCGGCTCGCACCTGGGCGAGAACATGCACAACTCGCAGGTGCAGGAGTTCGCGCAGGCTGTCGAGCGGCGGGCCTCGGTGATCGTCGTCGATCCGCGCTTCTCGGTGGCGGCCAGCAAGGCCAAGTACTGGCTGCCGGTGAAACCCGGCACCGACCTGGCGCTGATCCTGGCCTGGTGCAACCTGCTCGTGCAGGAAGGCCGCTACGACAAGGACTTCGTCGCCAAGCACGGCCATGGCTTCGACAAGTTCGTCGATGCCATCAAGGACAACACCGTCAAGTGGGCGGCCGAGCAGTGCGACGTGTCGCCGGAGCTGATCGTCGCCGCGGCGCGCGAGATGGCCAGCCACCGCCCTGCCACCATCGTGCACCCCGGGCGGCGCGTCAACTGGTACGGCGACGACACGCAGCGCAGCCGCGGCATCGCGCTGCTCAACGCGCTGCTGGGCAACTACGGCCGCAAGGGTGGCCTCTTTGTCGCGCAGGGCATCTCGATGGCGCCCTACGGCCTGAACAAGTACCCCGAGCACGCCAGGCACCGGCTGGACGGCGCCGAGGCCGACATCTATCCCTTCGCCGACGAAGGCATCACCACCGCCATCCGCGACGCCACCGTGAGCGGCAAGCCCTACCCCATCAAGGGCTGGTTCGTGTACTCCACCAACCTGATGCAGGCGCTGCCGAGCGAGGCCGAGACGATCAAGGCGATCCAGAACCTCGACCTGCTGGTGGTCTGCGAGACCATGCCCAGCGAGATGGCCGGCTGGGCCGACGTCATCCTGCCGGACACCACCTTCCTGGAGCGCCACGACGAACTGCTCACGGGCTTCGGCCGCAACGGCTGGGCCGCGCTGCGGCAGCCGGTGGTGGCCGCGCCGCACGAGCAGAAGCCGGCCTGGTGGATCGCCAAGGAACTGGCCAACAAGCTCGGCATCGGCGACTGCATGCCCTTCAAGGACCTGGAGGAGTACCTCAAGGTCCGTGTGGAGAAGTCGGGCCACAGCTGGGAAAAGCTGAAGACCGAGGGCGTGATCATGGCGCCGCACAAGCCCATCACTGTGGAGGAAGGGCTGGAACTGGAGTTCGGCACGCCCAGCGGCAAGGTGGAGTTCTGGTCCGACCAGCTGGCCGCCAAGGGCTTCGATGCGGTGCCCAAGTACACGAAGCACCCGGAGGCGCCACCCGGCAGCTTCCGGCTCATCACCGGACGCGCGCCCGGCCACACCTTCAGCCGCACCCAGACCAACCCGTTGCTGCATGACCTGATGCCGGAGAACGAGATCTGGGTCAACACCGCCACGGCGGCCAGGCTTGGTATCCGCAACCGCGAGTACGTGCAGCTGAAGAACCAGGACGGCGTGCTCAGCAACCGGGTGCGCGTGAAGGCGACGCAGCGCATCCGCGAGGACACGGTGTACATGGTCTACGGCTTCGGCCACAGCAACAAGCTGATGAAGACCGCTTACCTGAAGGGCGCCAGCGCCGGCCAGCTGAACAGCAGCTACCGGACGGACCCGATCATGGGGGCCACCAGCATCCACACCAACTTCGTCAGCCTTGTGAAGGAGGCCTGACATGGCCCGCTTCGGAATGGTCATCGACACGCGCAAGTGCGTGGGCTGCCAGGACTGTGTCGTGGCCTGCCAGACCGAGAACCAGGTGCCGCAAGGCTACTGCCGCGACTGGATCGCCACCGAGGTGCGGGGCACCTTCCCCGCGCTGACGATGGAGATCCGCACCGAGCGCTGCAACCACTGCGACAACCCGCCCTGCGTGAGCTGCTGCCCCACGGGCGCCAGCCACGTCGAGGAGTTCGGCCACACGGTGCAGGTGACGGCGAACAAGTGCATCGGCTGCAAGGCCTGCATCGCCTCCTGCCCCTACGACGCCCGCTTCGTGCACCCGCAGGGCTACGTCGACAAGTGCACCTTCTGCCTGCACCGCGTGAAGGAGGGCAAGGACCCGGCCTGCGTCTCGGTCTGCCCCACGCACTGCATGTACTTCGGCGACCTGGACGACCCCAAGAGCGAGGTGAACCGGCTGCTCGCCACGCGCAAGCACCACACGCTGCTGCCCGAAGCCGGCACCCGGCCGCGCATCTTCTACCTGACCTGAGGAGCAGCCGTCATGCTCGAGTTCACCTCCACACGTCACAACCCGCTCATCGACCCCCACCTGGCGGTCTGGAGCTGGGAGATCCCGCTGTACCTGTTCGTCGGTGGCATCGTCGCCGGCATGATGGTGCTGGGCGGCCTGGCCATGCTGCGCACCGCCAAGGGCGAGGACACGCGCCGCTTCTTCTCCATGCAGACGCCGCTGCTGGGCTTCGTGCTGATGAACATCGGCATGCTGGCCCTGCTGCTGGACCTGACGCACCGGCTCTACGTCTGGCGGATCTACACGACCTTCCAGTACGCGTCGCCGATGGCCTGGGGCTCCTGGGTGCTGCTGGTCGTCTACGCCGTGCTGATGCTCTCCGCCGTGGTGCGGCTGCACGAGGCCTGGCCCTGGCTCGGGCGCCTGCTCCCGGTGCTGCAGAGGGCCTCGGACGCCATCACCGGCAACCCGAAGTGGATGCAGGCGCTGGGTTGGGCCAACGTGGTGCTCGGCATCGGCCTGGGCATCTACACCGGCATCCTGCTCAACACGATGGTGGCCCGGCCGCTCTGGAACAGCGCCATCCTGGGGCCCTTGTTCCTCGTCTCGGGCCTGTCGGCGGGCGTGGCCACCATGCACATCGCCGCCACGCTGCTGCAGGGCCGCGGCGCGCCGCAGGGCATGGTGGGCGGCGCCATCTCATCGCTGCTGCTGCCGCTGGGGCCGCAGCACCCCGACCAGCCCACCGCGCAGGCCCTGGTGCGCCAGGACCAGGTCTTCCTGGTGGCCGAGCTGGTCTTCATCGGCCTGTTGCTGGCCAACCTCTTCACCAGTTCGGCTTCGCATGCGGCCGCCGCATCGATCATCACCAGCGGGCCCTACGCGCTCGCCTTCTGGGGCGGCGTGGTGGTGGTCGGCGTGCTGGTGCCTCTGGTCTGGCAGGCGCTGGAACTGGCGCACAAGGTCCCGCACACGGTGCTCCCCGCCGTGCTGGTGCTGGCCGGCGGCCTGACGCTGCGCTGGGTGATGGTCAACGCCGGCCAGCTCAGCGAAATCACGGCGGCTGCGGGCCTGATGCCCTGAGCCCCGCGCGGCGGTGCCGCGCACACACGGTCCTTCGACCCCTGGAAAGCGATCCATGAAGTTCCCGAACCGATCCGCCATCGCGGCCGGCGCGGCGCTGCTGTGCGCCGCGTTCAACCCTGCCCATGCCACCGACGGCATGCTGATGGAGGGCTACGGCCCCATCGCCACCGCCATGGGCGGTGCCGCGCAAGCCATCGACCACGGCACGGCCGCCATGGCCATGAATCCCGCCACGCTGTCGCTGATGCCCACGCGGGCCCGCCACGACGCGGCCTTCGGCATGCTGGGCCCGGACGTCAAGACCAACATGCCCGGCATGGCGTCGGCCAAGTCGGGCGGCACGTCGTACTTCATGCCTGCGCTGGGTTATGCCCGCCGCTCCCGCGACGGCTCGGTGGTGTATGGCTTCGGCGTCTTCGCGCAGGGCGGCATGGGCACCGAGTACGCCGCCGACAGCTTCCTCGCCATGGGCTCGGGCGAACCGGTGCGATCCGAACTGGGTGTGGGCAGCCTGCTCTTCCCGGTGGCCTGGCGCGTGAGCCCCACGCTGGCCGTGGGTGCCACGGTGGACTGGATGTGGGCCGGCCTGGACCTGCGCATGGCCGCCAGCGGCGCACAGCTGGGCGCGCTGGTGACGGGGGCTTCCGGCAACCTGGGCGCGGCCTTGCCGGCGCTGGCCGGGGCCCCTTGGGCGCGCGTGGACTTCTCCAACAGCAGCGACTTCACCGGCCGCGCCCGCGCCACCGGCTGGGGCGGCAAGCTGGGCCTGGTGTGGCAACCCGCGGCCGATCTGACGCTCGGGCTGTCCTACCGCCTCAAGTCGTCGTTGAAGGACATGAGCACCTCGATGGGCGGTGCGTCGCTGAGCGCCACCGGAGGCTTCAGCGACAGCGGCCGCATGACGGTGGTCGACTTCCAGTGGCCGGCCGTCACCGCCGTGGGCCTGGCTTGGCAGATCAGCCCGGGCTGGCTGCTGGCGGCCGACGTCCGCCGCATCGCCTGGGCCGACGTGATGGGCAGCTTCCGCATGCGCTACGACAGCGCCGGCATGGGTGGCTCGGTCAGCTTCGAACTGCCGCAGGCTTGGAAGGACCAGACCGTCACGGCGCTGGGTCTGGCCTGGTCGATGAGCGAGCAGCTGACGCTGCGCGCCGGGCTGAACGTGGCCGCCAATCCCATCCCCGAGGCCCTGGTGAACCCGCTGTTCCCGGCCACCGTGAAGCGGCACCTCACGCTGGGCGCCGGCTGGCGCTTCGGCAATGCCAATGAGCTGAATGCCTCGCTCACGCACGCGCCCCGGGCCACGGTCGTCAACGGCTCGGGCCTCGAGATCTCGCACGGCCAGACCAACGTGCAGCTGATGTATTCCTACCGTTTCCACTGACCGGCGGCAAGACCGCCAGAGGAGTTTTCATGATCCGCACCACCACGCTGATGGCCGGCCTGCTGGCCGCGTCCTGGGCCACGGCGCAGAGCCCGGCCCCGGCCGCGGCCCCCATGCCCGCCATGTGCACCGCCTGCCACAAGCTGGAGCCGCAGCAGATCGGCGGCTACTACGAGTCGGCGGCCTTCAAGTCGCAGTCGATGCAGATCGACATCGGCGGCAAGGCCCCGCAGATCCTGCGCTTCGATGCCAAGACGCTGAAGGTCATCGACGACGGCAAGGACAAGCCCACCGACTTCCTGCGTGAGGCCAAGAAGCGCCACGAGGTGATCGTCGACGTGGTCGAGAAGGACGGCGTGCGCACCGCCACCACCATCCGCTTCAAGGGCCCGGTGAAGATCGACCCGAAAAACATCATCGACTACGCCGGCGTGGCGCGGCTGGTCGAGGGCGGCGGCACCGAGCCCTACACGCTGATCGATTCGCGCCCGCTGCTGCGCTTCCAGGAAGGCGCCATTCCCACGGCCATCCACCTGCCGTTCATCGGCTTCGACAAGTTCCTGGACCGGCTGCCCACCGACAAGAACCGGCTCGTGGTCTTCTACTGCGGCGGCATCACCTGCACGCTGAGCCCGAACTCGCTGAAGAAGGCCCAGCGCCTGGGCTACACGCAATTGCGCGTGTACCGCGAAGGCCAGCCCGAGTGGTCCACGCGCAACTTCCTGGTCACGACCCCGGCCTTCGTGAAGGCGGCCTACATCGAGCGCGACATCCCGCATGTCCTGATCGACGCGCGCACGGCCGAAGACGCCACGGCCGGCCACATCGTCGGTGCCGTCTCGGTGCCGGCCGGGCAGGTGGCCGGGGTGCGGGCTTCGCTGCCGCCGGTGGCGCAGAAGGCGCCGCTCATCGTCTACGACGGTCGCGGTGGCGAGCAGGCCGTGTCGGTGGCCAAGGCGCTGGTGCAGGCCGGGCAGCAGAACGTGATGGTGCTTTCGGGCGGCCTGCTGGGCTGGCAGTCGGCCGGCTTCGCGGTGGAGTCCGGCGTGCCGGCTCCGAAGAAGATCGCCTACACGCCCAAGCCGCGCGCCGGCTCGCTGCCGGTGGCCGAGTTCACGACGCTCGCGAAGGCCACGCCTGCGGACGTGCTGATCCTGGACGTGCGCAACCCGGACGAAGCGGCGCAGGGGATGATCAAGGGTGCCGTCTTGATTCCCGATGACGAGTTGCAGGCCCGCATGGCCGAGTTGCCCAAGGACAAGCGCATCGTGGCGCACTGCCTGACCGGCATCCGCGCCGAGATGGCGTACCACAAGCTCAAGGCCGCGGGCTACAACGCCGCGTTCCTGAACAACGAGATCGAAGTGCGCAAGGACGGCAGCTTCAAGATCACGCCGCGCTGAAGGCGAGACGGCCAAAGAAAAAGTCCCGCCGCCGCGGAAACCACGGCGGCGGGACTTGAGCGGGGTGCGATCAGCAACCGCCCTTCTTTTCCTTCTTCATCGGCGCGCTGGCGGCCGGCTTGGCGGCCGCCGCCTTGGCCGGCTTCTCGGCCTTGGCACCCGAAGCTGGCTTGGCCGGTGCGTCGGCGGCCAGCGCGGCGCTGGAGCCCAGCGCGAACAGGGCCGCGGCGACGAAGGTGAGGAACTTGGACATCGGTCTCTCCTGCAGGAATTGATGAAAAGCAAACCGGCGCCTGCGGCGGGTCATGACGCCGCCTGGCAAGGTGCCAGAATCCAGCATACCATACAGGGTATGCAAGACGCGGAGTTCGCATGAGTACTTTAGCCCACCCGCATGCCGGCACCGGCGTGCGCCCCGAGGCCGCCGCCGCGCGGCCCTTCATGAACCCCTACCTGGCCGGCTTCCTGCTAGGCCTGGTGCTGCTGGCCACCTTCGCCGTCACCGGCCGCGGGCTGGGCGCCACCGCCGGCTTCGCGGCCGTGGCCACGGCGCTGGCCAGCAGCTTCGGCCTGGAGCACCTGCAGGCCAGCCTGGTGCACATGAAGTACTGGAACGAAGGCGCGCCGCTGCTGAACTGGACGCTGTTCCTGCTGGTGGGCGCGGTGGCCGGCGCGGCCCTCTCGGGCTGGCAGGCCAACCGCATCCACTGGAGCATCGAGCGCGGGCCCAACATCACCGACGGACGCCGTCTGCTGCTGGCCTTCGTCGGCGGCTTCATCGCGGCCTACGGCGCCAAGATCGCCAAGGGCTGCACCAGCGGCCAGGCGCTCACCGGCAGTGCCGTGCTGAACGTCAGCGGCCTCGTCTTCATGGGGGCGGTGTTCGTGGCCGCCTTCGCCGTGGCGCAACTGGTGCGCAAGGAGTGGTTGTGATGCTGCCGCTGTCCTCTTCCGTCGAGTTCTCGCTGGGCGCCGAACTGGCCATTGCGCTGGTGCTGGGCCTGGGCTTCGGCTTCGCGCTGGAACGTGCCGGCTTCGGCAGCGCGCGCAAGCTCACCGCGGTGTTCTACCTCTACGACATGGCGGTGGTGAAGGTGATGTTCAGCGCCGTGGTCACCGCACTGGTGGGTCTGGCGGTGCTCTCGGGCGCCGGCGTGCTGGACGTCTCGGCGCTGTACTTCGAACCCACCAACTGGATGGCGCAGATCGGCGGCGGTCTGCTCTTCGGCGCCGGTTTCGTGGTGGGTGGCTACTGCCCGGGCACATCGATGGCGGCCATGGCCACCGGGCGCAAGGACGGCATGGTCTTCGTGCTGGGCATGCTCGCGGGTGTCTGGGCCTACGCCGAGTTCACGCCCGGCCTGGACGAGTGGTACAAGGCCACCTCCGCCGGCGAACTGACGCTGCCTGCCCTCACGGGCATCGGCATGGGCTGGTGGGCCGCAGGCTTCGTGGCCTTCCTGGCTTTCGGCGCCTGGGGCATGGCACGACTGGAACGTCGGTTTGCGCATCTGCGTCCCCGAGGCTGAAGCCCCTGACAACAAGACTGGAGACTTGACGATGAGACTGCCGCTTTTCCGCATCGCCGGCGCGCTGTTGCTGGCCATCGCTTCCGCCGCCACCTGGGCCCAGGGCCTGATCGTCGACACCGCCGGCCTCGAGGCCGCGCTCAAACGAGGCGCCATCCTCTGGGATTCGCGCGATGCAGACGACTATGCAGCCGGCCACATTCCCGGCGCGGTCAACTTCGGCGCTGCCGGCGACCTGTTCCGGGACGCCAACCGCGAAGACCCGCCGTCGGCCGCCGCTGCCGCGCTGCTGTTCGGCAACGCCGGCATCGACATCCTCGGCCGGGAAGTGGTGGTCTATGGCGGCAAGGGCGACCCCTACGCCTATTACGCGGCGCGAATGATCGAGTACTACGGCGGCAAGCACGGCAAGGTCTTCCACGGCGGGCTGGACGACTGGAAGGCGGCCGGCAAGCCGCTGAGCACGCAGCCCGCCCGACTGGCGCCCGTGAAGCTGACGCTCAGTGCCGAGCGCGTGGGCACGCTGTGGACTCAGGACCTCATCGAGCGCGTGAAGGCCGGCGGCGCGCAGATCGTGGACGTGCGCACGCCCAAGGAGTTCTCCGGCGATGACATCCGCGCCATCCGTGGCGGCCATGTCGCCGGTGCGGTGAGCATCCCCTACGAAACCAACTGGGTCGACCCGGCCACGCCGGCCAAGCTGGCGTCGCGCCAGGTGTCCACGAAGGACGGCATGGCGCTCAAGCCGGTGGACCAGCTCAGGGCCCTCTACGGCAAGCTCGACCCGAGCAAGGAAACGGTGGTCTACTGCCAGAGCGGGGTGCGCGCGTCCGAGACCGCCACGGTCCTGCGCGACCTCGGCTTCAGCAACGTCAAGGTCTTCGAACCTTCCTGGCTGGGCTACGCCGGCGTGCTGTCGGCGCCGGCCGGTGCCGAGGTGTTCGTCAACGTCGGTGCGCTCAACGGCCGCATGGCATCGCTGCAGAACCGCATCAACGCGCTGGAGGCCGAACTCGCCAAGCTGAAGCCGGCAGCCCGCTGAAGCAGGGGGCGGCGGTTCGGCCCCGGCCCGTGCCACACTGCGCACCGAACGGAGCCCTTTTCAATGAGCAAGATCGCCAGTGACGACCACCGCACCGACATCCTCAACCGCCTGAAGCGGGCGGAAGGGCAATTGCGCGGCATCCAGCGCATGATCAGCGAGGGCGAGCCCTGCCTGGACATCGCCGGCCAGATGGCGGCCGTGCGCAAGGCGCTGGACAGCGCCTACGTTCGCATGACGGTCTGCTTCATGCAGCAGGAACTGAGCGCGCGCGACAACACCACCAGCGGCGAGCAACTGGACCACTTCCTCGACGAAGTGCAAACGCTGATCGGCAAGATCCGCTGAGCGCGGCGGGCCGCAGGCGCGGCGCTTCAGCGCAGTTCCAGCACGCGCCCGAAGCCGGGCTGCGGCCAGGGCCGGCCCGGCAGGCCGGGCACGGCCCACACCACGGGCCAGCGGGGCTGGAAGCGGGTGCCGCCCTCCAGATCGGTGAAGAAGAGCCCGATGTCGGGCGCGTGGCGGTCGGCCTCTTCCAGCAGCGGCGTGAAGTCGGTCTCGCCGCCGCCCGTGAAGACCAGGTCGCGCAGCCTCGAACGCCCCGGTGCATGGTGCACCACCTCGCGCACGCGGTCGTCGCCCAGCACCACGGTGACACCGCATTCCAGCCGTCGGCTCAGTGCGTCCACCTCGCGTGCAAAGCGTGCCAGCAGCGTCTCATCCACCGAGCCCGAGACGTCGACCATCACCACCAGCCTAGGCACGGCGCGCGTGGCGCTGCGGCCCGGTTCCCAGGGCAGACGGCCGTGGGCACCGGCGCGGCCGCGGTTGGCCAGCCAGGAACGCGAAGGGCGTGACCAGCTGAGGCCCGGCTGCGGCGACAAGGCGCGCGCCAGCTGCACCCGCAGCACCTGCTCCCAGGGCGTGCGCGAACGGGGCAGGTCGGCCATCAGCGTGCGCAGCAGCGAGAACTCGCCGTCGCCGGCGTAGGCCCGCTGCAGGCGTTCCGTCCAGGCGCGCGTGGCCTCGGTCTCGTCTTCGGGCGCGCTGTCGGCGGCTGGCTGCAGGTCGTGCGCATGCGCGCGTCCCAGCGCGCGGGCGGCAGCTGCCTTGCGGCCGTCCTGGCGCGGCGCCGGTGCCTGCGGCGGGCGGCGGTCGTCCAGCGCGCGGTACAGCCGCTCGACGTCCCAGGCCAGCAGGGCCGACTCCTCCGCCTGCGGCTGCAGCAGCGCCACGGCCAGCAGGCGGTCCAGACGCAGTGCGCCAGCGGGCAGGGCCAGCCAGGCGTGGTGCGCGATGGCGCTGTTGATGAGCGCGTCGGCGCACAGGTTGAAGAGCTCGCGGTCCACATCGCCCAGCAGGCCTTGCAGGGCGCGGAAACGTGGGGCGTGGCGCAGCGCGATGTGCAGCACCGTGTGCACCACGCGGCCGGTCTGCTCGGCCAGGGGCAAGGCGTCGAAGCCTGGCCCGTAGAAGGCGCTGCGGCCGTCGGTGCTCAGCAGCGGCGCGGCGGGGTCGTCCACATCCTGGTGGCTGACCCACAGCGCCAGGCCGCCGGCCGAGGGCGCGTGCTCCAGCAGCCGCTGCACGGCGCGGGTGCCGCGGTGAACGCGCAGGGCCGGTGCTTCAGCCATGGCCTTCGCGGCGGCGGCGCTCGGCGTACCGCTGGTAGGCCGGGTGGTCCAGCACGGTGCCCTCCAGGTTGCGCTCCAGCGCTCGCTGCAGCAGCAGTTCCATGACCAGGGTCTGCGCTTCGCGGACGGGCAGGGCGCTGGCGGCGGGGCTGTCGGGCAGGGCTTCGACGATCTCCAGCGCGCGTGCCATCGCCAGGGCGTCGGTGCAGGCCGCCAGCAGCGCGTAGACCATGCCGTAGAGCGCGTCCAGGCTGCGCGGCAGCAGCGCCGCCGTCTCGGCACCGGGGCGCGCGGCCAGCAGCTTCAGCACGTCGGTGCCGGCCTGGATCTCGCGCAGCACGCCGAAGAACTCGGCCGCGTTGGCCGCGCCGATGCGGCCCTGCACGAACTGGCGCCGCGCGGTTTCAGACAGGCCCGACTGCAGCACGCGCGACACGTCCTCCCAGCCGCGCGGGCTGGCACCGACGAGGTGGTCCTGCGTCAGCTGGGCCTGCGTGTCGTCCAGCTTGTCGGGGCGTACGCGCAGGTAGGCCATGACCTCGGGCGCGAAGCCCTGGAGGAGGGCGTGGTCCAGGAAGGCCTCGATGGTGGCCTGCACGTGGAAGTGGAACATGCGGTCGGCCAGCGCCGTGCCCATGTCGTGGCTCACCGCGCCGTGGAAGCTGGCGTTGCCGGCGGCCACGATCTGCCAGCCCTCGGGCAGGCGGTAGTTGCCGACGCGGCGGTCCAGGATGAGCGAGTAGGCGCTGATCTGCAGGCGCTGGTCGGCGGCGGTGAGCTCGTCCAGGAACAGGATGCCGGCGGGCTGCTCGGGCGTGGGCAGGAATTCGGGCGGGAACCACACGGTCCTGGCCTGGCGCTCGTCGGCGAAGATGGCGCCGCGGAGGTCCACCGGCTCGATGGTGGTCAGCCGCAGGTCCACCAGCGGCACGCCGAAGTGCGCCGCCACCTGCCGCACGATGGACGACTTGCCCACGCCGCGCGTGCCCCAGAGCATGGTGGCGCGCTCGCGCAGCGCCGGTTGGCCGTACTGTTCCATCAGCGCCGCGCGTGCCGCCGCCACCGACACCGGCGGGATGTTCATCGGGTGGCCGTTCATCGCTCCTCTCGTGCAGGCAGCTGGCGCCACGCTGGCGCGGTGAGCCGCTGCGGCGGCGGCGGCAGTTCGATGCGCGGCATTTCGCGGAAGGCGAACAGCAGCCCCAGCAGCAGCGGCGGTGCGTTGAAGATCAGCATGCGGAAGACCGAGTCTTCCGACAGTTTCATCGCCGGCACCGACAGCGCCGCGCCGATGACGCCCAGGCAGGCCAGCAGCGGCACCGCACGGCGCAGCGTCACGCCCCAGCGGCGCGCCGCGTGCCGCTCGTGGAAGCGCGCAGGCGGCTCGGCCAGCGTGCGCGCCAGGTGCTTGGCAGCGGCGCGCCATTGCGCCATGGCCTGGGCGCTGCGCGCGGCGCCCCGGCCTCCCACGTTCAGCGTGCTGCGCCATCCCGTGCCCTTGCGCTCCAGCCGCGCCCACGGCAGGCCCAGCACGGCCAGCAGGTCGCTGGGCAGGCTGGCGATGTCGCCGGCCGGGGCGTGCACGGTCACCTCGGCCGGAATGCGGTCCACGGGCGAGAGCGTCATCGCCATCTGAAGCCCGTCCAGTTGCAGGCTGGCGCCGGCCAGCAGCGGCGGCCCGGCGGCCGGCAGCCGCTGGTGCCAGGCGATGAGCCAGCCTTCTCCGCGCTCGAAACCGCCCGCAGCGGGCAGGGCGGCCAGCCGGTCGGCCAGCGCCGACAGCTCATCGCCCGCCGCCGTCGCCAGCGCCTGCGCGCCGCCGGGTTCGCTGGTGTGGCGTTCGACGCGCCAGCCGTCGTCGGCCTCGGTGGCGAAGACCTTCTGCGAGAGGCCGTCGCCCAGCGGCTGCGGCCTGAAGGCGATGCGGCGCGCGGCGCGGTCGCAGGCCGCCAGGTCCACGGCGAAACCCTGGCGCGTGAAGGGCGCGGCCAGCGCCACGATCTCGTGGTGCGTCAGCGGGGCAGGGGCTGGAGCGTCGCGCATGGCCGTCTGGGCCTGAAGGCTAACGCTTGCACCGCGGGCGGGGGCATTGTGAAAAAGTCTTTGGCACGCCGTGGCCCGCGCTGCAGCATCCGGGCCTGCATCCACTTCCGCCGGAGACCTTCATGCCCACCCTCTACACGGTGACCTACCAGCTCGGCAGCGCCTTCCAGGGCAACAGCACCAGCATCGTGAACGTGGCGCCGGCCACCGTGTCGGTGTCGCCGTCCTTGCCCCGGGAACCGCAGCCGCCCTACGTGGCCGCCGACCCCGCCAACGGCGCTACGGCCATCAAGGTGGTGGGCAGCCAGGCCTTCAACATCGTGGTGCTGGACGCCGTCGGCTCCACCAACACGCTGTACCCGGTGGGCATCGCCGTGCAGAACCCGGCCGTCAGGCAGCGCCCCACGGCCGTGTTCCCCAGCGCCACCGTGCAGCCGACGACGCCGCCTTCGCTGCAGCTCAGCGACGAGGCCGGCAACGACGCCACCGGCACCAGCTACGAGTTCGTGCTGCTGTTCCAGGACAGCTTCGGCTTCATCGGCACGCTGGACCCGCGCATCATCAACGACGAGATATGAACCCGGCGGCCTCGGCCGCCTGCCACAGCGCGCGGTGGTGCGGCACGCCGTGCAAGAAGGCCTGCCGCGACTCGGGCGTGAGCAGCCGCCCGGCCCGCGTCTGGAGCTGGTCCGCAGCGTCGGCCAGCCAGCCCGCAGCCCGCGGGTCACCGGCGGCCGACAGGGCCTGCCAGCAGGCCAGCAGCACGCGCATCGGTTCTTCGGTGCCGTTGAGCGACATGCCGCCCTGCAGCGCCTCCTGCACCTCGCCGGCCAGCGCCAGGGCGTCGGCCACCCGGCCTTCGGCCAGCGCCACCTGCGCCAGCGAGGCTTGCGCCTCGTGCCGAAGGTGGGCCAGGCCCAGCGCGCCGAAGGCCTGGGCGGCAGCCTGCAGCTCGGCCGCTGCGGCAGCGGTGTCGCCCAGGGCCAGCGCCGCCTGGCCTTGCACGCGCCGCGCCGCGGCCTCGGCCCAGCGCACACCGGCCGCCTGCAGCCGCCGCGTGGCCTCGGCGGCCTCGCTGCGCGCGCGCACGGGTTCGCCGCCATGCAGCGAGGCCAGCGCCAGGTTGATGAGCACGACGCCTTCGCGGGTGCGCTGGCCGATGCGCGCGAACAGGTCGCGGGCCTCCAGGAAAACCTCGCGCGCCGCGGCATAGCGGCCGACGTTGAGGTCCACGTAGCCCAGGTTGGACAGCGTGCCGGCCTCGTTGCTGCGCACCCCGCGCTGGCGGTGCACCTGCAATGCCTGCCGGTAGAACCCGCGTGCCGCCTCGAACTCGCCGGCTTCGTCGGCCAGGCTGCCCAGTTCGTTGAGGATGGGGCCTTCCATCGGCCCGCCACCGGTGCGCCGGGCCTGCACCAGCGCGGCCTCGGCCTGGGCGCGCGCCTCGTCGCTGCGGCCCAGCCGCCCGAGTGCCGCGCTCAGCGCCAGGCCCGCCTGGGCGGCCAGGTCGGGACGGCTGTCGCCGGCCCAGGCCAGCGCCTGGCGCGCCACCCGCACGGCCTCGGCGGGCTCGCCGGTCTCGTTGAGGAAGGCGGCCCGGCGGCAGGCCGCCTCGGCCCGGCGCCCGTTGTCGTCCAGGGTCTCGGCCAGCTGCTCCAGCGCCTGCAGCTCGGCGTGGATCGCCGGCGCATTGCCGATGATGGACAGCACCAGCACCCGCTGCATGCGCAACGCGAAGCAGCGCGCCAGGTCTTCCTCCGGCACCAGGGCCAGGGCGCGCTCGGCGTGGGCCAGCGCCTGGGCATTGGCGTAGCGCACACGGGCCACTTCGGCGGCCTGCTGCCAGGCGTCCAGCGCCTGGGCCGGCTGGGCGCCGCGCTCGTGGTGTTCGGCGATCAGTTCCAGCGCGGGCTCGCCGGGTTGCTGCGCCAGCCACTGTGCGATGCGGGCGTGCGCCGGCACGCGGTCGCGCTTGAGCACGCGCTCGTAGCAGACCTGGTGCAGCAGGTGGTGGCGGAAGGCGAACTCGGTGCGCCCGGTCGCTGCCGCCGCATGGCGGACGACGACGAATTCGCGCTGCGCCAGTCGCGCCAGCGCTTCGCTGCCGTCGATGCCCAGTGCCGCCAGCGCCTCGGCCCAGAACACCGGGCCCACGACGGCGGCCATCCGCGCGGCGTGTGCCGCTTCGGCGTCCAGCGCGTCCAGGCGGGCCTGCAGCACGCCGGCCAGCGTGCGCGGCATCGCCCGCGCGTCCAGCGCCTGCTGGCCGAGCCGCCAGCCGTCCTCGCCCACGGCGATGACGCCGCGGTCGATCAGCATGTTCAGCAGTTCTTCCATGAAGAAGGGATTGCCCTCGGCGCCTTCCACCAGACGCCGGTGCAGCGCGGCCGGGGCCTCGGGCAGGCGGGCCAGCAGGGCGTCGGCCAGGGAGCCGGCGTCGCCGCTGGCCAGCGGTGAGAGGACCAGCATGCGCCGACCCGGCCGGGCGGCCCAGCCCGGCAGGCGTTCGTCCAGCGTCGGCCGTGCCGTGGCCAGCAGCATCACCAGGCCGGCGCGGCCGTCGCGCAGGAGCTGCTCGGCGAAGTCCAGCGTGCCGCCGTCGGCCCACTGCAGGTCATCGACGAACAGCGCCATGGGGCCGCCGCCCCGCGCCAGGGCCGTCAGCGCCTGGGTGGCGTGGAAGAAGCCGCGGTCGCGCAGCTGGCGGCCATCGGTCAGGAGCGGGCGCACCTCGGGGTGGTCGCCGAAGTCCAGGCCCAGCAGGTGGCCCAGCACGGCGGCATCGGCCGCCTCGGGCAGCAGCGGTGCCACCGCGCCCAGCCAGCGGGCGCGCGCCTCGCTGGCGCTGTCGCCGTCGGGCAGCGCGAGGTGCCGCATGAAGAGCTGACGCAGCAGGCCATAGGGCCGGCCCATCTCGCGTTCACTGGCGTGGGCCTGCAGCCAGCGCGCGCCGCCCTCGGCCTGCGTCCACGCGCGCAGCTCCGTGCACAGGCGCGACTTGCCCACGCCGGCCTCGCCCATCACCACCCAGGCCGCGGTGGCGCCGGCCGCGCCTTCGCGGCGGGCCTGCCATGCAGCCTGCAGGGCCTGCAGTTCGGTCGCGCGGCCGATGAGCGGTGGTGCCACGCCGCGAACGCCGCGGTGGGGCTGCGCCCGGGCTTCGCGCGCGCGCCCGCGCACCAGGCCCGTGGTCATGGCGCCGTCGAAGCCCTTCACGGCCAGAGGCGCCGCCTCCTCGATGTCGAAGAGGCCACGCACGGCGCGCAAGGTGTCGGGGCACAGGCGCAGGCCGGCCGCGGGCGCCGTCTGCTGCATGCGCGCCGCCAGGTTCACCGTGGCGCCGCGGATGCTGCCGGCGCCGTCCACGCCGCCGCCCAGCAGCACCGGCCCGGTGGCGATGCCGGCCCGTGCCGCACCGGCGGCCAGCGCCTCCAGCGCGGCCAGCACGGCGCGCTCGGCGTCGTCCTCGCGCGCCTTGGGCGTGCCGAAGGCGCAGACCTGGATGCCGCCGCTGCTCTGCAGCAGGCGTCCACCCAGTCGCAGCACCGCGGGCGCGGCACGCGCACGACCACCGTCGCCTTCGATGAAGAGCACGCTCACCTGTCGCAGCTGCTGCTCGCTGCCTTGCAACTCCGCCAGGCGCTGCTGCAGCGGCTGCAGCGCGGCATCGACGGCGGCGTCGCCGATCAGCCCGCGCCGGGCCTGCAGCGAGTCGATGGCCTGCATCAGCGCTTCCAGGGGTTCCGCCATGAGGCCATCGTAGCGGCGGCGTGCGATAGTCGCGCCCCGATGCAGCGCCCGCCCACCGAACCCGCCACCGTCCGCTTCCGGCCGATCCCGGCCCGCCGCCGCCTGCTCATCGCCGCGCTGGCCGTGGCCACGGCCGCGTTCGTGACCTGGGCCATGACGCGCAAGTCGGGCATCGTGTCCCATGCCGCGCGCCATCCGGCGGACATCCCCGCCTGCGCCCAGGGCCAGACGCAGGACTGCGTGGGCAGCATGACGACGCTCATCGCGCCGGCAGCGGCGCCGTCTTCGGCGTCGCGCTGAATCAGGTCTTCGCCGCCAGCCCCAGCCGTTCGATCGTCGCCTTCTCCGCCGCGAAGGTGTCGCGCGCGAACCGGGTGTAGGTCTCGGTGTCCATCGTGATGATGGTCTGGTCGAACTTCTCCAGCGTGGCAATGACGGCGGGGTCGTCCAGCGTCTTGCGGAAGGCGTCATGCAGCGTGCGCACGACGGCGGGCTCCATGCCCTTGGGGCCGCACACGCCGAAGGGTGAGTCGCTCACCGTCTTGTAGCCCAGTTCGTCCAGCGTCGGCACCTCGGGCCAGCGCTTGGTGCGCTTGCTGCCGTAGGTGGCCAGCAGGCGCAGCTTGCCGGCCTGCACGTGCGGGCCCCAGCCGGTGGCGTCGCTGGCGGCCATCACGTGGCCGCCCAGGATGGCCTGCATGTTGTCGGCATTGCCCTTGAAGGGCACGTGGGTGAGCTTGATGCCGGCGCGCATCGCGAACTCTTCCACCGCCAGGTGCGGGCTGGTGCCGATGCCGGTGTGGCCGTAGGTCAGCTTCTCGGGGTTGGCCTTGGCATAGGCCACCAGGTCGGCGATGCTCTTCAGGGGTGAGTCGGCCGGCACCACGAGGCCGAAGGTGTAGCCGGTGAGGCAGGCGATCCAGGTGAAGTCCTTCAGCACGTCGAACTGCACCTTCTGCATGTGCGGAATGCGGAACACGCCATGCGGCAGCTGGCTCAGGGTGTAGCCGTCGGGCCGCGCGTTCACCAGTTCATTGGCGCCCAGCAGCCCGCCCGCACCGCCCTTGTTGTCGACGATGACCTGCTGGCCGAGGATCTTGCCGGCGCTTTCGGCGAAGGCGCGGATCACGGCGTCGGTGCTGCCGCCGGCGGGCCAGGGGCAGATGTAGCGGATGGGGCGCGCCGGGAAGGCCTGGGCCCGGGCACCGAAGGGCAGGGCCAGGGCGGCGGCCGTGCCCAGCGCGAAGCGTCGGCGGGTGGTGCTGCCTGGGGCGCCAGGTCGCGAACCCTCTCCTGCGCCCGGGTGTCTCCGATTCGAATGCATGAATGTCTCCTGTTATGCCACGGTTGGGCTCTGCGGCCCGCCACCAGCATAGGCCAGCGACGGTGGATTGAGGTTCCGCAATCCCCCGGGGGTGGCGCGGTGCATGATGCGCGTCTGGCGGGTTTCAGGGCAGCAGGCACCCTGCTGCCCATCACCAAGGAGCCGCCGGTTCAGCACCAGCACCTGCCCCATGCGCCTGAAAGATCCGCTCTCCTCGAAGTCCTGGCACGTGGCGCTGGCCATCGGGCTGGCCTATGCGGTGGCGGGTGTGGCCTGGATCCTGGGTTCCGACGAACTCGTCACCAGCCTGTCCTCCGATCACGACTGGCATGTGGCGGCGCAGCGCTACAAGGGCCTCCTGTACGTGGCCTTCACGGCCGTCGCCCTGGTGCGTGCCGGCCACCGTGCACTGGCGCGCGCCGGCGAGGCGCTGCGCTCGCGGGAGCTGCAGGTGCAGGACCTGTTCCAGCGCCACCCGCAGCCGATGTGGGTCTACGACGCCGATACCCTGGCCTTCCTGAGCGTCAATGCCGCGGCCGTGCGTGCCTACGGCTGGACGCCGGACGAGTTCCTCGGCCTGACGCTGAAGGACATCCGCCCGCCCGAGGACGTGCCCCGGCTGCTGGAGGTCGTGTCGGGCCGGCAGGAGGGTCCGCGCACCTCCGAAGTGCGCCACTGGCGCAAGAATGGCACGGTGCTGCAGGTGCGCATCACCTCGCACCGGGTGCCCTTCGGCGGCCGCGCCGCGGTGCTGGTGATGGCCGAGGACGTGACCCGCGAGGCCGAGGCGCGCGAAGCGCTGCAGCGCCAGCAGTCCCAGTACGACCAGCTGCACCAGAGCCTGGCCGAAGTGCTTTGGCTGGCCAGCGCCGACGGCCGCGAAGTGCTCTACGTGAGCCCGGCCTTCGAGACGCTGTACGGTCGGCCGGCCGAGGACTTCCGGCGCGACATCGCGCTCTGGCTGGAGGTGGTCCACCCCGACGACCGGCCTGCCGCGCTGAGTTCCAGCGCCGAACTGCTGGCCCGGGGCCGATCCGAGTGCACCTACCGCATCCGGCGCCCGGACGGCAGCGAGCGCTGGGTGTCCGACCGCAAGCGCCAGATCCTGGACGAGGCCGGGCGCGCGCTCATGATCGGGGGCATCGCCGAGGATGTGACGGCCGCGCGCGAGCGCGATGCCGAGCGCGAGTCGGCGCGAGCCGACCTGGAGCGCCGCGTGCGCGAGCGCACGGCCGACCTGGAGCACGTGAACGCCGAGCTCGAGGCCTTCACACGCACCGCCGCACACGACCTGCGCTCGCCGCTGAACGCGCTCACGGGCTTCAGCCACCTGCTGCGCCTGCGGCATGGCGGCGCGCTGGACGATGACGGTCGCCGCATGCTGCAGCAGATCGAGAACTCCGCGCGCCACATGTCGGCCCTGATCACCGATCTGCTGGTGCTGTCGCGGGTGTCGGCGGCGGAACTGACCCTGCAGACGGTGGACCTGGCGGCGCTGGCGCGTGCGGTCGTGCAGGACCTGCAGAACCAGGCGCCGGATCGGCACGTGCGCTTCGAAGCGCCGGCACAGCTGCTGGCGGCCGGTGACGCCGGCCTGCTGCGCGCCCTGCTCACCAACCTGCTGGCCAACGCCTGGAAGTTCACCGGCCGGCGCGACGACGCCTGCGTGCGACTGGCGGGCGAGGTGGTCGATGGCCGGCTGGCCGTGGTGGTGCAGGACAACGGCGCCGGCTTCGACGCCACCGGCGCCGCGCACCTGTTCGAGCCTTTCCAGCGTTTCCACGCCGCCAGCGAGTTCAGCGGCACCGGTGTCGGCCTGGCCACCTGCCGGCGCATCGTCGAGCGCCACGGCGGGCGCATCAGCGCCGAAAGCCAGCCGGGCTGCGGCGCCAGCCTGCGCTTCACGCTGCCGCTGGCCGCGCCGGGTCAGGCGCCGACGTAGGACCCGGCCAGCCGGTTCAGGTGGGTGCGCGAGGCCTCGTCCAGGTGCGGCAGCAGCAGCGCCAGCGCGTGCCAGGCACCGCGGCCCATGGACGCCGCCGCGGCCTCGGGCTCCAAGGCATGCCGCGGGTCGCGCACGTACTCGTAGCTGAGCCAGTAGGTCACCACCACCACCATGCTGGTGGCCAGCGGCGCGGCTTCGGCGCCGGTGAGGCGCACGGCGCCGTTGCGCGACAGGCCGTCCAGCATGGCGTGCATGGCGCGGCCCTTGTTCTTGAGCACGAACTGGAAGTGCGTCTCCAGCCGGCGGTTCTTGCTGAGCAGGTCGTTGAGGTCGCGGTAGAGGAAGCGGTAGCCCCACACCAGCTCGAACAGCATGTGCAGGAAGAGCCAGGCGTCTTCCACGTTCTCCACGCCGTCGGCCGCCTGCAGGATCTCCGTCAGCGCCTTCTCGTAGCGGTCGAACAGCGCGTTGATCAGCTCGTCCTTGGCCGGGTAGTGGTAGTACAGGTTGCCCGGGCTGATGTTCAGTTCCGACGAGATCAGCGTGGTGCTGACGTTGGGCTCGCCGAAGCGGTTGAAGAGGTCCAGCGTCACCTCGAGGATGCGCTCGGCGGTGCGTCGGGGTTTCTTGGGCGGCGGCATGGTCGGCCATTCTGGCCCCGGCAGCGTCGGCGCGGCCTGCCTAGAATCCCGTGCTCCCCCTGAAGAACAACCAGAACATGCCCGCGGTCGCGTTCCAGAACGTCAGCAAGGTCTACGAAGGCGCGCGCGGCAGGCTGCAGGCCCTCAGCGACGTCAGCTTCGACATCCGGCAAGGCGAGTTCTTCGGCCTGCTGGGCCCCAACGGCGCCGGCAAGACGACGCTGATCTCCATCCTCGCCGGGCTGGCGCGGGCCAGCGGCGGCCACGTGCGCGTGCTGGGCCACGACGTGGTGTCCGACTATGCCGCCGCGCGCAAGGCGCTGGGCATCGTGCCGCAGGAGCTGGTGTTCGACCCCTTCTTCAGCGTGCGCGAATCGCTGCGCATCCAGAGCGGTTACTTCGGCGTGAAGGGCAACGACGCCTGGATCGACGAACTGCTGCAGAACCTGGGCCTGGCGGACAAGGCCGGCGCCAACATGCGGCAGCTCTCGGGCGGCATGAAGCGCCGCGTGCTGGTGGCGCAGGCGCTGGTGCACCGGCCGCCGGTCATCGTGCTCGACGAGCCCACGGCCGGCGTGGACGTGGAACTGCGCCAGACGCTGTGGCAGTTCGTCAGCCGGCTGAACCGCGAAGGCCACACGGTGCTGCTGACCACGCACTACCTGGAAGAGGCCGAGGCCCTGTGCGGCCGCATCGGCATGTTGAAGCAGGGCCGCCTCGTGGCGCTGGACAAGACCAGCGCGCTGCTGGCCGGCCGCGCCAGCACCATGCTGCGCTTCAAGACCGACCAGGCCCTGCCCGAGGCCATCGCCGGCCAGGCGCGTGTGACGGGGCGCATCGTGCAGCTGAAGGCGCGCGACGCGGCCGACGTCGAGGCAGTGCTGGCCACGCTGCGCAGCGCCGGCGTCGCCGTGGAAGACCTGGAGATCGGGCGCGCCGACCTGGAGGACGTGTTCCTGGAGATCATGCAGCAGGGGGAGGCGGCATGAGCCTGAATCTGGCCGGTGCCGGCACCTTGCTGCGCAAGGAGGTGCTGCGCTTCTGGAACGTGGCCTTCCAGACCGTGGCTGCGCCGGTGCTGACGGCGGTGCTGTACCTGATGATCTTCGGCCATGTGCTGTCCGACCATGTCGAGGCCTTCCCCGGCGTCGGCTACACCAGCTTCCTGGTGCCGGGGCTGGTGATGATGAGCGTGCTGCAGAACGCCTTCGCCAACAGCAGCAGCTCGCTCATCCAGAGCAAGGTCACGGGCAATCTGGTGTTCCTGCTGGTCACGCCGCTGTCGCATGGCGCCTGGTTCGTGGGCTACGTGGGTGCGTCCATCCTGCGCGGGCTCACGGTGGGCACCGGCGTGCTGCTGGTCACCTTGTGGTTCGCACCGCTGAAGCTGGCGGCCCCGGGCTGGGTGCTGGTGTTCGCCGTGCTGGGCGCGGGCATGCTGGGCTCGCTGGGGCTGATCGCCGGCCTGTGGGCGGAGAAGTTCGACCAGCTGGCGGCCTTCCAGAACTTCGTCATCGTGCCCATGACCTTCCTGTCCGGCGTCTTCTACTCGGTGCACTCGCTGCCGGCGGCCTGGCAGGCGGTGAGCCACCTGAACCCGTTCTTCTACATGATCGACGGCTTCCGTCAGGGCTTCTTCGGCGTGGGCGACGTGTCGCCCTGGCTGAGCCTGGGCGTGGTGGGCACGGCCTTCGTGGTGGTTTCCGGCATCGCGCTGAAGCTTCTGGCCATCGGCTACAAGATCCGGAACTGACGGACAATCCGCCCCGCCATGTCCGAACCCACCCCCGCCCAAGTCCGCGAGTTCATCGCCGCCGGTCTGCCCTGCGAGCACCTCGAAGTGGAAGGCGACGGCCGCCACTTCTTCGCCACCATCGTCTCGGCCGCTTTCGAGGGGCTGCCGCGCGTGCGCCGGCACCAGAAGGTGTACGCGGCGCTGGGCGATAGAATGCGCGAAGAGATTCACGCGCTGTCGATGAAGACCCTCACCCCTGCCGAATTCGCCGCTGCCGACGCTCCGTCGGGCGTGGCCGGCGTTCACCACCACCACTAGACCCCTGCGGTTCGCCGCGGGGGCTGCCCCGCGCGCGGACCTCTTCGCGCCCGGACGGTGCCCTGCAGCGACCTTCGGAAAGCCACCGATGATCACGCTCGCATTGTCCAAGGGCCGCATCTTCGACGACTCCCTGCCGCTCTTGCGCGCAGCGGGCATCGAGGTGCTGGAAGACCCCGAGAAGAGCCGCAAGCTCATCCTGCCAACCAGCCGGGCTGACGTGCAGGTGGTGCTGGTGCGCGCCAGCGACGTGCCCACCTATGTGCAGCGCGGCGGCGCCGACCTGGGGGTGGCGGGTCTGGACGTGCTCAACGAGGACGGCGAGGGCCTCTACCGCATGCTGGACCTGAAGATCGCCCGCTGCCGCCTGAGCGTGGCCGTGCGCGAGGACTTCGACTACGCCGGCGCCGTGAAGCAAGGATCGCGGCTGCGCGTGGCCACCAAGTACACGCAGATGGCGCGCCAGCACTTCGCCACCAAGGGCGTGCACGTGGACCTCATCAAGCTTTACGGCTCGATGGAGCTGGCGCCGCTCACTGGGCTGGCCGATGCCATCGTCGACCTCGTCTCCACCGGCAGCACGCTGAAGGCCAACCGTCTGGTCGAGGTGGAGAAGATCATGGACATCTCGTCGCGCCTGGTGGTGAACCCGGCGTCGCTGAAGACCAAGCGGGAGCCGATCCGGGCGCTCATCGATGCCTTCGAGGCCGCCGTCATTGCCGGGGGCCGCGCATGACGCTCGCTCTTCGCTCGCTGAGCACCGCTGCCCCTGACTTCGAGGCCGAGTTCCAGCGCGTGCTGCACTGGTCGGCCGAGACCGACGCCGCCATCGAAGGCCGCGTGGCCGAGATCATTGCCGACGTGCAGCAGCGTGGTGATGCCGCGCTGCTGGACCTCACCGCACGATTCGATGCCGTGAACGCCACGAGCATGGCGGCGCTGGAGATCGGCCAGGCCGAACTGCAGGCCGCGCTGGCCGGCCTGCCCGCGGCGCAGCGCGCCGCGCTGCAAAGCGCCGCCGATCGCGTGCGCAGCTACCACCAGCGCCAGCTGGCCGAAACCAGCCGCAGCTGGCAGTACCGCGACGCCGACGGCTCGCTGCTGGGCCAGAAGGTCACGCCGCTGGACCGTGTCGGCATCTACGTGCCGGGCGGCAAGGCGGCCTACCCGAGCAGCGTGCTGATGAACGCCATTCCCGCCCAGGTGGCTGGCGTGGGCGAGATCGTGATGGTGGTGCCCACCCCCAAGGGGGAACGCAACGCCCTCGTGCTGGCTGCGGCCGCCGTGGCCGGCGCGCACCGCGTGTTCACCATCGGCGGCGCGCAGGCCGTGGCCGCGCTGGCCTATGGCACGGCCACGGTGCCGCGCGTCGACAAGATCACCGGCCCCGGCAACGCCTACGTCGCCAGCGCCAAGCGCCGCGTCTTCGGCCAGGTGGGCATCGACATGATCGCCGGCCCGAGCGAGATCCTGGTGCTGGCCGACGGCACGACGCCACCCGACTGGGTGGCGATGGACCTCTTCAGCCAGGCCGAGCACGACGAGCTGGCGCAGAGCATCCTGCTCTGCCCGGACGCCGCCTACATCGCCCAGGTGCGCGAAGCCATCGAGCGTCTCCTGCCCGGCATGCCGCGCCGCGACGTCATCCGCGCCAGCCTGGAAGGCCGCGGCGCGCTGATCCTCACGCGCAGCATGGAAGAGGCCTGCGCCATCAGCAACCGCATCGCGCCCGAGCACCTGGAAGTCAGCAGCCGCGAACCGCACCGCTGGGAGCCGCTGCTGAAGCACGCCGGCGCCATCTTCCTGGGCGCCTTCACCAGCGAGAGCCTGGGCGACTACTGCGCCGGCCCGAACCACGTGCTGCCCACCAGCGGCACGGCGCGCTTCAGTTCGCCGCTGGGCGTGTACGACTTCATCAAGCGCAGCAGCCTGATCGAGGTGAGCGAGGCCGGCGCGCAGGTGCTGGGGCCGATCGCGGCCACGCTGGCCTATGGGGAAGGGCTGCAGGGCCACGCGCAGGCTGCAGAGCTTCGGCTGCGGGAGGGCGCCGCCGCCGCGACCGCGCCGCTGGTCCAGCGCATCCAGGCCACCATCCGCCAGGACGTGCAGGGGATGCACGCCTACGCCATCCAGAACAGCACCGGCCTGCTGAAGCTGGACGCGATGGAGAACCCGTTCACCCTGCCGCCCGAACTGCAGCGTGAACTGGGTGAGCGGCTGGCCAAGGTGGCGATCAACCGCTACCCGGTGCAGTGCTTCGCCGACGTGGTGGCGGCATTGACGAAGCACGTCGAACTGGCCGCCGGCTGTGCGCTGACACTGGGCAACGGCTCCGATGAACTGATCGACATCCTGTCGCTGGCCGTCATGAAGCCCGGTGCCACCATCCTGGCGCCGCTGCCCGGCTTCGTGATGTACGAGACCTCGGCGAAGCTGCGCGGGCTGAACTTCGTCGGCGTGCCGCTGACGGCTGACTTCGAACTGGATGGGGCCGCGATGCTGGCCGCCATCGAGCAGCACCGGCCGGCCGTCACCTACATCGCCTACCCGAACAACCCCACGGCCAACCTGTGGGACGACGTCGTGATCCAGCGCATCGTCGACGCGGTGGGCCGCCAGCAGGGCCTGGTGGTTTTCGACGAGGCCTACCAGCCCTTCGCGTCGCGCAGCTGGCTGCCGCACATGGCGGCGCAGCCCCATGTGCTGGTGCTGCGAACGCTGTCGAAGTTCGGCCTGGCCGGCGTTCGGCTGGGCTACCTGTGCGGCGCGGCCGAGCTGGTGCGCGAGATCGACAAGGTGCGCCCGCCCTACAACGTGAGTGCGCTGAACGCCGAGGCGGCCCTCTTCGCGCTGGAGCACGCCGACGAGTACGCGCGCCAGGCGGCGGTGCTGCGCGCCGAGCGCGAAACGCTGCAGGCTGTGCTGGCCGGCCTCCCCGGCGTGCGCGCCTTCCCCAGCGAAGCCAACATGATCCTGGTGCGCGTGCCCGACGCCAAGCGCGCGTTCGAAGGCATGAAGGCCCGCGGCGTGCTCATCAAGCACGTGGCCGGGCTGCACCCGCTGCTGGCCAATTGCCTGCGCCTGACGGTGGGCACGCCCGAGGAGAACACCCGCATGATCCAGGCCCTGAAGGAATCGCTGTGAACCGCACCGCCGACCTCCGCCGCGACACCAAGGAAACGCAGATCCGCGTCGCGATCAACCTCGACGGCACCGGCGCCGCGCAGCTCGCCACCGGCATCGGTTTCTTCGACCACATGCTCGACCAGATCGCCCGCCATGGCCTGATCGACCTGACGATCGAGGCGAAGGGTGACCTGCACATCGACGGCCACCACACCGTGGAAGACGTGGGCATCACGCTGGGCCAGGCGGTGGCGCAGGCGGTGGGCGACAAGACCGGCATCACCCGCTACGGCCACGCCTACGTGCCGCTGGACGAGGCGCTGTCGCGTGTGGTGGTCGACTTCTCGGGCCGCCCCGGACTGCACATGCACGTGCCCTTCAAGGCCGGGATGGTCGGCGGCTTCGACACCCAACTGGCCTTCGAGTTCTTCCAGGGCTTTTCCAACCACGCCGGCGTCACGCTGCACATCGACAACCTCAAGGGCGAGAACGCGCACCACCAGTGCGAAACCGTGTTCAAGGCCTTCGCGCGCGCGCTGCGCATGGCGCTTGCGCCCGACCCGCGTGCGGCCGGCGTGATCCCGTCCACCAAGGGCACGCTCTGACGCCATGCCGACCGTTGCCGTTGTCGACTACGGGATGGGCAATCTGCGCAGCGTGTCGCAGGCGGTCATGCACGTGGCCGCGGGCAGCGCCGTCGACGTGGTGGTGACGCAGCGCCCGGAAGACGTGTTCGCCGCCGAGCGCGTCGTGCTGCCGGGGCAGGGCGCCATCCGCGACTGCATGCGCGAGCTGCGTGATTCCGGGTTGCAGGAGGCCGTGCTCCACGCCGCCGCCAACAAGCCCCTGTTCGGCGTGTGCGTGGGCATGCAGATGCTGCTGGCGCACAGCGAGGAGCAGGACACGCCCGGCCTGGGGCTGATCCCCGGCGAGGTGCGCCGCTTCCGCCTGGAAGGCCGCCTGCAGCCCGACGGCAGCCGCTACAAGGTGCCACAGATGGGCTGGAACCGGGTGAAGCAGCGCCCGCACGCCCTGTGGGCGGGGGTGCCCGACGAGAGCTGGTTCTACTTCGTGCACAGCTTCTATGCCGTGCCGGTGGAGCCCGGCCACACCGCCGGCGAGACCGACTACGGCGAGCGCTTTACCTGCGCCGTGGCGCGGGATAACATTTTTGCCACCCAGTTCCACCCCGAGAAGAGCGCAGACCAGGGCCTGGCCCTGTACCGGAATTTCCTGCACTGGAAACCCTGACCGGCCCGCCGACGCCTTCCTCCCCCACCTCGCTCCACCCGAGCCATCATGCTGCTGATCCCGGCCATCGACCTCAAGGACGGCAAGTGCGTTCGTCTCCAACAAGGCGACATGCAGGCCTCCACCACCTTCGGCGAAGATCCGGCCGCCATGGCCCAGCGCTGGCTGGACGCCGGGGCACGCCGCCTGCACCTGGTGGACCTCAACGGCGCCTTCGCGGGCAAGCCGGTCAACGAGGGCGCGGTGAAGGCCATCCTGCGCGTGGTGGGTGACAGGATCCCGGTTCAACTGGGCGGTGGCCTGCGCGACCTGGACACCATCGAGCGCTTTCTCGACGACGGCCTGTCCTACGTGATCATCGGCACCGCCGCCGTGAAGAGCCCGGGCTTCCTGAAGGACGCCTGCACGGCCTTCGGGGGCCATGTCATCGTGGGCCTGGACGCCAAGGACGGCAAGGTGGCCACCGATGGCTGGAGCAAGCTCACCGGCCATGAGGTCATCGACCTGGCCAGGAAGTTCCAGGACTACGGCGTCGAAGGCGTCATCTACACGGACATCGGCCGCGACGGCATGCTCACCGGCATCAACGTCGAGGCCACGGTGAAGCTGGCGCAGGCGCTGACGATCCCCGTGTTCGCATCGGGCGGGCTCTCGGGCATCGGCGACATCGAGAAGCTCTGTGCCGTGGAGTCCGAGGGCATTGAAGGCGTGATCTGCGGTCGCAGCATCTACACCGGCGCGCTGGATTTCGCCGCGGCCCAGAAGCGGGCCGATCAGCTCGCGGCCGCAGGCGGCTGAGCGCGCCGCCTCGGCCGTGCACTCAGGTGCGCCGACGACGGCGCGCCAGCAGCGCCACCACCGCAACGCCGGCGCCCATCAGCGCCTGGCTGGCGGGTTCCGGCACCGCGGTGACGAAGGCCCGGATTTCACCGCCACCGAAGGTCGTGGAGTGGATGTTGAAGTAGGCATTGCCCGAGGTCAGGTTGGCGATCAGCCGCTGCTCGGCGCCGCTGGCGGTGCCCCCGCTGGCCGTGACGAAGGCGGCGCTGTACTGGTTGGCCTGCGTCAGGTCGATCAGACGCGTGTAGCTGCCACCGCTGATGCCGAGCGGAAAGCCCGGCAGCAGCCCGCCCTGGGCCAGCGCGACACCGGCGGTGCCCGTGTTGGGCGCGGCCGTGCAGCAATGGATGTGGGCATTGTTCGTCAGCCCCGACAGGCCGGTGAAGTCGGCCTGGATGAACAGGGTGTGTCCATCGTCGTCGTATTCCATGTACAGGCTGCCTGAGCCCGTGGCGCCGGCCACCTCGGGCGCGAAGGTACCGGTGTAGACAGTCAGGTGGGCGTGGGAGAGGGAGCTCAGGCTGAGCAACAGGAGGGCGAGGACGGACTTCATGGGGTTGCGCTCCGGATGGGGTTGGCTGGCATCCTGAGGTCGAACTCCGCTTGGCGGCAGGCAGGAATGTCCCGAGCAATGCATCGCCGTCGCCACGCGTACACCGGGCCCCGGATAATCGGGCGGCTCCGACTCCTGCCCTGCCCATGCTCGCCAAACGCATCATTCCCTGTCTCGACGTCACCGGCGGCCGCGTCGTCAAGGGCGTCAATTTCGTAGAACTGCGTGACGCGGGCGACCCGGTGGAGATCGCCGCGCGCTACAACGAACAGGGCGCCGACGAGCTCACCTTCCTGGACATCACCGCCACCAGCGACGGGCGCGACCTCATCCTGCACATCGTCGAGGCCGTGGCCTCGCAGGTCTTCATTCCACTCACCGTGGGAGGTGGCGTGCGCACGGTGGACGATGTGCGGCGGCTGCTGAACGCCGGCGCCGACAAGGTCAGCTTCAACTCGGCGGCGGTGGCGAACCCGCAGGTGATCCGCGATGCCTCCGACAGATACGGCGCGCAGTGCATCGTGGTGGCCATCGATGCCAAGCGCCGGCCCGATGGCGAGGGCTGGGATGTCTACACGCATGGCGGCCGGAAGAACACCGGCCTGGATGCCGTGGCCTGGGCGAAGCAGATGACCGAGCACGGTGCCGGCGAGATCCTGCTCACCAGCATGGACCGCGACGGCACCAAGATCGGCTTCGACCTGGCCCTCACCCGCGCCGTGAGCGATGCGGTGACGGTGCCGGTGATCGCCTCCGGCGGAGTCGGCGCGCTGGAGCACCTGTCCGAGGGCATCCGCGTCGGCGGCGCCGATGCCGTGCTGGCGGCCAGCATCTTCCACTACGGCGAGTTCACCGTGGCGCAGGCCAAGGCGCTGATGGCGCGCGACGGCATCCCGGTGCGGCATTAGGTGAAGAACGAAGTCCGCCTCATCGGCGGTCTCTACAGGCGCCGCAAGCTGCCGGTCGCCGACCGGCCCGGCCTGCGCCCCACGCCCGACCGCGTCCGGGAGACGCTGTTCAACTGGCTGGGCCAGGACCTGGAAGGCTGGCGCGTGCTCGACGCCTTCGCGGGCAGCGGCGCGCTGGGCTTCGAGGCCGCCTCGCGCGGCGCCGCCGAAGCCGTGCTGCTGGAGCATGACGGCGAACTTGCTCACAGCCTGCGCGCCAGCCGAGAGCGCCTGGGTGCGCAGGCCGTGCGTGTGGAACGCACCGAGGCGCTGCGCTGGATGGCGGCCTGCCCGGCAGCGCGGTTCGAACTCGTGCTGCTGGATCCCCCGTTTGCCGCGGGCCTGGGGCCCGCCGCGGCCGTCGCGGCGGCGCGCATCGTCGTTCCCGGGGGCTACGTGTACTTCGAGGGGCCCGAGCCGCTGGCTGAACTGCCGCCTGGCCTGTTGCCGCATCGCCAGCTGCGGGCCGGTGCGGTGCACGCGCAGCTGCTGCTGTCAGCGGAGGGCCAGTAACGGCCGGCTACACTGCCGCGAACCTGGCCCCCGGAGCAGAGACATGACTGCCAAAGCCCCGCTGACCGCCGTGTACCCGGGGACCTTCGACCCCATGACCCTGGGGCACGAAGACCTGATGCGGCGCGCCTCGCGCCTGTTCGACCGCCTGATCCTGGCGGTGGCTGCCGGCCATCACAAACGGACGATGTTCACCATCGCGGAGCGGCTGGAGATCGCCGCAGAGATCGCGGCCCCCTACAAGAACGTCGAGGTCACGGCCTTCCGCGGGTTGCTGCGCGACTTCGTGGTGGACAACGGCGGCAAGGTCGTGGTGCGCGGCCTGCGCGCCGTCAGCGACTTCGAGTACGAATTCCAGATGGCCGGCATGAACCGGCAACTAATGCCCGAGGTGGAGACGGTGTTCATGACGCCGAGCGACCAGTACCAGTTCGTCAGCGGCACCTTCGTCCGCGAGATTGCCAGCCTCGGCGGTGATGTCTCCAAGTTCGTGGCACCCTCCGTGCTGCGCCGCCTCAAGGAGCGCGTCACCCAGGTAGAGATCTGAACCGATGGCCCTGTGGATCACCGACGAGTGCATCAACTGCGATGTCTGCGAGCCCGAGTGCCCCAACCAGGCGATCTCGATGGGCGCGGAGATCTACGAGATCGACCCCCACCGATGCACCGAGTGCGTGGGCCATTTCGATGAGCCGCAATGCGTGCAGGTGTGCCCGGTGGAGTGCATCCCGGTGAACCCGGGCTTCGTCGAGACGAAGGACGAGCTCCGCGTGAAGTTCCTCAGGCTGCAGCGCGAGGCCGTTGTTTCGCCGTCCGCACCGGTTTCGGCGGCTGCCGAACCTTCTTCGCCGACGCAGGCTTGATCTCTTCCGCGCGGGCGACCATGCCTGCCAGGCCGTTGCCGCGCTGAGCGCTTTCGCGCGCCAGGCGCTCCCGCGTCAGTGCTTCGGTCTCGCGGCGCTCTTGCGCGGCCCGCTGCCGGGCATCGGCGACGTCGGCAGGAGGCCGCGCCTCAGGCACTTCCACGCGGCGGCCCTCGGCGCAAGGCACAGAGGCGTAGGTCCGGCCGTCCGGGCCGCAGCGCCACACCTCCTGCGCGCTGGCCAGCAGCGGCAGCGTCAGCGCCAGGGCGGCCATCAGCTTTCCCAGGCTCATGTCGGGTCTCCTTCGGGCTTCGGGGTGGCCGGCTTGGGTGCCGGCTTGTTGGGGCGCTGGGCGCCGGCGTGGATGAGGGCCAGGGCCTTGTCCATGTCGCCGCCGATGAGCGCATCGCTGGCCGCCAGGCTCTGGTCGATGGACTTGGCGATGGCCTCGCGGTGTTCGGCCGAGGGCTTCTTCAGCACGTAGTTCACCACCTCGGCCTTCACGCCAGGGTGGCCGATGCCCAAGCGGAGGCGCCAGAAATCCTGTGTACCCAGCAGGCCGTGGATGTCCTTCAGCCCGTTGTGGCCGGCCGCGCTGCCGCCGAACTTCAGCTTGGCCTGGCCGGGCTGGATGTCCAGTTCGTCGTGCACCACCAGGATCTGCTTCGGCTCGATCTTGAAGAAGCGCGCCAGCGGCGCCACCGAAGCGCCCGAGCGGTTCATGAAGGTCATCGGCTGCAGCAGCCACACCGGGCCGCCGGGCAGGGTGGCCCGCGCCACCAGGCCCTGGTAGGCGCGCTCGGGCGCCAGGCGCACGCCCAGCTTCTCGGCCAGCGCGTCCACCCACCAGAAGCCGGCGTTGTGGCGCGTGGCCTCGTATTCAGCGCCCGGGTTGCCCAGGCCGACGAAGAGACGAATCATGTTGAGCGGGATTATGGAAGTGGGGCACCCAAGAAAAAGCCCCACCGGGGTGGGGCTCGCGGGGGCGTCCTGAAGGGGGACGGCTTACTTCTTGTTCTGCTTCTCGTCCTTCTTGGGCTTGGCGCCCTTGCCCTTCTCGGCCGGGGCCACCACGGCGGTCGGGGCCACCTCTTCTTCCACCTTCGGGACCGTGCAGGACACGATCACCGGGTTCAGCGTGCCGTGCTTGACGGCCTTGATGCCCTCGGGCAGCTTCAGGTCGCTGGCGTGCAGGCTCTGGTTCTTCGTCAGGCCCGACAGGTCGATGGTGACGAACTCGGGCAGTTCCGAGGCCAGGCACTCGATCTCGAGTTCGGTGGCGACGTGGCTGACCAGGCACTTGTCGGTCTTGACGGCCGGCGAGTTCTCTTCGCCCGCGAAGTGCAGCGGCACCTTCTTGCGCAGCTTGGTAGTCTCGTCGACGCGCTGGAAGTCGACGTGCATGACGATGGGCTTGTAAGCGTGGACCTGGAAGTCACGCAGCAGCACCTTCTCGACCTTGCCGTTCAGTTCCATCTCGAGGATGGACGAGTGGAAGGCTTCCTTCTTCAGCGCGAAGAAGAGGGCGTTGTGGTCCAGTTCGACCATCGTGGGCGTGCCGGCACCGTAGACGATGCCGGGCACCTTGGCGGCGAGGCGCAGGCGGCGGCTCGCTCCGGTCCCCTGCTGCGTACGCTCATAGGCGGTGAATTTCATTGAAAACTCCAGGTGAAGAAGACCCGCGACCAGGCCTTCAGAAATTGCTGTTCTGCTCTGCGAACAGCGAGGTCACCGATTCACCGTCGCTGATGCGGCGGATGGTCTCGGCAAAGAGGAAGGCCACCGAGAGCTGCCGGATCTTCGGGCAGGCCTTGGCGGCGTCTGACAGGGGGATGGTGTTCGTGATGACGACTTCGTCGATCTGGCTCTTGCCGATGCGGTCGACCGCGGGGCCGCTGAACACCGGGTGCGTGCAGTAGGCATACACGCTCCTGGCGCCGCGCGCCTTCAGCACCTCGGCCGCCTTCACCAGGGTGCCGGCGGTGTCGATCATGTCGTCCATGATCACGCAGTTGCGGCCTTCGATCTCGCCGATGACGTGCATCACTTCGGACACGTTGGCCGTGGGGCGGCGCTTGTCGATGATGGCGAGGTCGCAGCCCAGCTGCTTGGCCAGCGCCCGGGCGCGCACCACGCCGCCGATGTCGGGCGAGATGACGACGAGGTTGGTGTAGCTCTTGCTCTGCAGGTCCGACAGCAGCACCGGGCTGGCGTAGATGTTGTCGACCGGGATGTCGAAGAAGCCCTGGATCTGGTCGGCGTGCAGGTCCATGGTGAGCACGCGCTCCACGCCCACGGTTTCCAGCAGGTTGGCGACCACCTTGGCGCTGATGGGCACACGGGTGCTGCGCGGGCGGCGGTCCTGCCGTGCGTAGCCGAAGTAGGGGATCACGGCAGTGATGCGGCGTGCGCTGGCACGCTTGAGCGCATCGACCATGATCAACAACTCCATCAGGTTGTCGTTGGTCGGTGCGCAGGTGGACTGCACCACGAAGACGTCGCGGGCGCGCACGTTCTGGCGGATCTCGACCGTCACTTCGCCGTCGGAGAAGCGCCCCACCGAGGCCTGGCCGAGTTCGACGCCCAGGTGGCTGGCGATCTCGCGAGCCAGCACCGGGTTGGCGTTGCCGGTGAACAGCACGGTGTTGAACAGCACGGTCAGCCTCGCTCAGAAGGAAGGGCCCATCCAGCAGACGCCACGGAACCGGCTTCGCCGGGCCGTCGGCGTCGCCCCTCGAGGGGAGCGCCGCTGGCGCTGCAGGGTGGTGTGATTTGGCAGGGGAGGAAGGACTCGAACCCTCGCATGTCGGAATCAAAATCCGATGCCTTGACCAACTTGGCGACTCCCCTACACAGGACCGCGGCTCACGCCCCGGCCCCCAAAACCGGTTTTCAGCCGGGCCACGCCACCAGCGGGTGCGCTTCCAGGCTTCGGCACCACCGTCCCACCCAGCCTGCAGGCAGGTCTGGAAGACTTGCCCCGGCTTCTGTCGCCACGGGTGAGGTGGAAGAACCGACTCTTGCAAAGACCGCGCTGCCGGAACCCGACATGCGGCTGTTGCCGAAGCGGGACTCCAGGAAGCTGGCGGCTTGCGCCACCTCGGGGGCCCGGTCTTCGGCGGCGCGTTGCAGGTCGTTGGTGCCAAAGCCTGCCAGCCACGCCGCCGGTGCCCGTGTGCACCCAGCGTCCTCAGAAGAGCCCTCAACTATAACAGGAACCGTGTCGCGCTTGAGCAGCGGGTGCGCGAAGATCTCCTTCGTGGGCAGTGCCACCGGCGGCTTCACCACGGCGTAGGCCTGCAAAGGGAAATCCATCGGCCGCAGTTGCTCGCCAATGCCCTCGACGAAGGCATTGCGGCCGCCCACGAAGAAGGGCACGTCGGCGCCCAGCTTCAGGCCCAGTGCCGCGAGCCGTTCCCGGGGCCAGCGCAGACCCCACAGGCGGTTCAGCGCCAGCAGCACGGTGGCGGCATCCGAACTGCCGCCGCCCAGCCCGGCGCCCCAGGGCACCTGCTTGTGGATGTGGATGTCCGCGCCCAGTCTGCAGCCGCTTTCGGCCTGCAGCAGCCGGGCGGCGCGCAGGCACAGATCGTCGGCCGGCAGGGTCGGCCCCAGGTCATGGCGGCTCAGGCGGCCGTCGTCACGCCGCTCGACGTGGAGGGTGTCGGCCCAATCGATCAGCACGAAGGGCGACTGCAGCAGGTGGTAGCCGTCGGCACGGCGGCCGACGATGTGCAGGAACAGGTTCAGTTTCGCCGGCGCAGGCAGGTCGTGGAGCGCGCGCAGGGTCATGGGGACTCGTCCAGCTTGACACGCAACAGCACCGCAGGCGCGGCAGCGCGGCGTGCCTCCACCCAACCCTCGCTGCGGCGGGCCAGCGATACCTGCCAGCCCAGTTGTTCGAAGCCCGACTCGCCCGCCACGTGCGGCGCCGCGGGCCAGGGCCGACCGGCCAGCCAGTCGGGCAGCGCGGCCAGTGGCAGGTTCTCGCCCAGGGCCTGACGCGACAGGTCGGCGAGGTCGGCGAATCGCTGCTCGCCATCGCCATGGCTCAGTACCGCGAGCCCGGGCGCCCAGCGCGCGCTGGCCACGCGGGTGCCCAGGGGGGAGTTCAGCCGCAGCTCGCCGCGGTCGCCGCCGCCTTGCAGTTCGAAAGACGCATTGACGGACTGCGCCGGCCGCGTTTCGGTGGCTTCGATGCGCACGCTCAGGCGCCCCGAGGTCCATGGCGCTTCGTTCGCCGCGCGGGGCGGGCTGGCACAGGCGCCCAGCAGCACCAGCGGCCACAGCGCCAGGGCGCGGCGCTTCACAGGTCGACGCGCAGCCGGGCCAGCGTCTCGCGCAGCACGTCGTTGGCGGCGTCGCGCCCCTTGCCCTCGCGCCACACGCGGCGGGCTTCGTCGCGCTGGCCCAGGGCCCACAGCACCTCGCCCAGGTGGGCGGCGATCTCGGTGTCGGGCCGGATGGCGTAGGCGCTGCGGAGCAGGCGCAGCGCTTCCTCGCGGTTGCCCATGCGGAACTCGACCCAGCCCAGGCTGTCGGTGATGAAGGGATCGCCCGGCGCCAGTTCCAGCGCCCGCTGCACCAGGGCCCGCGCCTCGGGCAGCCGCAGCCGGCGGTCGGCCAGCGAGTAGCCCAGCGCGTTGTGCGCATGCGGGCTCTCGGGCTTGAGTTCGATGACACGGCGCAGCAGTCGCTCCATGTCGTCGAGCCGGTCCATCTTCTCCGCCATCATGGCCTGCTCGTAGAGCAGGTCGGTGTCGTCCGCGAAGCGCTTGGAGGCGCTGGCCAGCACGTCGTAGGCCTCGCGCCAGCGCTTCACGTCGCGCAGCACGCCGGCTTCGGCCGCGAGCTTGGCACGGGCATCGTCGGCGCGACGCTCCGGGACCTTGCGGATGAGTTCCCTCGCCTGCGTCAACTTGCCCTGCCGCGCCAGCATGGAGGCGCGGCGCACCTGCACTTCCAGCGCGCGCTGCGGGTCGTCGATCTTGCCCAGCCAGCGTTCGGCCGCAGCGAAGTCGGCCCGCTGCTCGGCCGATTGCGCCAGCATCAGCCAGGCCTGCGTCAGACCCTGTTCGGGGCGCGACGGCGCCTCGTCGTCATCGTCGTCGGCGGCATCGGCCGGCGCCTGGGGCGCTGCCGCGGCCTTTTGCACGAGTTCGACATAGCGCAGCAGCGCGGCTTCGCCTTCCTTGGGCTGCTTCAGCTCCAGATAGAGCGCGCCCAGCGACAGGAAGGGGGGCGCCAGATCGGGCTGCTGGCGCGTCACGGTTTCCAGTTGCGCCACGGCGTCGGGGTAGCGCTGCGCGCTCGTCAGCTCGCGGACGAAGGCCAGCCGGATCTGCGGCTCGGCCTTGTCCTGGCGCAGGTACTCCTGCACGAGGCCTTCGGCCTCCGGCCGTTGCTTGAGCATCTGAAGCGCCAGCAGCACCGGGCCGGGTGCCGCCGGTTCCAGGGCCTGGGCTTCGCGCGCCAGCGCCAGGGCGCGCTCGGGATCTCGCGCTTCCAGCCAGGCGCGGCCCACGGCCACACGCGCCGGAATGCGGGTGGCGGCGTCGTCACGGTAGGGCTTGAGAGCGTCTTCGAGCTGGGCGGCGACGAGCCGGGTCTCGCCCCCACGCATGACGAAGCGCGGCAGGGCACTGATGAGGCCCGGACGGTCGGCCGCCGGGGTCTGCGCCAGCAGCGTGCGCAGCGGTTCGGCCAGCGCCGTGGCGCGGTTCAGCGCCACCAGGATCTGCAGGTGCGTGCGCGTGGCGTCGGCCGAGCTGGGCAGCGCTTCGCGCCAGGCCCGCACGGCCGTCAGGGCCTGTTCGCCGGCGCGCGCCTGCAGCGCGATGTCCACCGCGCGCCGGAACAGGCCGGCATCGCGCGTGCGCCGCGCGGCGTCGAGCATGAGTTCGTAGGCGCTGCCGGGGTCGCCACCGTTCAGTGCCATCTCGCCAACGAGCAACTGGTAGAACAGCCGGTCGTCCATCGCCGAGTTCACGGGCGGGCCGGCAGGCTTGGGCTCCCCGGGCTCGGTCTGCGCATGGGCGCTGCCACCGACGAGGACGAGGGCGGCAGCGGCCAGCGCGGTGCGCAGCCACGGAAGGGGCCGTGGCATGGGGGGCAGGTGTGTGGGCATGACCTCTGGATTCATTCTCACATAATGCGTTCCCTCGGAGCCTTCCCAGCCCCGCCAGAGCCGGAGCCCGGCGAGAGTTCATGCCCGAGTTGCCGGAAGTCGAGGTCACGCGGCGCGGCATCGCCGCACCCCTGAGGGGGGCCACCGTGCTCGCGCTGCGGCTCGGCAAGCCCCTGCGCTGGCCCCTGGGCGTGGCGCCGGCGTCCTTGCAGCGCCTGCAGGTGGGCGAGGTCGCGCGCCGCGGCAAGTACCTCTGGTTGCCCTTGGCCGAAGCCGCCGGCCGGCCCGCCGGCGGACTGCTGATGCACCTGGGCATGTCGGGTTCGCTGGGCCTGCTGGCGGCGCCGCCGCCGCCCGGTCCGCACGACCACTTCGATCTCGTCACTGACCGCGGCACGCTGCGGCTGAACGACCCCCGGCGCTTCGGCGCCGTGGTCTTCGCGCCGGCCCTGGACCTGCCGCCGGCGGCCACGCTGCTGGCCCGACTGGGTGCCGAACCCTTCGACGCAGCGCTGACACCGGCCAGCTTCCACGCCGGCTTGCGCGCGCGCCGCGCGCCCATCAAGTCGGTGCTGCTCGCCGGTGACGTGATCGTCGGCGCCGGCAACATCTACGCCTGCGAGGCCTTGTTCCTGGCCGGCATCCACCCGGCGCTGCGGGCCGATCGCATCAGCCGCCCGCGTGCCGAGCGGCTTCTGGCAGCCTTGCGCAAGACGCTGGCCCGCGCGCTCGATCTCGGCGGCAGCACGCTGCGCGACTTCACCGACGTGCATGGCGCCAGCGGCGCGTACCAGGCCGAGGCCGCGGTCTACGGGCGCGAAGGCCAGGCCTGCGGTCGCTGTGGCGGGCCGGTGAAACGCATCGTGCAGGCGCAGCGCTCCACCTACTTCTGTCCAGTTTGTCAGCGCCGGTAAACACCTCTGCGTGTGTGACAAAGCGTGCATCCCACCCCCTCTCCGCCGGGGTGCCTGCGCTAGGATGCTTCGCTCGCTGCCATGGCCACCACCCCGACCAGCCTCATCGCCGAACGCCTGGACGCCCTGGCGTCCTGGCGCGCCGCGCTGGACCGGCAGATCGCGCAACTGGGCAAGGCGCTGGTCGAGCACGACCTGCTCGACGACACCGATGCCGCCGTGCTGGCCGCCCTGCGCGAGCGGCTGGCCTCCGAGAAGCTGGTGCTGGCCTTCGTGGCCGAGTTCTCGCGCGGCAAGTCCGAGCTGATCAACGCCATCTTCTTTGCCGATGCCGGCCGGCGCGTGTTGCCGGCCACGCCCGGGCGCACCACCATGTGCCCGGTGGAACTTCGCTTCGAGGCCGGCACGCCGCCACGCCTGGCGCTGCTGCCCATCGAGACGCGGCTGCGTGGCCTGTCGCTGGCGGAGCTGCGCACCCGCGATGACCACTGGCACCTGGTGCCGCTGGACCCCGCCGAGCCGCAGTCGCTGGTCCAGGCGCTGTCGGCGGTCACGCGCACGCAGCGGGTCACCGTGGAGCAGGCCGCGGCCCTCGGCTTCTGGAGCGAACAGCAGCCCGAGGACAATCCGCCGGTCGGGGCCGACGGCAGCGTCGAGGTGCCTGCATGGCGCCACGCCGTCATCAACTACCCGCACCCGCTGCTCAAGCGCGGCCTCGTCGTCATCGACACGCCGGGCCTCAACGCGGTCGGCGCCGAGCCCGAGCTGACCCTGGGCCTGCTGCCCTCGGCGCATGCCGTGGTGTTCGTGCTGGGCGCCGACACCGGCGTCACCAAGTCCGACCTCACCATCTGGCGCGACCACCTCGGGCAGGCCAGCCTCGAGCGCTTCGTCGTGCTCAACAAGATCGACACCCTGCTCGACCCTCTGGCCACCACCGAACAGGTGAACGAGCAGATCGAGCACCAGCGTCAGACCACGGCCGACATGCTCGACGTGCGCCCCAGCCGCGTCTTCGCGCTGTCGGCCCGCGAGGCCCTGGCCGCGCGCGTGGAAGGCCACCCCGAGGCGCTCGCGGCCAGCCGCCTGCCGCCGCTGGAGGATGCCCTGGCCAGCGAACTGCTGCCACGGCGCCAGCAACTGCTGGTGCAGTCGGCCGTCGGCGTGGTGCACCAGCTGCGCGGCACCGCCACGCGCCGCGTCGCCGACCGCCGTCGCCAGCTGGCCGAACAGCTGATGGAGCTGCGCGGCCTGCGTGGCAAGAGCGGCGCCAAGCTGCGCATGATGATCGAGCGTGTCGATGTCGAGATGGCCGATTTCGAACGCTGCCGCGCCCGCCTGGTGGCGTTGCGCGCGGTGCAGACCAAGCAGCAGCGCTCCGCGCTGGCGTCGCTGTCCAGCGAGTCGCTGCGCACCGAACTGCAGGCCATGCAGGCGGCGATGGGCGCCAAGCCCTTCAACCTGGGCGCCAAGAGCGCCTTCGAGACCTTGCTCAAGCGCTTGCGCTCGGCCATGGACAACGCCGAGCGCCTGAGCGCCGAGATGCGCGAAATGCTCGACGGCAGCTTCAAGCAACTGAATACCGAGTTCGGCTTCGCGTTCTCGCTGGCTCCTGTGCCCGGGCTGGGCAGCTTCCGCGCCGAGCTGGAGCTGATCGGGCAGAACTACGTGCGCTACCTGGGCTTCTCGCAGGCCTGGCGCATGGCGGCGCCGGGCTTTGCCGAGCAGTTCAGGCGCATGCTGTTGTCGCGGCTGCGCGTGGTGTTCGAGAACGCCGCCGGCGAGCTTGAACTGTGGGGCAAGAGCGCCACCAGCCAGGTGGAAGTGCAGTTGCGCGAGCGCCGCCGCGGCTTCACGCGCCGGCGCGAAGCCCTGCAGCGCGTGCAGGCGGCCGCGGGCGACCTGGAACAGCGCATCAACGAAGTGCAGTCGCAGGACGAGAGCCTCCGTCAGCTGGGCGAGCGGCTGGACGTGCTGTCCAGCGACGCCATCCGCGCCGCCCACGTGCTGACGGCCGAAGCCCAGCCCGACGCGCAGGACGCGGCTTGAGCCGTGCCACTCCCACGCTGGCCGCCCGTGTGGTGCGGTGGCAGCGGCAGCACGGCCGGCACGGCCTGCCCTGGCAGGGCACGCGCGACGCCTACCGTGTGTGGCTCTCGGAAGTGATGCTGCAGCAGACGCAGGTGTCCACGGTGCTGGAGTACTACCCGCGCTTCCTGGCCCGCTTCCCCGATGTGCAGGCCCTCGCGGCGGCACCGCTGGACGACGTGCTGGCGCTGTGGAGCGGCCTGGGCTACTACAGCCGGGCGCGCAACCTGCACCGTTGCGCGCAGGCCGTGGTGGCCTTGCACGGTGGCGAGTTTCCTCGCTCGGCCGCGGCCCTGGCCACGCTGCCGGGCATCGGTCGCAGCACGGCGGCGGCCATCGCGGCCTTCTGTTTTGGCGAGCGCGCGGCCATCCTGGACGGCAATGTCAAGCGCGTGCTCACCCGCGCCCTGGGCTTCGATGGCGACCTCGCCAGCGCCGCCGAGGAAAGGCGCCTGTGGACGCTGGCCGAAGGGCTGCTGCCGCCCCGTGACGTGGACGTCTACACGCAGGGCCTGATGGACCTGGGCGCCACCGTGTGCCTGGCCCGCAAGCCTTCGTGCCTGCTCTGCCCGCTGGCCGAGGCCTGCGTGGCGCAGCGCGAGGGCGAGCCCGCGCGCTACCCGGTGAAGACGAAGAAGCTCCAGCGCGGCCGGCGCACGCACGCGCTGCTGTGGCTGACGCGCGGCGAACGCGTGCTGCTGGTGCAGCGCCCGGCCACCGGCGTGTGGTCCGGGCTGTGGAGCCTGCCGGAGTTCGACACGGCCACTGCCGCCGAGGCCTGGGTCGAAGGCTGGCCGGGAAAAGGGGAGTGGCTGCCGAACGTCGAACATGCACTGACGCATTTCGACTGGACGCTGCAACCCCTGCGCTGGGACTTGCCGGCGCGTGCGAAGCTGCCCGCAGCCTGCCCGGACGGGCGCTGGTTCACGCTGGATGAGGCCCTGGCGCTTGGCCTGCCGGCGCCCATCCGCCGGCTGCTGGAAGCCTGATTCAGCCGACGACGACCTTCTTGTCGCGCAGGAAGCCGTCCACCAGCGACAGGCGGATCACCGGGTCGTCCAGTTCCATCAGCTTCTGCTTGGCTGCCAGCGACACCGGCAGCAGTTCGCACCAGCGATTCGCCACCCAGCCGGCGTCGTCCAGGCGGTAGGGTTCGGCGAAGGGCACGCGGTCCTGCGCCTTGAGCTTGCGGATGGCCTCGGCCAGCGCGCTCACCGTCTGCAGCATGGCCGGCCCGGGCATGCGCGCCGGGTCGGCCGGCAGGCGGTCGGCCGGTGCCACCCACAGGCCGTTGTCGCGCTGCGTGGGCGGCCCGGTGAGGCGGAAACGGCGCCCGCCCAGGCAGCGCACGTGCAGGATGCCGGGTTCGTCGGCGTCCACGTCGTCCAGGTGGGCCAGCGTGCCCACGCTCTCCAGCGCCACGGCCTTGCCCCCACGCCCGACTTCCCCGCCAGCCTTCAGGCACAGCACGCCGAAGGGCGCCTGGGTGCGCAGGCATTCGCCGATGAGATCGAGGTAGCGCGCCTCGAACACGCGCAGCCCGAGCACGGCGCCAGGGAACAGCACCAGCTGCAGCGGGAACAGCGGCAGTTCCGCCGGCCAGGGGGCCTCAGGCGCGGGCGTCGAGTTCACGGTGGCGGATGAGGGTGGCGTAGCGCGTGTCGAAGCGGCGCGCCAGCCATTCGACCGAATACACCGAGCGGTGCTGCCCGCCGGTGCAGCCCACGGCCACGGTGAGGTAGCTGCGCTGGTCGTCCTCGAACGAAGGCAGCCAGCGCTGGAGGAAGCCGTGGATCTGCTGCAGCATCTCGCCCACCTCGGGCTGCTGCTCCAGGTAGGCGGCCACCGGCGCGTCGCGGCCCGACAGCGGGCGCAGCTCGCGGATGTAGTAGGGGTTGGGCAGCACGCGCACGTCGAACACGTAGTCGGCGTCCAG
>JAEUPH010000129.1 GCA_016790395.1 Rubrivivax sp. | reverse complement strand
CCGTGATGGTGCTGGTCGGCGCCGTGGCCATGCTGCTGCTGCTGGCGTCGGCCGTTGCCGAAAGCGACCGCCGCGTGGCGCAGGAAGACGCGCACCGCGACCTGGTGCGCGATGCCGAGACGCTGGCCCGCGCCGTGCTGTACGACCGCCAGGCCGGCGGCCACGGCGAACTGCTGGCCGCCAGCGTGTCGGCCCTGGCCACCAGCGATCGTGTCGCCGAGGTGGCCGTGGTCGGCCGCGACGGCACGGTGGTCGCCTCGCACCGCCTGGCCTGGGAGGGCCGGCCGGCCGCCGAGGTGCTGCCGGCGCTGGACGCCGCCTGGCAGGCCGGCGCCACGCTGCGCAGCCAGCCGCAGGTGTCGTGGAGCGCCAACCGGGTGCGGCCCAGCGTGCTGATGCCCTACGTGGACACGGCCGATGCCTCGCGGCTGCGCGACGGGCGTCGCGGCCTGGTCTACGTGGCCTACGACCTGACGCACGAATACGCGCGCATCCAGCATGCCATCTGGCAGGTGGTGCTGCCCGAGGCGGCCGCCGTGCTGGCCGTGGCGCTGCTGCTGGCCTGGTGGCTGCGCCGCTGGATCACCGTGCCGCTGTCGCGCATGCAGCAGGCCAGCACCGAGCTGGCGCTGGCCGGCACGCTGCAGCAGCCGCTGGACGAGCGCGGCCCGCGCGAGGTGGCCTTGCTGGCGCGCCACTTCAACGAGATGGCCGCGCAGCTGCGCACTGCCCGGGTGGCGGCCGAGGCGCACCAGCGCCGCCTGGCCGGCATCGTCGGCGCGGCGATGGATGCGATCGTCACCGCCGACGCGCACCAGCGCATCACCATGGCCAATGCCGCCGCCTGCACGATGTTCGGCCGCAGCGAGGCCGAGCTGATCGGCCAGAGCATCGAGGCGCTGATGCCACCGCGCCACCGCGACGGCCATGCGTCGGCGGTGCGCGCCTTCGCCGCCGACCCCGGCACCACGCGGCGCATGGGCCGTGCGGCGGTGGTCTACGCGCTGCGCGCCGACGGCAGCGAGTTCCCGGCCGAGGCCTCGATCTCGCACCTGTGCATCGACGGCGAGGTGCTGCTGACCGTGATCCTGCGCGACGTCACCGAGCGCAAGGCGGCCGAGGACCGCATCCACGCGCTGAACGCCGACCTCGAGGCGCAGGTGCAGCGCCGCACCGCGCGGCTGCAGGACACGCAGCGCGCGCTGGAGGAGCAGGCGGTGCGGCTGCAGGCCACGCTGGACGAGCAGGCGGCCATCCTCGACACGGTGACGGTGGGCATCGCGCTGGTGCGCGACCGCACCGCGCTGCGCTGCAACCGCCGGCTGGAGGAGATCATGGGCTACGCGCCGGGCCAGCTGGACGGCATGAGCACCCGCCACTGGTATGCCAGCGAGGCCGCGTGGCTGGCGGTGGGCACGTCGATCGACGCGATGCTGCGCGACGGCGGCACGCTGCGCCACGAGGAGCGCTTCGTGCGCAGCGACGGCGGCGCCTTCTGGGCGCGCATCACCGCGCGGCGCTTCCGCCACAGCGGCGACGACGCGATGCTGGCGATCATCGAGGACGTGACCGCCGAGCACGAGGCCGCCGACGCGCTGCAGCGCGGCAAGGAGCTGGCCGAATCGGCGAACCGCGCAAAGAGCGCCTTCCTGGCCAACATGAGCCACGAGATCCGCACGCCGATGAACGCCATCCTCGGCCTCACGCACCTGCTGCGGCGCGACGCCAGCGACGCCGTGCAGCGCGACCGCCTGGCCAAGGTCTCGGAAGCGGCGTCCCACCTGCTGCTGGTCATCAACGACGTGCTGGACCTGTCGAAGATCGAGGCCGGGCAGTTGAGGCTGGAAGAGGCCGACTTCTCGCTCGACACGATGATCACCGGCGCACTGGCCCTGGTGGACGAGCGGGCCCGCGCCAAGGGCCTGGTGCTGTCGGTCTCCCACGTAGGCGTGCCCGACGCGTTGCGCGGCGACCCGACGCGCCTGGCGCAGGCGCTGGTCAACCTGCTCTCCAACGCCGTCAAGTTCACCGAGCGCGGCAGCGTGGATCTGCAGGTCGAGGCGCTGGGGCGCGAGGGCGATCGGCGGCTGCTGCGCTTCACCGTGCGCGACACCGGCATCGGCATCGCCGCCGGGCAGCTGTCCACCCTGTTCGAACCCTTCATGCAGGCCGACAGCTCGACGACGCGACGCTTCGGCGGCACCGGTCTGGGCCTGGCCATCACGCAACGCCTGGCGGCGCAGATGGGCGGCGAGGTGGGCGTCAGCAGCGAGCCTGGCATCGGCAGCCGCTTCTGGTTCACGGCCTGGTTGCAGGCTGCACGGGTGGCCGTGCCGGTGGCTGCGCCGGACAAGGACCCCGATCAGGCCGAGCAGGCCCTGCGCTTCCAGGCGGCGGGCCGGCGGGTACTGCTGGTGGAGGACAACCCGATCAACCAGGAGGTGGCGCACGAGCTGCTGCGCTCGGTGGGGTTGGCGGTGACCCTGGCGCAAGACGGCGCCGAGGCACTGGCGGCCGCGGGACAGCGGCACTTCGATCTCGTGCTCATGGACGTGCAGATGCCGGTGATGGACGGCCTGGAGGCCACGCGCCGCCTGCGAGCGCTGGCGTCGACGCGCCACGTGCCCATCGTCGCCATGACCGCCAACGCCCTCAACGAAGACCGCGCGGCCTGCCTGGCCGCCGGCATGGACGACCACATCGCCAAGCCAGTCGACCCCGTCGGCCTGTACCGCGTGCTGCGACGCTGGCTTGCCCTTGAAGGCACACCGGCGGAATCCGGTGGCCCCCTGCCCGACCCGCCGCCGCCCGCCGCGGCCAGCGACGCGGCCTTGCGGCAGCTGGCGGCCTTGCTGGGGAGCCACGACTTCGAGGCCACCACGCTGTTCCGCCAGATGCAGGCCGGGTTGGCGCTGCGCGATGCCGCGGCCGCGGCCCGCATCGGGCAGGCGCTGGCCGGTTTCGACTTCGACGCCGCCCAGGACGCGGTGCGCGCACTCCTGCCCGCGACCGCGGAACCTTGAGGCGCGCGGCGGTCAGGCGTCGAGCTCGATCTTTCGTTCCCGGGCCAGCTTCGTCCAGCGCGCGATGTCGGCCGCGATGTAGCGGGCGAACACGTCGGGCGCCATGGGCATGGGCTCCACGGCCTCGGCCGACAGCTTGTCGCGCAGGTCGCCGCCGGTGAGCACGGCGTTCAGGGTGTCGTTGAGCGTCTTGAGCACCGGCGCCGGCAAACCGGCCGGGGCCACCACGCCGTACCACTGCAGCGCGTCGAAGCCCTGGAAGCCGGCCTCGATCAGCGTCGGCACGTCCTTCAGCAGGGCATGGCGCTGCAGCCCGGTGACGGCCAGCGCGCGCACGCGGCCGGAGCGGATGTGCGGCAGCGCCGCCGCCAGACCGGGGAACATGGCCTGCGTCTGGCCGCCCAGCAGGTCGGTGAAGGCCGGCGCGATGCCGCGGTAGGGCAGGTGCACCATGAAGCTGCCGGCCTGCTGCTTGAACAGCTCCATCGTCAGGTGCGTCAGCGAGCCCGGGCCGGCCGAGCCGTAGCTCACCTTGGCCGGGTTGGCCCGCAGGTAGGCGACGAACTCCTTCACGTTCGCCACCGGCAACTGGCTGCCCACGACCAGCACGTTGGGCGTGCCGCCGATCATGCCCACGGGGGTGAAGTCCTTGAGGGCGTCGTAGGGCAGCCTGCTGCGCGTGGCCGGGCTGGTGCCGTGCGTGGCGACATAACCCTGCAGCAGCGTGTACCCGTCGGGGGCCGCCCGGGCCGTGGTCTGGCAGGCGATGGCCCCACCGCCGCCACCGATGTTCTCGACCACGAAGCCCTGCCCCAGCGTCTTCGCCCAGCGCTCGGTGACGGTGCGGCCGACGAGATCGCTGCCGCCACCGGCGGCCACGGGCACGATGTAGCGCAGGGGTCGGGCAGGAAAGGCCTGCGCCCGCGTGAACGGTGCGGCCAGGGCCGCGGGCGCGGCGAACAGCAGGTGGCGTCTTTGCATGGCGGGCATCCTGGTGGCGAAAGGGTCACTCGGCCTGGCCGGCTTCGCGCCCAGGCCGATTGGTCTGAATTGGTCCGTCTTGGAAACCGGTCCGGCACTCTAGCGACGCCATCCGGGCCGGTCAATGCGGCCCCGCCCGCAGCCGACTCAGTGGCCCAACATGTTGTGGCGCACGTTCACCAGGTGCGCCAGGCACAGGGCCTGGGCCCGCTCGGCGTCGCGCTCCTTCAGCGCTGCCACCAGCGCGCGGTGCTCCCGCTGGTACACCGCGCGCCGCTCTGGCGTGGCGCTGCGGCGCTTGAGCACGCCCCACTCGCCCTGCGCGCGCACTTCGTTCATGAGGCGGAACACGCCGCCGATGAAGCCGTTGTGCGCGGCCGCGGCGATGGCCTCGTGCAGCGCGGCGTCCCACTGCTCGAAGTCTTCCAGCGTGGTGGCGGCCTCGGCGTGGTCGTTGCACTCGTCCATGCGTGCGAAATCGGCCGCCGTGGCGTTGCCGATGACCATCCCGACAATGGCCGGCTCCAGCACCAGGCGCGCCGCCATCAGTTCGGCCGGGCTGACCTGCGCGGCGGGCGCGGGGCCGCCACCGAACTCGGCCAGCGCGCTGGCCACGTGCTCGCTGACGTACGTCCCGCTGCCGACGGTCTGCGTGATGAGCCGGCGGCGCTTGAAGTCGGTCAGCACGCGCCGCACGGTGCTGCGGCTGAGACCGAACTCATCGCTCAGCGCGCGCTCGGTGGGCAGGCGGGTGCCCGGGCGCCAGGTGCGCGAGCGCAACTTTTCCAGGAGGGCTTCGCGCAAGGCGGTGGCAGCATCCATGGGCCTGAATGGTAGCATTTGGGCCGATGAATCACGGGTCCGGAGAACGCACATGCGCATCGTCACGCTCGACCACCAGGGCCGGCGCCGCGTCGGCCGCCTGACGCCCGATGGCCTGGCGGTCGACCTGTTCACCATCGACGGCGCGCGCGGGGCGCTGCCGCTGATCGAGGCCACCGCCGCGGGCCAGCCGCTGCCGGCCGTCGACGGGCGCGTGGCCCTGGCCGAGGTGCGGTTGGCGGCGCCGCTGCCGCGCCCCCGGCGCAACCTCTTCTGCGTCGGGCGCAACTACCACGCTCACGCCAAGGAACTGCGCGACACGGTGTTCAAGGACAACGCCAGGGCCGTGGACGCGTGGCCCATCGTCTTCACCAAGGTGCCGGAGTGCGTGGTCGGCCCCGGCGACGAGGTGAAGCTGCCCGGCGCCGCCATCACGACGCAGATCGACTACGAGGCCGAGCTGCTGGTCGTCATCGGCCGGGGCGGCCGCAACATCCCGCGCAGCGATGCGCTGCCGCACGTCTTCGGCTACAGCATCGTCAACGACGTGACGGCGCGCGATGTGCAGATGCGCCACGGCCAGTGGGACCTGGGCAAGAGCTTCGACACCTTCTGCCCCATGGGCCCGTGGATCGTCACGGCCGACGAATTCGACGGCACCGACACACGCGTGCGCTGCTGGGTCAACGGCGAGCTGCGCCAGGACGCGCGCACCACCGACCTCATCTTCGACATCCCCACGCTCATCGAGACCTGCTCGCGCGGCATCACGCTGTACCCGGGCGACGTCATCGCCACCGGCACGCCGGCCGGCGTGGGCATGGGGCTCACGCCGCCGCGCTGGCTGAAGCAGGGCGACGTGGTGAAGATCGAGATCGACGGGCTGGGTGGCATCGAGAACCGCTTCGTGGAGAACTGAGACATGGACAAGACAAACACCTTCCGCCGCGCCGCAGCGCTGCTGGCGCTCACCCTGGCCGGCACCGCCTTCGCGCAGGGCTGGCCCGCGGACAAGCCCATCACCATGATCGTGCCCTTCCCGCCCGGCGGCGTGGCCGACACGGTGGCGCGCCCGGTGGCCGAGGCCCTGGGCAAGGAGCTGAAACAGACGGTGCTGGTGGAAAACCGCGTCGGCGCCGGCGGTGCCCTGGGCATCGGCGCCGCGGCCCGCGCACCGGCCGATGGCTACACCGTGCTGCTGAGCCTGAGCTCCATCAGCATCCTGCCCGAAGCCGATGCCCTGCTGGGCCGCAAGCCGGCCTTCACCCTGAACCAGTTCAAGCCCATCGCGCGCTTCACGGCCGACCCCACGGTGCTGGTGGTGCGCGCCGACGCGCCCTGGAAGACGCTGGCCGAGTTCGTGACCGACGCGAAGCGCAACCCGGGCAAGTTCAACTTCGGCAGTTCCGGCAATTACGGCACCATGCACGTGCCGATGGAGATGCTGAAGGCGCGCGCCGGCATCTTCCTCACGCACATCCCCTACACCGGTGCCGGCCCGGCCGTGCTGGCGCTGCTGGGCGGGCAGGTGGACGCCGTGGCCAGCGGCCCCAGCACGGTGGCGCAGCACATCAAGGCCGGCAAGCTGCGCGCGCTGGCGCACTGGGGCGACAAGCCGCTGGCATCGCTGCCGGACGTGCCCAGCCTGAAGCAGGCCGGTTTCCCCGCGGCCTTCGCGCAGTGGTCGGCGCTGTTCGTGCCGGCCGGCGTGCCGGACGACATCGTGGGCAAGCTCCGAGCCGCCGCGAAGAAGGCCGCAGCCGACCCGAACGTGGTGGCCACCGTGAACCGCGCCGGCAGCCCGATCGAGTACCTCGACGCGCCCGAGTTCCAGGCCTACTGGGACGCCGATGCGAAGGTGATGGTCGAGGCCGTGCGCCGCATCGGCAAGGTCGAGTAGCGCCCGCCAGGGACAGGTCCGAAAACGGCCAGCCGCGAGATCGCGGCTGCCTATGATGCGGCGCATGGTCCTCGATGCCGACGCCGCCTACCTTGCCGTGAAAGCCCGCGACGCGCGCTTCGACGGGCGCCTGTTCGTGGGCGTCACGTCCACCGGCGTGTACTGCCGGCCGGTGTGCCGCGTGCGCACGCCCCGGCGCGAGAACTGCCGCTTCTTCGACACCCGTGCCCAGGCCGAGGCCGCAGCCTTCCGGCCTTGCATGAAGTGCCGGCCCGAGATCGCACCGGGCCTGTCGCACACCGATTCCTCGCGCACGCTGGCCGACACCGCGGCACGCTGCATCGAGCACGCCGTGCACGGCGGCGAAGCGCTGACGCTGCCGCAGCTGGCCACCCGCCTCGGCGTGACCGACCGCCACCTGCGCCGCATCTTCGCCGCCGCGCATGGCGTGTCACCGCACGACTACCTGACGACGCAACGCCTGCTGCTGGCCAAGCAGCTGCTGACCGACACCCCGCAGCCCGTCACGCAGGTAGCCCTGGCCAGCGGCTTCGACAGCCTGCGCCGCTTCAACGCCGCCTTCCTCGAGCGCTACCGCTTCAACCCGACGCAGCTGCGGCGCGAAGGGGCCTTGCCGCGTGCCGCCACCGCGCTGCGCCTGGCCTACCGCCCGCCCTACGACATCGAGGCCGTGCTGGGCTTCTTCGCGCGGCGGCAGGTCATGGGGGTGGAGCAGGTGGAGGGCCTGGCGGTGCGCCGCACGCTGGGCTGGACGCATCGCGGCGAACGCGTCGCGGGCTGGCTGGATGGACGCTTCGTGCCCGAGCGGCACGAGGTGCACGTCACCGCCTCGGCCAGCCTGGCGCCGGTGCTGGGCGCGGTGATGCAACGCGTGCGCCAGGGTCTGGACCTGGATGCCGACCCGGCGCTCATCGACCCCGTGATGGCCCTGCTGCCCGTGCCCGCCCGCCCCGGTGCTCGCCTGCCCTGTGGCATGGACGGCTTCGAGACCGCGGTGCGCGTGGTCCTGGGCCAGCAGGTCACGGTGAAGGCAGCGCGCACGCTGGTGCAGCGCCTGGTGACGCGCTTCGGCACGCCCATCGCCACACCCTTCCCCGGCCTCACGCACCTGTTCCCCGACGCCGCAGCGCTCGCCGCTGCCGACCCCGCCGACATCGGCACCCTGGGCATCGTGCGCCAGCGCGTGAAGGCCCTGCAGGCGCTGGCCGCTGCCGTGGCGGGCGGCGAGATCGCGCTGCACCGCAGCGCGCCACTGGCAGCCACGCTGGAGGCCCTGCGCGCCCTGCCCGGCATCGGCGACTGGACGGCGCAGGTCATCGCCATGCGCGCACTGGCCTGGCCCGACGCCTGGCCGGCCAGCGACATCGGCCTGATGAACGCCCTGGGCACGCGCGATGCAAAGCGCGTGACCGAGATCGCCGAACCCTGGCGCCCCTGGCGCGCCTATGCCGTGATGCAGCTGTGGCATCACCTGGAGACCTCCGCATGAAGACCCCTGCCTTCGAAGCCCGAACCCGCGTGGACAGCCCGCTCGGTCCGCTGACGCTGGCCGCCACGGCCCGGGGACTGGCGCTGGCCTGGTTCGACCACCAGCAGCACCGCAGCGACGAGGTCGATGCGCCCGAGGACCCCGGGCACCCGCACCTGCTGCAGGCAGCGCTGGAGCTGCAGGCTTACTGGCAAGATGCACGGACAAGCTTCAGCGTGGCCCTGGATCCGCAGGGCACGCCCTTCCAGCAGGCCGTGTGGCGCGTGCTGTGCACCATCGGCAGCGGCCACACGTCGACCTATGGCGAAGTGGCGCAACGCATCGGGAAGGCGGCGGCCGTGCGCGCCGTCGGTGCGGCCATCGGGCGCAACCCCATCGGCATCATCGTGCCCTGCCACCGTGTCATCGGCCGCGACGGCTCGCTCACCGGCTATGCGGGTGGGCTGCCGCGCAAGGAGGAACTGCTGCGCCGCGAAGGGGTGCTCCTGGCATGAGGCAGCGCGACGTCGCCGAACTGGTGTTGCTGGCCGCGCTGTGGGGCGCGTCCTTTCTCTTCATGCGCGTCGGTGCGCCCGAGTTCGGGCCGGTGCCGCTGGTCTTCGTGCGCCTGCTGGTGGCCGGCCTGGTGCTGCTGCCCTTGCTGGCCTGGGCCGGCCAGGGCGCGGCGTTGCGCCAGCATTGGCGGGCCATCGCCGTCGTCGGACTGCTGAATTCGGCCTTCCCCTTCGTGTTCTTCAGCATCGCCGCGCTGGCCCTGGGTGCGGCGCTGATGTCGGTGTTCAACGCCACGGCGCCGATCTGGGGCGCACTCGTGGCCTGGGTCTGGCTGGGCGAGAAGCCCACGCGCTGGCGCGCGACCGGGCTGGTGGTCGGCATCGCCGGCGTGGTGGGCCTGGCCTGGGGCAAGTCCGACTTCCGGGCCGGCGAGCACGGCGTGAGCCCGGCCCTGGGCATCGCCCTGTGCGTGGCAGCGACGCTGCTGTATGGCGTCGCGGCGAACTTCTCCCGCAAGAAGCTGGCCGGCGTGGCGCCCATGGCGCAGGCCACGGGCTCGCAGCTCTCAGGCGCAGTGCTCCTGGCGCTGCCGGCCTGGGTGTCGTGGCCGGCAGCGGCTCCAGGCCCGGCCGCTTGGGGCGCCGCCCTCGGGCTGGCCGTGGCCTGTTCGGCGCTGGCCTATGTGCTGTACTTCCGGCTCATCGCGCACGTGGGTGCGCCCAACGCGATGTCGGTGACCTTCCTGATCCCGGCCTTCGCCATGCTGTGGGGCTGGCTGCTGCTGGGCGAAGCGCCCACGCCCACCATGCTGGCGGGCTGCGCGGTCATCCTGCTGGGCACGGCGCTGGCCACCGGGTTGCTGGTGCCCCGGTGGCCGCGCGTGGAGCGCGCATGAGGCGCGTGCGGCCTACTTGAACTTCGACTGCGGCACCGTGCGCATCTCGCCCGGCAGCGAGGCCAGGTACTGGGCGATGGCCTTGAGCTCTTCGCGCTTGAACTGCTTCACCTGGCCGCCCATGATGGCGTTGGTGCGCCCGAGCTTGGCGTTGTCGGCGATGCCGTAGGCGCGCAGCGAGGCATACAGGTAGTCGGCATGCTGGCCGGCCAGCTTCGGATAGCCCGGGTCGATGGGCTTGCTGAAGTTCGCGCCGTGGCAGGACGCGCAGGCGCCCTTGGTGAGGAGCGCGGCCACTTCGGTCGAAGGCGCGGGCACCGGGGCGTCCGCCACCGGCTTGATGCTGGAAGCCCCGTGCTGGGCGTAGTGCGCCGACAGGTCGGCGATGTCGGCATCGGTGAGCGAGATGGCGATGGCGCGCATCGTCGGGTGCTTGCGCTCGCCCTTCTTGTAGCCGTTCAGCGCGGCGGCAATGTACTTGGCGTTCTGGCCCGAGATCATGGGGACCTTGTAGACCTCGGGGAAGGTCGCCTGGTAGCCGACGATGCCGTGGCAGCCGATGCACATGGCGGCCTTCTGAGCGCCCTTCTTGGGGTCACCGGCGGCGTCCTGCGCCTGCGCAGCGGTGACGACGGACAGGGCACCGGCCAGCGCCAGCAGCAGGGTGTTCGCTTTGCTCATCTCGTGGGGTGGTGAGTGGTTCGTCGGGGCGCGGAACATCCTGCGAAGGCCCGCACATGGCAGCCGGTGATTATAGGGGGCCGCATATACTGAACTTCGTCCCTCCAGCGCGCCCGGGCGGCGCCTTCGTCCATGAAATTCCAGGGCTCCGACCAGTACGTCGCCACGCAGGACCTGATGCTGGCCGTGAACGCCGCCGTCACGCTCAAGCGCCCGCTGCTCGTGAAGGGCGAACCCGGCACCGGCAAGACCATGCTGGCCGAGGAAGTGGCCCGCGCGTTGAACCTGCCGCTGCTGCAGTGGCACATCAAGAGCACCACCAAGGCCCAGCAGGGCCTGTACGAGTACGACGCCGTGAGCCGCCTGCGCGACAGCCAGCTGGCCGACGAGTTCAGCGCCGAGAAGGTGCGCGACATCCGCAACTACATCGTGCAGGGCGTGCTGTGGCAGGCCTTCACGGCCGAGCAGCCGGTGGCGCTGCTGATCGACGAGATCGACAAGGCCGACATCGAGTTCCCCAACGACCTGCTGCGCGAACTCGACCGCATGGAGTTCTACGTCTACGAGACGCGCGAACTGGTGAAGGCCAGGCACCGCCCGATCGTCTTCATCACCAGCAACAACGAGAAGGACCTGCCCGACGCCTTCCTGCGGCGCTGCTTCTTCCACTACATCAAGTTCCCCGACGCCGACACCATGCGCGCCATCGTGGACGTGCACTTCCCCGGCCTGAAGAAGGAACTGCTGGCCGCCGCGCTGAAGACCTTCTACGACGTGCGCAACCTGCCCGGCATCAAGAAGAAGCCCAGCACCAGCGAACTGCTCGACTGGCTGAAGCTGCTGGTGGCCGAGGACATCCCGCTGGAAGCGCTGCAGAGCAAGGACGACAAGGTGGCCGTGCCGCCGCTGGTGGGCGCACTGCTGAAGAACGAGCAGGACGTGACCCTGTTCGAGAAGCTGGTCTTCATGCAGAAGCACAACCGCTGAACGTGAGCCCCCAAGCTCGCATGCGCTCGCTACCCCCCGGGGGGGCCGTCCGCCAACGGCCCGGCAAAGCCGGTTCCGTGGCGGGAAGCTCGAGCAAGTCCAAGCGCTGCTCATGAAGCCCGTCGAGGCCGTCACGCTGGAGCGCGCGCCGGTGCGGCTGGTGCCGCTGGAACTGGAGCACGAGAGCGGCCTGGCCGCCGCGGCGGCCGATGGCGAACTGTGGAACCTGCGCGTCACCTCGGTGCCGGAACCGGCGCAGACGCGCAGCTACATCGAGACCGCGCTGCGCATGCGCGCCGAAGGCCACCGGCTGGCCTTCGCGGTGCTGGACGGCCTGACGGGCGAAGTGATCGGCAGCACCAGCTTCCACGACATCGTGCCGGCCGTCGAACGGCTGGAGATCGGCTACACCTGGTACGCGCAGCGCTTCCAGCGAAGTGCCGTGAACACCACCGCCAAGTGGCTGCTGATGCAGCACGCCTTCGAGACCCTGGGCGCGCAGCTGGTCGGCTGGCGCACCGACAACTTCAACTTCGCCAGCCAGCGCGCCATCGAGCGGCTGGGCGCGAAGAAGGACGGCGTGCTGCGCCACCACGCGCTGCGCCGCGACGGCTCGGTGCGCGACACCGTGATGTACAGCCTGAGCGCGGGCGAATGGCCCGAAGTCCGCGCCCACCTCGAACACCAACTCACCCGGCAGCGCTGAACGCCCGCCGGGCTTGCCAGGAACGGACTGCCATGGCCCGCAAACGCCCCATCACGCTGGAAGACCTCTGGGCCCTGGAACGCCTGGGCACACCCAGTCTGTCGCCCGATGGCGCGCAGGCCGTGGCCTCGCTGGCCAGCTACTCGATGGCCGACAACAAGGGCAGCAGTTCGCTGTGGCTGCTGTCCACGCTGGGTGGCGCGCCGCGCCGGCTGACCCGCGGCGGCGACAAGGACGGCAGCCCCCAGTGGAGCCCGCGCGGCGACCTGATCGCCTTCACCGCACGCCGCGAGCAGGAAGGCAGGAAGGACGACGAGGCACAGCTCTACGTCATCGCGCCCGATGGCGGCGAAGCCGTGCGTGCCGCCGAGGTGGCCACCGGCGTGGAGGCCTTCCGCTGGCTGCCCGGCGGCCGCGCGCTGGTCTTCGTGAGCTGGGTCTGGCCCGGGTTGAAAGGCCAGCGCGCGCAGGCCAAGAAGTTCAAGGCGTTCAAGGAACGCAAGGAGACGGGCTACGTCACCAGCGAGGCGCAGTACCGCCACTGGGACCGCAACCTGCCTGAAGGGCGCGTCGCCCACCTGCACCTGCTGGAGCTGGGCCGCGACGGCGCGCCCGGCAAGGTGCGCGACCTCTTCGAAGACTCGCCCTACGAACTGACGCGCAGCGACCCCGGCCTTTCGCACTTCGACGTCTCGCCCGATGGCCGCCGCGTCGTCTTCGCCTTCGACCCCGCCGCGGAGAAGCGCCCCGACGGCCGCTTCGCCCTCGCCGAGATGGACCTGAAGACCGGCAACGTGCAGGTGATCGTGCAGGACGCCGACTGGGACCTCACGGGCCCGCGCTACAACCCCGACGGCCACCGCATCGCCTTCTCCGCCAGCCACCAGGCGGTGAAGCACACGATGCCCTCGCAGCTGGCGGTGTGGGAGCGCGAAGAGAACGCCTGGGACGTCGTCAGCGCCGAGTGGGACCACGACGTGCACACCCCGCTGCACTGGGAAGACGACGGCCAGGCCCTGCTCTTCCTGGCCGAGCAGAAAGGCCGCACGCACCTGTGGCGCTTCGACCTGCCCGACCGCCGCGCCGAGATCGTCGTCACCGGCGGCACGCTGTCAGGCTTCGACAAGGCCGCCGGCACGCTGGTGACGGTGGGCGACAGTGCGCTGCACCCGGCGCGCATCCACGCCCATGTGGCCGGCCAGCCGGCGCGCCGGCTGGAGAGCTTCAACGACGCACTGATGAGCCAGCTGTCGCTGGGCACGGTGCAGGAGGTGTGGTTCAAGGGCGCGAGCGCGCAAGGCGGCCCGCAGGCCGAGGGCGACGACGTGCAGATGTGGCTGGTGTTCCCGCCCGGCTTCGACCCGAAGAAGAAATACCCCGTGCTGCACAGCATCCATGGCGGCCCGCACACCGGTCCCGGCGACCTGTGGCACTACCGCTGGAACCAGCAGCTGTTCGCGGCCCAGGGCTACATCGTGGCCAACGTCAACTACCACGGCAGCAGCGGCTTCGGCTACGCCTTCCTGGACAGCATCACACACCGCTGGGGCGAACTGGAACTGCAGGACGTGGAGGCCGCCACCGACTGGCTGCTCAAGCGCCCCTGGGTCGACGGCCGGCGCATGTTCGCCAGCGGCGGCAGCTACGGCGGCTTCATGGTGGCGTGGATGAACGGTCACGTGCCGCCGGGTCGCTACCAGGCCTATGTCTGTCACGCCGGCTGCTACGACTGGACGGCCATGTTCGCCGACGACGCCTGGAGCTGGCACGCCAAGGAGTTGGGCGCCTGGTACTGGGACGACCCGGCCCGGGTGATGACCCAGAGCCCCTCGGCCTTCGCCGGCAACATGGCCACGCCCACGCTGGTGGTGCACGGCGCGCTGGACTACCGCGTGCCCGACGCCCAGGGCCTGGCCTACTACAACACACTGAAGGCGCGCGGCGTCGATGCCCGGCTGCTGTGGTTCCCCGACGAGAACCACTGGATCCTGAAGCCGCGCAACAGCCGGCTCTGGCACGAGGAGTTCTTCGCCTGGCTCAAACGCCACGATCCCGGCGCGCGCAGGCGCCGCAAGGCGCGCTGAGGCCGGTTCACCCGGCCAGTTCCACGCGGTCGCGCCCCAGCGCCTTGGCGCGGTAGAGCGCCTCGTCGGCACGCCGGATCAGGCCGTCCGGGCCACCATCGCCTTCCTGCACTTCGGCCACGCCGATGCTCACCGTGAGCGTCGGCGCCGTCGCCTCGCCCGCCGCGAGCGCCTGCCGATGCAGCGCGGCCAGCCCCATGCGCAGACGCTCGGCCAGCACGCGGGACTCGGCGCCGCTGGCGCCCGGCATCAGCACCAGAAACTCCTCGCCCCCGACGCGCGCCACCATGTCGCCACCGCGGACCTCGGCCTGCAGCCACTGCCCGGTGCGCAGCAGCACCTTGTCGCCGGCCTGATGGCCCAGCGTGTCGTTGATGCGCTTGAAGAAGTCCAGGTCCAGCAGTGCGATGGAGAAGCGCTCGCCACCCCGGCGCCAGCGCTCGCACTGCTGGCGCAGGCGCTCGTCCATGGCGCGGCGGTTGTACAAGCCCGTCAGCGTGTCGCGCACGCTGAGTTCGCGCAGCCTGTGCACCAGCCGGGCGACGACCAGAGCGGTGAAGGTGACGTTGAAGAGCGCCGCCGCCACCACGTAGGCCGCCAGGGCGCGCAGGTTGCGGGGATCGGAGCGGTGCAGCTCGAAGGCGTGGCCGGGGTCCGACAGTTGCCGGATCACCAGCAGGGCAAAGGCGATGACCACGATGATGGCGGGCACCAGCAGCACCAGGCTGCGTGCCGGGCCGAAGCGGTACGCGGTGACTGGCACCACGTTGGCCACCAGCAGCACGAAGACCAGCATGCCCGAGCCGTAGCTGAGCACGACGCGCGCCGCCGCACCCTCTGCACCCGGGCCCAGCCACAGGTTGCCCAGCAGCAGCACGACGAAGACGAGCGCTTGGGCCCAGCCCCAGGCCGGCGCGCGGAAGTAGCGCGCGACGCCGCGCCACAGCAGCAGCAGGCCCGCGATCCAGGCCAGGGCAGCGCCATTGAAGGCCATCCAGGTGCGGGGTTCGCCGCGCAGCGACATGAGCAGGAAGCCCAGCGCCACGCAGGCCATGAACCCGGCCCAGTGCACCAGCACGGCACGCTGCTCGCGCAGCAGCCAGGCGCCAAGCGCCCAACCCCCCGCATACAGGAAAAACTGCAAGGCCACCAGGCCGACAGCCGGAGAGAGGGTCAGGGGATCCAGGCTCACGGGGAACAAACTGCCGGACGCGCAGGGCCCGGCAACTCGGATGCTGCTCCTGTCTTCGGCAGAAAGCCACCCGGCTTGAGCAGCGGCGCTGGATATACTGAATGCAGGTCCGACCCTTGAGAAAACCGCGCTGCCGGAGCGGCGCAACGCGGCCCTGGGCCAGAACCGAACGGGCGCCCCCGAAGGCCGCGCCGCGGCGCCCGAGGAACCCGTCATGCTGATCGACTTCTTCTACACGCTGCGCGCCGCCAAGCTGAAGGTCAGCGTCAAGGAGTACCTGACGCTGCTGCAGGCCCTGCAAGCCGGCGTCATCGACGACGACGGCGGCCCCAGCGTCGACAAGTTCTACTTCCTGGCCCGCACCTCGCTCGTCAAGGACGAGGCGCAGTTCGACAAGTTCGACCGCGCCTTCGCCGCCTACTTCAAGGGCGTGGAGATGCTCACCGACTTCACGCAGGACGTGCCGCTGGAGTGGCTGCGCAAGACCTTGGAACTGGAGCTCAGCCCGGAAGAGAAGGCCGCCATCGAGAAGATGGGCTGGGACGAGCTGATGGAAACGCTGAAGAAGCGCTTCGAGGAGCAGAAGGAGCGCCACGAAGGCGGCAACCGCATGATCGGCACCGGTGGCACCAGCCCCTTCGGCGCCTACGGCTACAACCCCCAGGGCATCCGCATCGGCCAGGACAAGGGACGCAACCGCAGTGCCGTGAAGGTGTGGGACCAGCGCGCCTACAAGGACTACGACGACACCAAGGAACTGGGCACGCGCAACATCAAGGTGGCGCTGCGCCGCCTGCGCCGCTTCGCGCGCGAGGGTTCCGACATGGAACTGGACCTCGACGACACCATCCACAGCACCGCCGCCAACGCCGGGCTGCTGGACATCAAGATGGTGCCGGAGCGCCACAACCGCGTGAAGGTGCTGCTGCTGATGGACGTGGGCGGCACCATGGACGAACACATCCACCGCGTCGAGGAACTCTTCTCCGCGGCCAAGAACGAATTCAAGCACCTGGAGTTCTATTACTTCCACAACTGCGTCTACGACTTCATGTGGAAGAACAACAAGCGCCGCTACAGCGAGAAGTTCGCCACCTGGGACGTCATCCGCAAGTACAACCGGGACTACAAGCTGATATTCGTCGGCGACGCCACCATGAGCCCCTACGAGATCCTGCAGCCCGGCGGCAGCGTCGAATACAACAACGAGGAAGCCGGCGCCGAATGGCTGGCCCGGCTGACCAGCGCCTTCCCGAAGTTCGCGTGGATCAACCCCGAGCCGCAAGGTGTGTGGGGCTACCGGCAGAGCATCTCCATCGTCCAGCAACTGATGAACCAGCGCATGTTTCCGCTCACGCTGGCCGGGCTGGAAGGGGCCATGCGCCTGCTGAGCAAATGACCTGGCGCCGGTTCTCGGCCTGCGGGCTGCTGGTCGCGCTGTGCGGACTGGGCGGCTGTGCCGCACTGGGCAAGGCCGAGCCTGTGGCGCCGCCGCCCCAGGCCGAGGCCGGCACAACCTCCGTGGCCGCGTCGCCTGAGAAGCAGGGGCTGCGCGTCCAGATCGAGGCCCCCGACGAACTGAAGGCGCTGCTGGAAAAGCACCTGGACATCGTGCGCCTGGGCCGCATGGCGCGTGCCGATGTCGACGACAGCGAGTGGGCGCGGCTGCTGGAGGCCTCGCCGGCGCAGGCCAAGGACCTGCTGCAGACCGAAGGCTACTTCGCGCCGAAGATCGACGTGGTGCCGGATGCCGACACGCGCAACATCGTGAGGCTGCGCGTCGACCCCGGGCCGCGGGCCCGCGTCACGCAGCTGACGCTGCTGATCGAAGGCGAACTCGAGCGCAGCGCGGCCAACGGCGACGCGCTGGCCAAGGACACTTTGGAGGCTTGGCGCCGGAGCTTCGGCCTGCGCGAAGGCAGCGACTTCCGCAACCCGGCCTGGAGCGACGCCAAGTCGGCCGCCCTGGCCGTGCTGCGCGCCGCCGGCTACGCCAACGTGGCCTGGGCCGGCACCAACGCCGAGGTCGACACCGAGGCGCACACGGTACGCCTGTACCTGGTGGCCGACAGCGGGCCACTGTTCCGCTATGGCTCGCTGCAGATCGAAGGCCTGGTGGCGCACGACAGCGAGACGGTGAGCCACCTGATGAACGCCGGCCGCGGGGTGCCGGTGACCGAGACGCTGCTGCTCGACTTCCAGGAGCGGCTGCAGAAGAGCGGCCTGTTCGAAGGCGCCAGCGTCATGCTCGACACCGACGCCGCGCAGGCCGCCAACGCGGCCATCGTGGTGAAGCTGCGCGAGGCGCCGCTGCAGGTCTACACCTTCGGCGTCGGCATCAGCGCCAACACCGGGCCGCGCGCCAGCGTGGAGCACATCTACCGGCGCGTGTTCGGCTACGCGGCGTCCTCGCGCAACAAGATCGAGTGGGGCCAGAAGCGGCAGTTCTGGGAAGGCGAGATCAGCACGCACCCGGGCGAAAACCTCTACCGCAACCTCATCGGCGGCACCATCGAGAACCTGGAGTCCGACACCGACACCGTGCTGTCGCAACGGCTGCGGCTGGGCCGGACGCAGGACACGCAGCGCATCGAGCGCCTGTACTACACCGAGGCCGAGCGCTCGCGCACGGTGACGATCGCCGGCAACCGCACCAACGCCTACGCGCTCTCGCTGAACTACCACGGCGTCTGGCGCGACCTGGACAGCGTCATCCTGCCCACGCAGGGCTTCAGCTTCGCCGGGCAGGTGGGCGTGGGCCGCTCCAGTGGCACCAACGCCAGCCCCGGCATCTTCACGCGCGTCTATGCCCGGCTCACCGGCTACCTGCCGCTCGGCCGCACCTGGTATTCGCAGGCGCGGGTGGAACTGGGCCACGTCTACCTGCGCGAGAACATGGTCGTGCCCGACTCGCAGAAGTTCCGCGCCGGCGGCGACGACTCCGTGCGCGGCTACGGCTACCGTTCGCTGGGCCCCGTGGTCGACGGCCTGGTGACCAGCGGCACGTCCACGGTCACGGCCAGTGTCGAGGTGGCCCGGCCCTTCCTCCAGTCCATGCCCACGCTGTGGCTGGCCTGGTTCATCGACGCAGGCAACGCCGCCAACAGCTTCGCCGCGCTCAAGCCCGTCTACGGCACGGGCGTCGGCCTGCGCTGGCGCAGCCCGGTGGGCCCGCTGCGGCTGGACTGGGCCTGGGGTGCGGAGACACGCAAGTCGCGCCTGCACTTCAGCGTCGGCATCGCCTTCTGAGCGCGCATGACGGAGCCCACCGCCACCCCGCCCGCGCCCGTGCGCACCGGCCTGTCGCTGCTGGTGCCCTTGCTGTCCATCGTCAGCCTGCTGCTGCTGGCCATCGGCGCGCTGCTCGGCGCGGCAGCCTGGATGCTCAGCAGCGAGACGGGCAGCGCCTGGCTCGTGCAGCGCCTGCCCGGCGTGCAGGTGAAGGGTTTCCGCGGCGCGCTGCTGGGCACGGGATTCGGCGCCGACGCCTTGCGCGTGGAATGGGCCGGCGGCCAGGCCTGGGCAGAGGTGGAGAAGCTCTCGGCCGAAGGCCTGGTGTGGCGCTGGCGCCCGCACGAGCACGCCTGGGTGGCGCTGCAGGCGGCGCGCCTCGGCGCTGCCAAGGTCAGCGTGCACGCCGGCCCGCCGTCGAAAGAGCCGCTGCAACTGCCGCCGGCGCTGCGGCCGCCGCTGCAGCTGGACCTGGCCGAAGTGCGGGTGGCGGAACTGCTGATCGACGGCCAGCAGCCCTTGCGCAGCCTTCAACTTGACGGCCTGAGCCTGGACCCGCGCCCCGGTGCACGCCACGGCGCCGGCCGGCTGGCCTTCGAAGGATTCACGCTGCTGGTCGAAGGCGAGGCGGCTGTCGCCAACGCCGCGCCCTACGCGCTGCAGGCGACGGTGCGAGCGCGCCCGCTGGCCGAAGGCGATGCGCCCCGCTGGGCAGCGGTGGCACGGGCCGGCGGCACGCTGGCCGACATCGAACTCACTGCCACGCTGCGCGGACGGCCGCTGCCCGGCCGCGACGCGCCTGCCGTGGACCTGCGCGCGCTGGTGCGCCCGCAGGACGCCTGGCCGCTGGCGGCGCTGGACGCGACGACGCAGTCTCTGGACCTCGCGGCGCTGGCCGCCAAGGCGCCGACCACGCGGCTGGACGGCCACGCCGTGCTGGGCGGCGGGGGCCAGGCGCCGCTGGTGGTGGACGTCGAGCTGCACAACACCGCGCCCGGCCCCTGGAACGCCGCGCGGCTGCCCGTGAGCCGGCTGCTGGTGCAACTGCGAGGCTCGCTGGAGCAGCCCGACCTCGTCGAGATGAGCCAGTTCGACCTGCAGCTGGCCGACGCGTTGCGGCCCGCCGGCCGCGTGCAGGGCACGGCCGTCTGGAAGGGCTACGACGTGGCGCTGGAGATGCGGCTCGGCGACGTCACCCCGCACCGCCTGGACGGCCGCGCGGCGGCGATGAAGCTGTCGGGCCCCCTGGCCGCCAGCATCACCGGCGTACCGGCGCTCACGCCGCAGAAGGACCCGGCGCCGGCGCCGGGCATCGAGTGGACGCTGGACCTGCAGGGCCAGCTCGACGCCGCGCCGCTGCCCGTGCGCGTGGCCGTCGAGGGCAGCGCCAACGACCGCGAGCTGAAGATCAAGAGCGCGCGCGCGCAAAGCGGCACCGCCGTGGCCGAGTTCACCGCCACCGTGGCGCAGGCGCCGCGCGGCGACTGGCAGCTCGTCACCGAGGGCCTGCTGCGCGACTTCGATCCCCTGCCCTGGTGGCCCGGCGACGCCGGTTCGGCCTGGCGCCGGGGCCCGCACCGCGCCAACGGCGAGTGGAAGCTCGACGTGCGGCTGCCCGCCGATGCCGACCGCCTGCCGCCCCTGACGCTGGCGCAGCGCCTGGCCGGCAACGGCAAGCTCAGGCTGCACGATTCCCAGCTGGCCGGCGTGGCCGCCGAGGCCGAGGCCACGCTGAGCTACACGCCCGGCGCCGCAGATTCGGCAAGGCTGCGTGCCGACCTCTCCCTGGGCGGCAACCTGCTGGCCGTGGAAGGCCAGGGCAACCCGGGCGGCACGGGTGTCGGTGACCGCTGGCGCCTGGAGGCCAAGGCCGAATCGCTGGGTCGCCTCGGCCCGCTGTTCCAGTTGCAGCCGGCCTGGGCCCGGTGGGCCCCGCGCCAGGGCACGGTGGTGGTGGCCGTCGACGCCGAGGGCCGCTGGCCGGCGATGCGCAGCGACGGCACGGCGCGTCTGACGCAATTGCAGGCCGGCACCCTCTCCGTGGCGCGCGCCAGCGCGCAGTGGCGCGTGGCCACGTTCGGCGACGAGGCGCAGACCCTGCAGGCCGAGGTGGCCGGCCTGGCGCTGGAGCAGCGACGCGTCGACAACCTGCACATGGACGTGCGCGGCACACTGGCCAGCCACCGCATCGAGCTGTCGGGCGCCATGCCCGTGCTGCCGCCGGCCGCGCTGGAGGACCTGCTCGGGCTGGAGAGCCAGACCGGCACGCGCGCGCTGATCGTGGCGCAGGGCGGGTGGCAGCCGGAGGCGCCCGCCGCCGCGCCCGCACCGGGCGCAGCAGGCGCGGCGCCCGCACCCTTCGCCAGCGGCCGCTACCGCGCTCGGCTGGACCGTCTGGTGGTCGGCGCCTGGGACGGCGCCAGCGGCAACGCACCGCCCACCGCGGGCTGGGCCGAGACCCGGGACGTGGCCGCCGAACTCAGCTTCAGCGAAGGCCGCCTGACCACGCTGCGGGCCGATGCAGGCCGCCTGCAGGTGGGCGAGGGGCTGTCGATGCGCTGGGACGAAGTGCGGCTGGACCTGCGCAGCGAACAGCCGCTGATCCACCTGCGCGCCGAGATCGACCCCTTCCTGCTGGCCCCCATGCTGGCCCGCCTGCAGCCCGGCACCGGCTGGGGCGGCGACCTGCGCCTGGCCGCCCGCGTGGACGTGCGCGCCGCCGAGCGCATGGACGCCGACATCGTCTTCGAGCGCCGCGAGGGCGACCTGCACATCGCCGGGCCCGACGGCACGCAGTTGCTGGGACTGTCCGACTTGCGGCTGGCCGTCACGGCGCACGATGGCGTGTGGGACTTCTCGCCCACCCTGCGCGGCCGCACCATCGGCGAGATCTCCGGCGCCGTGAGGGTCCAGAGCACGCCCGAGCGCCGCTGGCCCCTGCCCGAGGCGCCCATCGCCGGGGCCCTGAAGCTCCAGGTGGCCGACATCGGCATCTGGAGCGCATGGGTGCCCGCAGGCTGGAGACTGGCCGGTGAAGTGAGTGGCACGGCGTCCGTCAGCGGCACCTTCGGCACGCCGCTGTTCGACGGCACGCTGGGTGCCCAGGGTCTGGCGATGCGCAACCTGCTGCAAGGCATCAACTTCAGCGATGGGCAGCTGGCGCTGAAGCTGGAGGGCGAGTACGCGACCATCCAGCGCTTCACCTTCAAGGGCGGTGACGGCACGGTGGCCATCACGGGCGGCGCGCTGCTGAGCCAGGCGCCGGTGGCCAGGCTCACGATGAAGGCCGAGCGCTTCCGCGTGCTGGGCCGCGTGGACCGCCAGCTCACCACCACCGGCACGGCCGAACTGGAGATGAGCGGCGAACGGGCCCGCCTGAACGGCCGCTTCGTGCTGGACGAACTGCGCTTCGACGCCAGCGGCAGCGCCGCGCCCTCGCTGGACGAAGACGTGGCCGTGCGGCGGCCCGGAGAGGCTGCGCTGCAGGCGGCGGAAGCCGGTGCCGCCAAGGCGCGCTACCCCTGGAACATCGACGTCGAGATCGACGCCGGGGACAACGCCCGCTTCAAGGGCTGGGGGCTGGACAGCGCGCTGCGCGGCCAGATGCGCGTGCGCACCAACGCGGCCGGTCGGCCCGACGTGCTGGGCGTCATCCAGGCCGTGGACGGCAAGTTCGCCAGCTACGGCCAGAAGCTGGACATCGAGCGCGGCGTCGTCACTTTCACCGGCGCCCTGGGCAACCCGACGCTGGACGTGCTGGCGCTGCGGCCGCTCATCGACAACACCGTGAAGGTGGGCGTCACCGTCACCGGCCCGGTCCAGAACCTGCGCATACGGCTCTACTCGGCCCCCGAGATGAGCGACAACGACAAGCTCGCCTGGCTGATGCTGGGCCGCGCACCCGACACCCTGGGCCGCAACGATGCCGCGCTGCTGCAGCGCGCTGCGGTGGCGCTGCTGTCCGGCGACGGCGAAGCCCCCACCGACTCGCTGATGAAGGCGCTGGGCATCGACGACGTCTCGCTCAAGAGCAGCGACACCGACGTGCGCGACACCGTCATCGCCATCGGCAAGCAGCTGTCCAGCCGCTGGTACGTGGGCTACGAGCGCGGCGTCAATGCCACCACCGGCACCTGGCAGCTCATCTACCGGGCCGCGCAGCGCTTCACGGTGCGCATGCAGAGCGGCCTGGAAAACGCGCTCGACGTCATCTGGACCTGGCGCTTCCAGGAGACGCCAGCCGACGCCGCCATGCGAAAATCCACGGTGTTCCCGAAGTGATCTCGCCGTAGTTCAATGGATAGAACGGGCGCCTCCTAAGCGCCAGATACAGGTTCGATTCCTGTCGGCGGGACCAGCCTAGTCCTGGGCCGTGCGCATCGCGCGGCTGAGCATGACCACCGGGATGAGCCCCACGGCCACGATGGCCAGCGAGGGCAGCGCCGCTTCAGCCAGCCGCTCGTCGCGCGCGAAGTTGTAGGCCACCACCGCCAGCGTGTCGCTGCCGAAGGGGCGCAGCACCAGGGTCGCCGGCAGCTCCTTCATGGCATCCACGAACACCAGCAGCGCCGCCGCCAGCGCCGAGCGCCTGAGCAGCGGCAGGTGCAGGCGCAGGAACAGGCGGCCGGCGCGGCTGCCCAGCATGCGCGCCGTCTCGTCGATGGCCAGCGGCACGCGCGCATAGCCGGCTTCCACCGACTGCAGCGCCACCGCCGAGAAGCGCACCAGGTAGGCGTACATCAGCCCGAACACCGTGCCGGTGACGAGCGCCGCGGCGCCAGACTCCGGCCAACGCTGCTGCAGCCAGCCCGCGGGCAGCAGGATGCCCACCGCGATCACCGCGCCGGGCACGGCATAACCCAGGCTCAGCAGCCGCGCCGCCGGTTGCAGCAGGCGGCCCCGCCCGCGGCGCATCGCGAATCCCAGCATCAGCGCCAGCGCCGTGGCCGCCAGCCCCGCCGCGCCCGCGAGGCGGAAACTCGCCCAGGCCCACTCGCCGAAGCGGGCCAGCGGCAGGCCGAACTCGGAGGTCGTGGCCTCCACCCACAGCATGTGCGCCAGCCAGGCCACCGGCAGGGCGAAACCCAACAGCACGGGCAGGCTGCACAGCGCCAGCAGGGCCCAGCCCGACGCCCCGGTGATGGCCAGCGCACGCGCCTCGGCCGACGCCGCGCCGGCACGGCCCGCGGTGAAGCGCAGCCTGCGTTGCGCCGTGCGTTCGGCCAGCAGCAGCGCCGCCACCACCACCAGCAACAGCGCCGCCAGCTGGGCCGCCGCGATGCGGTCGTTCATCACCAGCCAGGCCTTGTAGATGCCCGTGCTGAAGGTGGTGAGGCCGAAGTAGCTGCCCACGCCGTAGTCGGCCAGCGTCTCCATCAGCGCCAGCGCCGTGCCCGCGGCGATGGCCGGCCGCGCCATCGGCAGCGCCACCTGCAGGATGCGCCTGCGCATGGGCGCGCCCAGCAGCCGTGCCGCTTCCATCAGGCGCACGGCCCGCTCGCCCAGGGCCGCGCGCACCAGCAGGTAGACGTAGGGGTACAGGCACAGCACGAACAGCACCACGGCGCCCCAGAAGCCGCGCACGTCGGGCCACAGCGGCCCGTGCCAGCCAAAGGCGGCGCGCAGGCCGGTCTGCAGCGGGCCGCTGAACTGCAGCGCGTCGGTCCACGCATAGGCCAGCACGTAGGCCGGCATGGCCAGCGGCAGCAGCAGAGCCCACTCCAGCGTGCGGCGGCCGGGGAAGTCGAACAGCGTCACCGCCGCGGCCATGGCCGAGCCCAGCGCCATCACGCCCAGGCCCACGCACAGCGCCAGCATCGACGACTGCAGCGCGTAGCCCGGCAGCACCGTCTCCCACTGATGGCGCAGCACGGCCAGCGAGGCGGCGTCCAGCGCGAACCAGGCGCCCAGCACGCCCAGCACCGGCAGCGCGAGCAGCAGGCACAGCAGCGTCAGCAGCGCACGCACGGCCGAACCTCGGGGACAGCGCCCACCCAGGAAATGCGAACGATCCTCATTCAGCGCATTATCATCTGCACATGTTCCTCAGCCTGGAATCCGTGGCGGTGCGCTATGCGCGTGCGGCCGGACGCGCCGCCGTGCAAGGGGTCAGCCTGGGGCTGAACCCGGGGCAGATCGGCGTGCTGATCGGCCCATCCGGCTGCGGCAAGACCTCACTGCTGCGCGCCGTGGCCGGGCTGGAGCGCTGTGCTGGAGGACGTGTCGTGATGGACGGCCAAGCCCTGTCCGACACCGCCGCCGGCGTCCACGTGGCGCCCGAGAAGCGGCGCATCGGCATGGTGTTCCAGGACTTTGCGCTGTTCCCGCACCTCTCGGTGGCCGAGAACGTGGCTTTCGGCATCGGCGGCCTGTCGCGGACCGAGCGCGCGGCGCGCGTGCAGGAACTGCTGGAACTCGTCGGCCTGGATCACGCTGCGCAGCGCGCGCCGCACCAGTTGTCGGGAGGCCAGCAGCAGCGGGTGGCGCTGGCCCGCGCGCTGGCGCCGCGGCCGCGCCTGCTGCTGCTGGACGAGCCCTTCTCCAGCCTCGACGTCGACCTGCGCGAGCGCCTGGCGCACGAGGTGCGCGCCATCCTCAAGGAAAGCGGCACCACGGCGCTGCTGGTGACGCACGACCAGCTGGAAGCCTTCGCCATGGGCGACATCATCGGCGTCATGGATCACGGCCGGCTGGAGCAGTGGGACGATGCCTACACGCTCTACCACCGGCCAGCCAGCCGCTTCGTGGCCAGCTTCATCGGCCACGGCGTGTTCACGCCGGCGCAGATCGTGGCCTGCTCTCACGGGCCTTGCGTGCACACGCCGCTGGGCGAACTGCACGACGCTGCCGGCTGCCCGCTGCCCGAGGCCTACCCCGGCGGCCACTGCGAACTGCTGCTGCGCGCCGACGACATCGTGCACGACGACGCCAGCCCGGTGCGCGCGCAGATCGAACGCAAGGCCTTCCGCGGCTCCGAGTTTCTTTACACGCTGCGCCTGGCCAGCGGCGAGCAGGTGCTGGCCCACGTGCCCTCGCACCACGACCACGCGCTGGGCGAGTGGATCGGCATCCGCGCCGAGGTGGACCACGTCGTCACCTTCCCCCGCGAAGCGGCGCCGAACTGAAGGCTCCCGGCGCGCAAAGCCGCACACCGCGCGCTCGCGCGTCGATGCAACTTAATCCCCGGGACACGATCCCAGCTGGGGCCCGGCCCTATACTGAAAGCGCGGGCGGCGTACGGGGTATGCACGTCCGGAAAGGGGCTTCCAGCATGGGTTCGAAACTGAAGATGGCAGGCATCCTGGCGCTCGGCGCCGTGGCCGGGGCCCTGACCACGATGCAGCTGCAGGCCGTGGCACGCAATTCACTGGCACCGCTGCCGCTGGAAGAAGTGCAGCAGCTCGCCGCCGTCTTCGACCGCGTGAAGGCCGAGTACGTGGAGCCGGTGGACGAGAAGAAGCTCATCTCCGACGCCATCGCCGGCATGGTGGCCGGGCTCGACCCCCACAGCCAGTACTTCGACAAGAAGTCCTTCCGTGATTTCCGCGAAAGCACCGGCGGCAAATTCATCGGCATCGGCATCGAGATGGGCATGGAAGACGGCCTGGTGAAGGTGGTCTCGCCCATCGAAGGATCGCCCGCCTTCCGTGTCGGCCTGAAGAGCGGCGACCTCATCACCCGCATCGACGACACCCCCGTCAAGGGCATCACCGTCGACCAGGCCGTGAAGAAGCTGCGCGGCGAACCCAACACCAAGGTCGTGCTCACCATCTACCGCAAGCTGGAGAACCGCAGCTTCCCCGTCACCATCGTGCGCGAAGAGATCCGCATGCAGAGCGTGCGGGCCAAGATGGTGGAGCCCGGCTACGGCTGGATCCGCGTCAGCCAGTTCCAGGACCGCACGGTGGACGACTTCGTGCGCAAGATGGAAGAGCTGTACAAGCAGGACCCCAACATGAAGGGCCTGGTGCTCGATCTGCGCAACGACCCCGGCGGCCTGCTGGACGGCGCGGTGGCGCTGTCGGCGGCCTTCCTGCCCGCCGACGTGGTGGTGGTCACCACCAACGGCCAGCTCCCCGAGAGCAAGGCCACCTTCCGAGCCAGCCCCGAGTTCTACGTGCGCCGCAGCGGGCCCGACCCGCTCAAGCGCCTGCCCGCGGCGATGAAGAACGTGCCGCTGGTGGTGCTGGTGAACGAAGGCTCGGCCTCGGCCAGCGAGATCGTGGCCGGCGCGCTGCAGGACCACAAGCGCGCCACCATCATGGGCGCGCAGACCTTCGGCAAGGGCTCGGTGCAGACGGTGCGCCCGCTGCCCGCCGACACCGCGCTGAAGATCACCACGGCGCGCTACTACACGCCCAGTGGCCGCAGCATCCAGGCCAAGGGCATCGTGCCCGATATCTGGCTGGACGAAACCGCCGAAGGCAACGTCTACGCCGCGCTGCGCACGCGCGAGGCCGACCTCGAACGCCACCTGAGCGGTGCCGACGAGAAGAAGGACGCCGAACGCGAGCGCGCCCGCGAGGAAGCGCGCAAGAAGGTGGAAGAGCAGCTCGCGCGCACCCGGGAGCCGCTCAAGCCGCTGCCCGAATTCGGCACGCCGGAAGACTTCCCGCTGCAGCAGGCGCTCAACCGCCTGCGCGGCCTGCCGGTGGTGGCCAGCAAGACGGCGGCCGCCGACCAACGCGCCGAGGCGCCGACGACGCCGGCCAAGTAAGCCCGGCCCGGCCCGGACGAGCCCGCCGGACCTGCAGGTCGGCGGGTTCGTCGTTTCTGGAGAGCCCCGCCCGATGGACGACCGCCAACTCCTGCGCTACGCCCGCCACCTGATGCTCGACGACATCGGCGTCGAGGGCCAGCGCCGGCTGCTGGACGCCCATGCGCTGGTCATCGGCGCGGGCGGGCTGGGTTCACCGGCCGCGATGTACCTGGCCACGTCGGGCGTGGGCCGGCTCACCGTCGTCGACCACGACACGGTGGACCTCACCAACCTGCAGCGGCAGATCGCGCACGCCAGCTCGCGCTTGGGCCAGCCCAAGGCCGAATCGGTGCGCAGCACCGTGGCTGCGCTGAACGCCGAGGTGCAGTGCCGCGCCGTCGTGCGCCGCGCCGACCCTGGACTGCTCGACGATCTGTTGCCCAGCGTCGACGTGGTGCTGGATTGCTGCGATAACTTCCGCACCCGCCATGCCGTCAACGCCGCCTGCGTGAAGCACCGCAAGCCGCTGGTCAGCGGCGCGGCCATCGGCTGGGACGCGCAGATCGCGGTCTACGACAGCCGCGCGCCGGAGGCACCCTGCTACGCCTGCCTGTTCCCGCCCGAGGCCGACTACGAAGACGTCGCCTGCTCCACGATGGGCGTCTTCGCACCGCTGGTGGGCATCGTCGGCAGCGTGCAGGCGGCCGAGGCGCTGAAGCTGCTCATCGGCACCGGCGAGCCGCTGTCCGGGCGGCTGCTGATGCTGGACGCGCGGCGCATGGGCTGGGAAGACCTGCGCGTGGCGCGCAACGCGAAGTGCAGCGTGTGTGCCACGGTTCGCGGTTAGAGTCCGGCGCGATGGAAAGCAAGAACCCCGCGCTGGCCGCGCGCAACTTCCCCAGCGCCCAGGAAGAGGCCGCCCGCCCGGCGCCGCAGCTCTACGACGGCCCCAAGAGCGCCTACCGCCTGGCCTTCACCGACAACGACTTCCTGCTGCGCGAAGAGCTGCGGCCGGTGCGCGTGCAGCTGGAGCTGCTCAAGCCCGAGCTGGTGCAGCAGGAACAGGGCATCGAGTCCACCATCGTCATCTTCGGCAGCGCGCGTGTGCTGCCGCCCGAGGTGGCCGCCGAGCGGCTGGCCACAGCGCAGCGCGGCACCGATGCGGCGGCCGTGAGGCGCGCCGAACAGGCGGTGGCGATGAGCCGCTTCTACGAGGAAGCGCGCCGCTTCGCCGCGCTGGTCACGTCGCGCACGCACGAGCACGACACGCCGGTCTACGTCGTCACCGGCGGCGGCCCCGGCATCATGGAAGCGGGCAACCGCGGCGCGCACGAAGTGGGCGGCAAGAGCATCGGGCTGAACATCGTGCTGCCGCACGAGCAGGCGCCCAACCCCTACATCACGCCGGAGCTGTGCTTCCAGTTCCACTACTTCGCGCTGCGCAAGATGCACTTCCTGATGCGCAGCATCGCGCTGGTGTGCTTCCCGGGCGGCTTCGGCACGCTGGACGAACTCTTCGAGACCATCACGCTGGTGCAGACGGGCAAGAGCCGCAAGCGCCCCATCCTGCTCTTCGGGCGCGACTTCTGGGTCCGGCTGATCGACTGGGATTACCTCGTGGAGACCGGCATGATCAGCCCCGGCGACCTGGGCCTGTTCCATTTCGTCGAAACCGCCGAGGAAGCCTGGGAGCGCCTGGCCGAGCACTACGGCTTCGACCTGCCGCCCACCATCAGCGGCGAATTCGCGGAAGACATGTGAGATGGGCACACGCGGCGTCTCGCTGATCGGCGCGCCCACCGACATCGGTGCCGGTGCGCGCGGCGCGAGCATGGGCCCGGAAGCCATGCGCGTGGCCGGCCTGGCCGCCGCGCTGCAGGCCCACGGCGTGGACGTGGCCGACCGTGGCAACCTCAGCGGCCCCGCCAACCCCTGGCTGCCGCCGGTGGACGGCTACCGGCACCTGGACGAAGTGATCGCCTGGAACCGCGCCGTGCACGAGGCCGTTCATGGCGAGCTGGCCGGCGGCCGGCTGCCCATCCTGCTGGGCGGCGACCACTGCCTGGGCATCGGCAGCATCAGCGCCGTGGCGCGCCACTGCCGCGAGGCCGGCAAGAAGCTGCGCGTGCTGTGGCTGGACGCGCATGCCGACTTCAACACCAGCGTGCTCACCCCCAGCGGCAACCTCCACGGCATGCCCGTGGCCTGCCTGTGCGGGCACGGCCCGCAGGCGCTCATCGAGATCGGCGGCACCGTGCCGGCGCTGAACCCGAAGTGGGTGCGGCAGATCGGCATCCGCAGCGTCGACCCCGGCGAGAAGCGCTTCGTGCACGAGGTGGGCCTGGAGGTCTTCGACATGCGCTACATCGATGAAATGGGCATGCGCCACACGATGGAACTGGCGCTGGCCACGCTGGACGAGAAGACCCACCTGCACGTGAGCTTCGACGTCGACTTCCTCGACCCCGAGATCGCCCCCGGCGTCGGCACCACCATCCCCGGCGGGCCCACCTACCGCGAAGCGCAGCTGTGCATGGAGATGATCGCCGACACCGGCCGCCTGGCCAGCCTGGACGTGATGGAGCTGAACCCTGCGCTGGACCTGCGCAACAAGACGGCGGTGCTGGCGGTCGACCTGATCGAGAGCCTGTTCGGCAAGAGCACGCTGATGCGTGCTCCATCGTGATGAGCACCCTGAGGAGGGAGCACGCATGACGCTGGACGTGCTGATCGTCGGCGCCGGCATCGCCGGAGCCTCGCTGGCCTGGCGGCTGGCCGGCACCCGCGAGGTGCTGCTGCTCGAGGCGGAAATCCAGCCCGGCCTGCACAGCACCGGGCGCAGCGCCGCCATGTACATGGCCAGCTACGGCCCGCCGCAGGCGCGTGCGCTCACGCGCGCCGGCCGGAGCTTCTATCAGCAGCCCCCCGAAGGTTTTGCCGACGTGCCGCTGGTGGGCCCGCGCGGCGTG
>JAEUPH010000125.1 GCA_016790395.1 Rubrivivax sp. | reverse complement strand
CGGCAGGCGGCCGCGGCGGTAGAGCTCGATGTAGCGCGGGATGTCGCGCGAAGGCACGGCCGAGCCGATGTAGCTGCCGCGCAGCGTGCGCTCCTCGGCCACCATCTGCACCGGGGGCAGCTGGAAGCGCTTGTCCGGGTGAGGCAGGCCTGCCGTCACCGTGCTGCCGCCGCGGCGCGTGATCTTCCAGGCCAGCTCCAGCGCGGGAATGGCGCCGGCCATCTCGAAGGCGAAGTCCACGCCGCCCTTCGTGAGGGCGCGCACCTGCTCGGCGGCATCGGCCGCGCCGGCGTTCACGGTGGCGGTGGCGCCGAGTTCCTTCGCCAGCTGCAGCTTGGCATCGCTCAGGTCGATGGCCACCACCTCGCGCGCCCCGGCGGCCAGTGCCGCCAGCAGCGAGCTGAAACCCACGCCGCCCAGGCCCAGCACGGCCACGCTCTGGCCGGCCTGCACGCGCGCGGTGTTGATCACGGCACCGGCGCCGGTGAGCACGGCGCAGCCGAAGAGCGCGGCCTCGGCGTGGCTCAGCTCGGCTTCGCTGAAATCGATCTTCACGCAGGAGCGGCGCGACACCACGGCATGTTCGGCGAAGCAGGACACGCCCAGGTGGTGGTGGATGTCCTGCCCGCCGCGGTGCAGCCGGCGCTGCCCCGACAGCAACGTGCCCGCGCCGTTGGCCACGGCGCCGGGTTCGCACAGCGCCGGCCGGCCTTCGGCGCAGGGCGCGCAGCAGCCGCAGCTGGGCATGAAGACCATCACCACGCGGTCGCCGGGGGCCAGGTCGGTGACGCCGGGGCCGCAGCGCAGCACCTCGGCCGCCGATTCGTGGCCGATGGCCATGGGCACGGGCCGCGGGCGGTCGCCGCTGATGACGGAGAGGTCGGAGTGGCACAGCCCCGCGGCGCGGATGCGGATCAGCACCTCGCCGGCGCCGGGCTCGTCGAGCTCCACTTCGCAGATCTTCAGCGGGCGGCTCTCGGCATAGGGTGCGGGCAGGCCGATGGTTTCCAGGATGGCGGCGCGGGTCTTCATGGTGGGTTCTGCGGTTTCAGCGAATGGGTTCGGGCGGGAACTCGCGGTAGCGGCCGAGCGTGAGGAAGGCCAGCGCGCCCAGCACCAGGCCGACGAACGAGCCCATCAGCACGCCATCGTAGGAGCCCGTGCGGTCGAAGGCCGCGCCGAAGGCGGCCGGGCCGATGCCGGCACCCAGCGCGAAGCACACGTAGAGCAGCGAATAGATCGGTGTGTAGCTCTTCATGCCGAAGTAGCGCGCCACGAAGAAGGCCATCAGGTCGTACTCCATGCCCACCGCGAAGCCCACCAGCACGATGGACACCACGGCCGTGGCGGGCGTCAGCGGCCCGTGCGCCAGCAGCCACAGGCTGATGCCCGGCAGCAGCAGGATCACCAGCGCGACACCCGGGGCCCAGAAGCGGTCGATCAGCCAGCCGCCGATCAGCCGGCCCAGCAGCGCCGACAGCCCGATGAACATCGTCAGCTTGATCACCACCGCGGCTTCCAGCCCGCCCTGCAGCAGGATCTTCTCCATGTTCGGGATCGGCCCGCCCAGCGCGAAGGAGATGGGGACGAAGGCCAGCATCAGCGTCCAGAAACGCCGGTCGCGCAGCGCCTCTGCCACCGTCATACCGGAGAGCGGCACCTTCACGCCGGTGGCGTTGGGGTCGCCGTCGACGTTGCGGAACAGCGCCCAGGCCACGGGCAGCGCGATCAGCAGCGGCAGCAGCCCCAGCCCGACGAAGGCGCCGCGCCAGCCGAAGCCGGCCACCAGCCAGGCGGTGAAGGGCTTGGCGACGATGCCGAACAGGCCCGTGCCCATCAGCGTGAGGCCCAGCGCCAGGCCCTTGCGACGTTCGAACCAGGCGTTGACGCCGCGTGTCCAGGTGATGGGCAGCGTGCCTGCGCCCAGCAGCGACACCAGGCCCCAGGTGAGGTAGTACTGCGTCAGCGAACCGCTGGACAGGGCCAGCGACATGAAGGTGAGCGACAGCAACACCAGCGAGCTCAGCGCCACCTTGCGCGCGCCGTAGCGCATGGCCAGGTAGCCGGCGCCCGGGCCGCCGACGATGACGGCGAAAGTGGTGATGGTCAGGCCGAAGAAGATCTGGCCCATGCCCCAGCCGAATTCCTTGGCCAGGTGCGGCGCGATCACGCCCAGCGTGTAGAACGGCAGCGGCGACAAGCCCAGGCCCACGCCCAGCATGCCGGCCAGCACGATGGGCCAGCCCCTGCGGAATTCGTCGTAGCCCGAACCAGCTGACATGCCAAGACCTTTCCCGCGCCGGTGCGCGTAGCGTGAGGGCCGATGATCCCAGAGCCCGCCGCCCCGGCCAGCGCGCCGCCACGGCGTGCCCACATGGCGGTCAGCGCGGGCCCGCTGGCGCATGGGGCCCGCCGGCGGCCCAATACTCCCGGCATCGTTCCCTGTCACCTGGAGCCCTGTTCATGAGCGCCGCCCTCAAGCCCCTGCTGGCCGACATCGTCGGCGCCGACCACGTGCGCGACGACGCCGCCGCCAGCGCGCTGTTCGGCGCCGACATCGGCGCCGCCGGCTCGGGCCACGTGGCGCTGGTGGTGGCGCCGGGCAGCACGGTGGAGCTGTCGCGCGTGGTGGCCGCCGCCACCGCCGCCGGTTGCGCGGTGGCGCCACGCGGTGC
>JAEUPH010000008.1 GCA_016790395.1 Rubrivivax sp. | reverse complement strand
CCGGAGAGCCGATTCCTCAATGCGCTGGCCATCATCGCGGCGCGCCGCAACGACCTGGTGGCGGTGCTGGCGCACAGCCAGCAGGCCACACGGCTGCGCCGCGAACTGGGCGACCGCCGCAACGAGGCCATCGGCCTGTCGACGCTGGGAGGTGGCTGGCTGGAGCTGGGCGACTTCGCGCAGGCGCGGCGTGACCTGGCCGAATGCCTGCGCCTGCACCGGGCCATGGGCGACCGCGCGCTGGAGCCCATCGCGCTGGCCAACCTGTCGCAGCTGGCGCTGTGGGAAGGCGACCCGCAGGGCGCCTGCGAGCAGGCCCGCGCCGCCGCGGCGGTGGCGCTGGACGTGCAGGCGCCGGATCTGCAGGCCTTCGCGCTGTGGTGCCTGGGCAATGCGCAGCTGGCCCTGGGCGCACCGGCGAGCGCACGCGAAGCCTTCGCACAGGCCTTGGCAGCCGCACAGGCCATCGGCGGCGCGCAAGCCCACGACGCCGCGGCAGGGCTGGCACGGGCGGCCCTGGCGGACGGCGATGCGGCCGCGGCGCGGGAGGCCCTGGCGCCCGTGGTGCAGGCCCTCGATGCCCGTGACGCCCTGGACGGCACGCTGGGGCTGACGCTGGTGCAGCTGACGGTGTGGCAGGTGCTCTCCGCGGCCGGGGACGCGCGCGCGCGGCCCTGGCTGCAGCAGGCCCATGCCGCGCTGCAAGAACGCGCTGCGCAGCTCACCGACCCCGTGCTGCGCGCCAGCTTCCTGGAGCGGGTACCGCCGAACCGCGCGCTGCTCAGCGCCTGGGCAGCGGTGGCGAACGCCGGCTGAGCGGCCTCAGGCGGCCGGCCGGGCGCGACGCGCCGCCGCGCCGGCGCCCAAGGCCAGCAGGGCCAGCAGCGCGGTGGCCGGTTCCGGCACGGTCTCGTAGCTCACGGTGGCGGCGTTGGACTGGGCCAGCACGTTGCACGCGCCGACGGAGCCCACCGCGCAGGTGAACAGGCGCGTGCCGCCGGCCGGATCGCTGGACGACGAGCTGTGCGCGCCGAGGCTGCCGCGCGCACCGTACCCGCCCTCTTCTTCTTCGTCGTCGTCCTCGCCGCCGAGCTGCCCGCTGTAGAACTGCACCGCCATCAGGCCGCTGAAACTCACCGCCTGCGCGCCGCTTTGCTGGATGACCACCGGCAGCGGCAGGCTGATGGTGGTGTCCAGGCCCACCAGCTGGCCGCCCGCGAAGAGACCCGCCAGCACGTTGAAGCTGCTGCCGGACCAGGTGGAGGTCTGCAACGGCGTCTCCGGGTCGGCCAGGTTGTAGAACGTCACTTCGGCCCCCAGCACCCGCATCGTGTTGCCCGAGCAGGCATCGCTGTTGAGCACCAGACCCGTGCGGGCGAAGCAGGCATCGGCGATGGAAAACTCCGCCGTGCCGCGGAAGCCGAGGTTCGGGATGGCCGCCCCGAAGGCGGGATCGAAGCTGGCCACCACCACGGCGGCCTGGGCGGGCGACGCCATCCAGGCGGCCAGCGCCAGACTCAGGGCGGGCCACACACGGCCCGCAGGCAGCTTCCAGAACATTCAGAACTCCGTCGATCAGCCAAATCTCACGACTGGTTGCAAGAAGCGCGCCTTCAGGCTGGGCGACGGCCCCCTGTGCTCGACAAACGCCCGCCTTATGGACGGTCCGGGATGCGGGCTGCCTCCGGAGATGTAAAGAAGGGCGACAGAGCGCGGCCGCGATAATCCGCGTTTGCTCTGCTGCCGGCGGCCCCGCCGGGCGCCCCATGTCCACCGAACTCGCCCCGCAGGTGCGCCGCCGCCGCACCTTCGCCATCATCAGCCACCCCGACGCGGGCAAGACCACGCTGACCGAGAAGCTGCTGCTGTTCAGCGGCGCCATCCAGATCGCCGGCAGCGTGAAGGCGCGGAAAGCCACGCGGCACGCGACATCGGACTGGATGGAGATCGAGAAGCAGCGTGGCATCTCGGTGGCCAGCTCGGTGATGCAGATGGAGTACCGCGACTGCGTCATCAACCTGCTGGACACCCCGGGCCACCAGGACTTCAGCGAAGACACCTACCGCGTGCTGACCGCGGTGGACGCGGCCTTGATGGTCATCGACGCCGCCAACGGCGTGGAGCCGCAGACACGGCGCCTGCTGCAGGTGTGCCGCGCTCGGAACACGCCCATCCTCACCTTCGTCAACAAGATGGACCGCGAGGTGAAGGAGCCGCTGGCGCTGATGGACGAGATCGAGCGCGAGCTGGGCATGGAGGTGGTGCCCTTCACCTGGCCCGTGGGCATGGGCAAGGCCTTCCACGGCGTGATGGACCTGCGCGAGAAGCGCATGCGCGTCTTCAGCCCCGGCGAAGACCGCGCCGGCGGCGACGACGAAGTGCTGGAAGGCCTGGACAACCCGGCCTACGCCGAACGTTTCGGCATGCAGTTCGAGCAGGCCCAGGGCGAGATCGAACTGCTGACCGACGCCGCGCCGGCCTTCGAGCCGCATGCCTTCCTGGGCGGGCACCAGACGCCGATGTTCTTCGGGTCGGCCGTCAACAACTTCGGCGTGCGGGAGGTGCTCGACGCCCTCGTGGACCTGGCACCGCCGCCCGGCAACAAGGCCGCCATCCAGCGCACCGTGCAGCCGGAAGAGCCCAAGTTCACCGGCGTGGTGTTCAAGATCCAGGCCAACATGGACCCGGCGCACCGCGACCGCATCGCCTTCGTGCGCGTGGCCAGCGGCAAGTTCGAGCGCGGCATGCGGTTGAAGGTCAGCCGCAGCGGCAAGGAGCTGCGGCCCAACACCGTGGTCACCTTCATGAGCCAGCGCCGCGAGCTGCTGGAAGAGGCCTTCGCCGGCGACATCATCGGCATCCCCAACCACGGCGTGCTGCAGCTGGGGGACACGCTCAGCGAAGGCGAGCAGCTGCAGTTCACCGGCCTGCCCTTCTTCGCGCCGGAGATGTTCCGCAGCGTGGAAGTGGCCGACCCGCTGCGCACCAAGCAGCTGCGTGCGGGCCTCACGCAGCTGGGCGAGGAAGGCGCGATCCAGGTCTTCCGCCCGGTGGCCGGCAGCGTGCTGCTGCTGGGCGCGGTGGGTCAGCTGCAGTTCGAGGTGGTGGCGCACCGCCTGGAGCACGAGTACGGCTGCAAGGCGCGCATCATGCCGGCCCGCTACAACGTGGCGCGCTGGGTGACCTGCGAGACGGGCGAAGGGCCGGCCGCCGACGAGCGCGAGCTCAAGCGCTTCATCGACGGCAACTCGCACCGCGTGGCGCTCGACGCGGTGGACGCGCCCTGCGTGCTGCTGGAGTACGCCGGCGAGCTGCGCGCGATGCAGGAGAACTGGCCGAAGATCAAGTTCCACGCGCTGCGCGAGCACGCGGGGTTGGTGTTCCAGAAGCAGCTCGAGGGCTGAGGGCGGGATCCGCCGGGCGTCGGGAACGCGAGCTTGTCTGCGACCCCAGCGCCATGAAGCCGCCGCCATCGAAACCCGGGCCAGGCGCCGGCGCCACGCGGCTGGTCTACTCCACCGACGGCGGCCGCATGTGCCCGCAGTGTCGGCAGCCGTTGGCGGCCTGTACCTGCGCCGCGCAGCGAGCGGCTGCGCCCGTGGCGGGCAGGCCGGTGCGCGTGAGCCGCGAATCCAAGGGCCGCGGCGGCAAGACGGTGACGTTGGTGCGCGGCCTGCCGCTGGCCGCGGCCGAGCTGGAGGCGCTCGGCAAGCAGCTGCGCAGCCACTGCGGCAGCGGTGGCACGGCGAAAGAGGGGGTGCTCGAGGTGCAGGGCGACCACTGCGAGCGGGTGCTCGCGTGGCTGCAGGCCCGGGGCTACCCGGCGAAGCGCGCCGGCGGGTGATGCGGGCGAACCTGTCGGAGGATCCGTCGGCGGATCGGCCGGCCCATTGATCGGCGGCTTGGCGCGACCGGCAAGAATCGAACTTGCGACGCGGCCTTCGGAGGGCCGCATGATATCCACTTCACCACGGTCGCCGCGCTACGGCCGAGGCATTCTAGCGCCGGGGTCGATGCCCGGCGCCTCGGCG
>JAEUPH010000110.1 GCA_016790395.1 Rubrivivax sp. | reverse complement strand
ATGTGCTTGAGCAGCCGGATGCTCACCAGGTTCTTGCTGCGGACCAGGCCTTCGCGCACGGTCAGGTCGCCGTCGAAGCGGTCGTCGCTGTTCTTCGGATTCCAGTTCGGCACGCCGCCGTCGGCGTCGGTGAGCGGTGCGTCTTCGACGATGGTCTCGGGCATGACGCCGTTCTCGAAGGCCGCGGCGTACAGGAAAGGCTTGAAGCTGCTGCCGGGCTGGCGCGCGGCGTGCGTCACGTGGTTGAACTGGCGGCGGTTGAAGTCGAAGCCGCCCACCAGCGCGCGGATGCGGCCGGTGACCGGGTCCAGCGCCACGAACGCGGCCTCGGCCTCGGGCCACTGCGCGATGGTCCACTCCACGGCCTTGCCGCGTGGCAGGGCCTGCAGCCGCAGCACCGAGCCCCGCCGGATGGCCAGCGCGTCGCGCGCCTGCGGCTGCAAGGCCGCCTGCACCCACTTCAGCGCTTCGCCCTTGACCACCACGGTCTCGCCGCTGGCCAGCTTGGCCTTCACTTCGCGCGGGCTGGCGGCCAGCACCACGGCGGCGCGCAGGTCTTCGTCGTCGCTCACTTCCTTGAGCACCAGCGAAGCGGCGCGGTCGGCATCAGCGGCATCGTCGGGCAGCGGGTTCTGCTCTTCGGGTCCACGCCAGGGCTGGCGCCGTTCATGGGCGAGCACGGCGCGGCGCAGCGCGGCGTGGGCGGCGCGCTGGTCGTCGGCGCGCAGGCTGGTGATGACGCGGATGCCTTCGGTGTAGGCCTTCTCGCCCAGGCGGTCCACCACCGCGCGGCGCGCCATCTCGGCCACGTAGGCGGCGTTGACGTCCTGCCCGCCCGAACTGCGCAGCACGATCTTCTCGGCCTGCGCCTGGGCCAGCTGGGCGTCGTCGATGAGGCCGGTCCTGCGCATGCGCTGCAGCACCCAGCGCTGGCGCCTGGTGGCGGCGTTGAAGTTGGCCACCGGGTTGGCGTAGATCGGGTTGTTGGGCAGGCCGGCGACCATCGCGGTCTCGGCAATGGTCAGCTGGTCCAGCGTCTTGCCCAGGTAGACCTGCGCCGCCGCGGCGAAGCCGTAGGCGCGCTGGCCCATGTAGACCTGGTTCATGTACAGCTCCAGGATCTGGTCCTTGCTGAGCCGGCTCTCCAGCTGCCAGGCCAGCAGCGCCTCCTTGATCTTGCGTTCGGCGGTGCGGCGCGTGGACAGGAAGAAGGTCCGCGCCACCTGCTGCGTGATGGTGGACGCGCCCTGCGGCGTGCCGCCGGGCGTCAGGTTGGCCAGCGTGGCGCGCGCCAGGCCGCGCCAGCTGATGGCGCCGTGCTCGTAGAAGCCGGTGTCCTCCACGGCCAGCAGGGCATCGATGATGCGCTTCGGCGTCTGCGCGATGGGCACGAAGATGCGGCGCTCGGTGCCGAACTTGGCGATCTCCGCGCCGTCGGCCGTCAGCACCTGCAGATGCTGGCGCGGGCGGTAGTCGGTGGCCTTGTCCAGCGGCGGCAGTTCGTTCCAGTACCAGGCCGCCGCGAGGCCCAGCACCAGTGCGGCCAGCAGTGCCAGCGCCACCAGGCCGGCCAGGATCAGCCCGATGAGGACGAAGCCCCGCTGTCGCAATGGGCTCAAGGCGTGTCCGCCAGCTCGTACAGCGCCGTGCCGTCGCCGTTGTCCTTCACCAGCTTCACCTGCGGCGTGCCGGCCAGGTGGCGGATGCCGGCGCTGCCGCTGACGAAGCGCAGCTTCACGCCGGGCACGGGCTGGATGCGCCAGTTGCCGTCGGCGCTGGGCGTCACGGTCTTCGCGGACTGCAGGTAGGCCATCAGCGCCTGACGGTTCTCGTCGGGGGCGTCCATGACGGTGGTGCTGCCGTCCAGCGCGGGGAAGTTCCCGCCGCCCGAGGCGCGGTAGTTGTTGGTGACGACGGCGAACTCGGCCTGGTCGTCGACGGGACGGCCTTCGAAGCGCAGATCGACGATGCGGCGCGCCCCGAGCGCCACCAGCCTGCCGCCGCGTTCATAGCGGGCCGGCTGGGTGACGTCGATGCGGTAGCTCACGCCGTCCAGGGTGTCGAAGTTGAAGCTGGGGAAGGCAGGGTTGATCAGGTTCTGCTCGGGCGGGCCGGCGGGGTCGATGCGCTGGAAGGCGCCGGCCGCGAACTCGAGCCACTCGCGCACCTGGGCGCCGCTGAGCTTCACCACCTTCACGGTGTTGGGGTAGACGTAGAGGTCGGCCACGTTGCGGGTGGCGATGGGGCCGGCCGGGATGTCGGTGTAGTAGTTGGCGCCGCCACGGCCGCCGGACTTGAAGGGCGCCGCGGCGGACAGCAGCGGCAGCTTGGCGAAGGGGGTGCCGGCCAGCAGCCGGCGGCCGTAGGCCAGCTGCGCGTTGGCGACGAGCTGCACGCTGGGGTCGTCGGCCACCTGGGCGAAGTAGCTGTGGATGGGCACCGTGCTGCGCGCCACTTCGGCACGCATGGCGGCCAGCGTGGCCTCGTGCTCGGGCTTCACGAGTTCTGCGATGAGCGAGTCGGGCGCCACCAGGGCCCGCCGCGTGTTGCGGTCGAAGATGGGCCGCAGTTCGGCGCGCGCGCCGCTGCGCTTCCAGGTGGCGCCGTCCTTCTGCAGCTGCAGGTCGATGACACCCAGGTGGCTGCCCCAGAAGCCGGGCATGGTGGCGGGCACGCCGTTGATGGTGCCCTGCGCCAGGTCCACCTTGGGGTGCTGGTTGAAGAAGCGGCCCGGGAACTCACCGTGCGAGTGGCCGAAGAGGATGGCGTCCACGCCGGGGATCTCGGCGAGCTTGGCGACCGCGTTCTCGGCGAAGAAGACGGTCTCGCCGCGCTCGAAGCCGCTGTGGGCGATGACGACGATGACGTCGGCACCCTCGGCCTTCATGCGCGGGATGAAGCGGCGCGCCGTTTCCGGGATGTCCAGTGCCGCCACCTTGCCAAGCAGGTTCTGGCGGTCCCAGTTCATCACCTGCGGTGGCACGAAGCCGATGACGCCGATCTTCAACTCGTGCGTGGCGCCGGCCTCGTCGGCGAAGCGGCGCTCCAGGATGACGTAGGGCATGAAGGCGTTCTTCGCCTCGGCCGCCTTGCTGCCGCCTTCGTCGATGACGATGTTGGCGTTGACGATCGGGAAGGCCGGACCCTGCAGCGAACGCGTCAGGAAGGGCAGGCCGAAGTTGAACTCGTGGTTGCCGATGTTGCCGGCGTCGTAGCGCAGCGCGTTCATCACGCGGTAGGCCGGGTGCACCTCGCCGGGCTGCAAAGGCCGGATGCGCGCCACGGTGTCGCCCAGCGGGCTGCCCTGCAGCAGGTCGCCGTTGTCGAAGAGCATCGTGTTCTTCGCCTCGGCGCGCGCCGCCGCGATGAGCGTGGCCGTGCGGTCCAGGCCGAAGTCCTCGGCCGGCTTGTCCTGGTAGTAGTCCCAGCCGACGAGGTTCATGTGCACGTCGGTGGTTTCCAGCAGGCGCAGTTTCAGGGTCTGCGCCCAGGCCGCGGGCAGCAACAGGCACAGCGCGAACAGCGCAAGGAGCTTCTTCATGCGCCGAAGCGTAGCAAGAACCGTCAGGCGAACCAGGCCTGGCGCAGTTCGGCGGGCACGGCCTGGGTGGGCGCGGCCCGGTGCGCGCGCTCGATGAGGTGCCAGAAGTAGCGGTAGCTGGCGCGGTCGTGCAGGGTGTCGGCATGCTGGATGGGGGCCCAGCCGGCGGCCTGCGCGGCGGTGATGATCTCGATGGCCTGCTCCACCTCGGCCACCGTGGGCGAGAAGGCGGCAACGATGGGCCGGATCTGCGCCGGGTGGATGCTCCACATGCGCGTGTAGCCCAGGCGCCGGCAGGCCTGCTCGGCGGCGGCCTGCAGCGCGCCGGCATTCTTGAACTCGGTGACCACGCAATGCGATGGCGTCTTCGCCGCAGCGTGGCAGGCGGCGGCGATCTCCAGCTTGGCGCGCAGCACCAAAGGGTGCTCGAACTGGCCCTGCACCGACATCGCGCTCTGCGGCAGCGCGCCGCGGTGGGCTGAGACGAAGTCCATCAGCCCGAAGGACAGCGACTCGATGCGCGGATGCGCCGCGATGGCGAAGACGTCGCGCAGGGCGCCGTGCGTCTCCACCAGGGCGTGCAGCGGGATGGCGGCGCCGCCCAGTGCGTCGATGGCCGCGGCCGCAGCCTGCACGTCGGCCAGGCTCTCCGGCTTGGGGAGCATCAGGTAGGCCGGCGCCCGGGGGCTCTGCAGCACGATGGCCGCCACCTCCGGGAAACGAGGGTGCTCCACCGGCAGCAGCCGCACGCCGACGCGGCCGAAGCGGTTGTCCGGC
>JAEUPH010000055.1 GCA_016790395.1 Rubrivivax sp. | reverse complement strand
TTACTCACCCGTTCGCCACTCGTCGCCAGGTTGCCCCGCGTTACCGTTCGACTTGCATGTGTAAGGCATGCCGCCAGCGTTCAATCTGAGCCAGGATCAAACTCTTCAGTTCGATCTTGAATTTGCTCTTAGGAATCGAAGTGAACTTCACTTCAAATTTCCATGAGCGTTTAAGGTCCGAAGACCTGATCCTGTGTCGCCACAGAATCTGGCACTCGCCTTCAAACGCCCACGCTTATCGGCTGTGTGTTGTTAAAGAACCTTGCTATGCATTGCTGCTTCGCGTTGCTGACCAGTGATCAGCGAAGACCAAGATTCTGACATTTTTTTCAAAACCTTGTCAAGCACTTGGTTTCTGAACTGCTGACTGAACCGGGGTTCGTTTGCCGCCCCAACGAAGGGAAGGTGTCAACAGCAGAGCCATAGACTGTAGCACAGGATTTCCGATGGCCGCAAGTCCCGGACAGAAAATCACTGAGGGCCGCGGCCGCCCATGACCGACTTCAGCGCCTGCGCCGGGTCATCCGCCCCGAGCACACGAGGCAGGTCATGCGCCAGCGATCGTGTATCGGCTCGCAGGACGCGCTGCTTGATCGCCGAGATGCGCGCCGGGTGCATCGAGAAGCTGCGAAGCCCCATCGCCAGCAGCAACTCGGTGAACGCCGGATCACCAGCCATCTCGCCGCAGACACAGACGTCCCGCCCGAGCGCGCGAGCTGCTGAAATGGTCTGGTTCAGCAGTTGAAGCACAGCCGGGTGCCAAGGGTCATACAGGTGCGCCACCGCCTCGTCGGCTCGATCGATGGCCAGCGTGTACTGGATGAGGTCGTTGGTGCCGATCGACACGAAATCGAAGTGCCGCAGGAAACGATCGATGAGGACGGCCGCGGCCGGCACCTCGATCATGGCGCCGACCTCGACACGTCCAAAGGGCCTTCCGGCCTCGTCCAGTTGCTGGCGGGCACGTGCCAGCGCCTCGAAGATCAAGCGCACTTCGCCCAACTGGGCCACCATCGGGAACAGGATCCGAACCTTTCCATAGGCACTGGCTCGCAGCAGGGCGCGCAACTGCTGGCGAAACATGCCCGGCTCAGCCAGGCTCCAGCGGATGGCGCGAAGCCCAAGCGCAGGGTTCAGGCCGTGCTCGTGTCGCAGTTCCTGCGGCGACATGCGTTCAATGGGCTTGTCTGCACCCACGTCCACGGTGCGGATCGTGACCGGAAGCCCCTGCAGCGCGATGACCGCATCGCGATACGCCTCGAACTGTTCGTCTTCGCCCGGGAGGTCGCCCCCGCGATTCATGAACAGGAACTCGCTGCGGAACAAACCCACGCCGACCGCCCCGGCTTCCACCACGCCAGCGGCATCGCCCGGCAGTTCGATGTTGGCGAGCAGTTCCACCGCCTGGCCATCCAGCGTCACGGCCGGTGTGAAACGCAGCCGGTCGAGTCGCGCCCGCTCCAGTTCGCTCTGGCGCTGCCGGAACCGGTACTCCTCCAGCACGATGGGAGAGGGATTCACGATGACGACGCCGGCATCGCCATCGATCACCACCCAATCGTCCTGGCGGATCAGCCTGCTCGCCTCACGAGCGCCAACGACCGCAGGGATGTCCATGCTGCGTGCGACGATGGCGGTGTGCGAGGTGCGGCCGCCGACGTCGGTGACGAAGCCGGTGAACACGCTCCGCTTGAACTGGATCATGTCGGCTGGTGCGACATCGTTGGCCACCAGCACCAGCGGGTCTTCTCCGGCGAAGTCCCGCGGCGCACCGGGTGCCGGCACGGCGGCAGGAGGCTGGGCAGGCTCGGGACGCGCCGCCAATGCGCGCAACAGCCTCTCGACCACCTGTTCGACGTCGGCCTTGCGCTCGCGAAGATAGAGATCCTCCATCTCATCGAACTGCCGGGCCAGCACTTCCAGTTGCGCCGACAGCGCCCATTCGGCGTTGTAGTGGCGCTCCCGAATCCAGACCTTGGTGGCACCCGTCAGCGTCTCGTCGTGCAGCAGCATGAGGTGCACGTCCAGCAGCGCAGCGAGTTCGTGCGGGGCCTCGGCCGGCAGTTCATTCTTCAGCGCGGTCAGTTCGACGGCCACGGCATTGCGGGCATCGCGCAGCCGCCCGATCTCGTGGTCCAGCCGATCGACCGGGACAAAGTAGTGCGCCACGTCGACCCGGCTGGAGGCGACGAGCACGGCACGCCCGATGGCCACGCCGCGCGACACTGCCAGACCGAACACCTGGATGCTCATGGTGCGAATGTAGCGGAGCGCTGCGCCAGCCGGCGCTTGGCGGCGGCCTTCTGAGGCTTACTCGCCTTCGCCGAACTTGCCGTCGATCAGGGCGCGCAGGGCATCCATGGCCTGGGCCTCGTCGTCACCGGAGACCTCGATCTCGACCTCGCTGCCAAGTCCCGCGGCCAGCATCATCACGCCCATGATGCTCTTGGCATTGACGCGGCGTCCATTGCGGCTGAGGTGGATGTCGCTCTTGAAGCCGCCGGCCAGTTTCGTGAGCTTGGCAGAGGCGCGGGCATGCAGGCCCAGCTTGTTACTGATCTGAATGCGCGTCTGGATCATCGCTGAAGGGCCGTTGCGGCTGGTTCTGTCGGCGTGGCTGGGCCACCTGCATGATGCCCTGGCGCGCACCGTCGGCGGCCCGGGTGACGAGTTCGGCCAGGGGAAGATCGGCATAGCAAAGGGTGCGCCACAGCATGGGCACGTTGACCCCGGTGACCACACGCTCGCGCACGCCGTCGACGGCGGCCAGCGCCGCATTGGCCGGCGTGGCGCCAAAGGCATCGACCATGACCAGCACTTCCTGGCCCGGCCACGCTGCCAATGCCGCCGCGACGCGGGCCGTCGCCTCCTCGAGGCCGATGTCGGCCGGCACATCCAGCGCAACCACCGCGGCTTCGCAATCGCAGTACGCATGAACCGCCACGGCGCGCAAGGCGCCGGCCAGCGGTGAATGGGCGACGATGAGGATGGCAGCCATGACGGGTCAGGGCGGATTATGGGCAGCCGCGCCTCTCAGGCGCAAAAACCACAGGTACGCGAGCATGCCGCAGGCGCCGAAGGCCGCGAATGCGGCGCGGAACGAGGCGACATCGTCCAGCCCTCCGGCGCGAAACGCATCCACCAGCAGACCCAATCCCCACTGGATGCAGAAGACACCCGCGAAGATGACCAGGTTGTAGGCCGAGAGCGCGCGCCCGGCCTGGGTGGGCTCGAAGGCGGCACCCAGTGCCGGCTGGCTCAGCGAGACGAAAGTGCAGGCCACGCACCACGCGGCCCAGTGCGCCGCCTCGGCGCGCGGGCCCAGCACCACGATCACGGCCAGAAGGCCCAGCGACAGCGGCAGCCCGCCGGCCACCAGGCCCCAGGGTGTCAGGCCGCGCCGGGTCAGCCAGGGCATCACCGCACCCCAGGCGGCAAATGCCAGGAGCATCGCCAGGTTGATGAAGAACAGCCCTTGGGCCGCCTGCGCCGGGGTCCAGCCCGCGACACGCGTCAACCACGGTCCGGCCCACAAGGCCTGCACCGCGATCATGCCGCCGTAGACGAAGAAGGCCAGCGGAGCAGCCGCCACGAACAGCGGGTGGCGCACGATGCCGGCATAGTCGGCAGACGCGTCGGCGCGCGCACCCGCCGCGCGGGGCGCGTCCTGCGGCACGCCCCAGGCCACCAGCGCCGCCGCGAGGACCATCAGGACGGCCAAGCCCCAGAACAGCCCGCGCCAACCCAGCGTCGGCAGCAGCAACTGCACCGGCAAGGTGGAAGCCACCATGCCCAGCGAACCCGTCATCAGCATCCACGAGTTCGCCCGCAGTTGTGCCAGGGGCGAGAAGACATGGCGGAAGCATGTGAGAGCCGCCATCAGGCAGGCCGAGACACCGGCGCCGATGAGCACGCGCGACGCGATCAGGGCCACCAGCCCGCTGGCCGACGCGAAGGCCGCGCAACCGGCGACGGCCACTGCCAGCAGCGCCAGCAGCGTGCGCCGCGGTCCGAAGCGGTCCAGCGCGCGGCCCAGGGGCAGTTGCAGCAGCGCGAAGCCGAAGAAGTAGGCGCCGGAGAGCAGGCCGAGATCGCCCGAGGTCAGCGCAAGTTCGGCACTGAAGGCCGGCGCCAGCGTGGCCGTGACCGCGCGCAGCAGCGCCGACAGGAAGTAGGCGAAGGCAAAGCTGAGGAAGACGACTGCGGCACGGCCGGCGGGCAGGCTCATGAGCCGGCGCGCACGGACGCGAAGAAAGTGTCGGCGGCCCCTTCGCCCGGTGTCTCGGCCAGCACCGTCGCCTGGAAGATGGCGGTGCCGTGGGTGAAGACCAGCAGCGCCATGTGCGCCGGTCGACCATCAGGGCGTCGCCCCTGGAGGCTCAGGCGCCGGTTGCCGGCGTTGGGCGTGGCGCCGGGCGGCTGCTGCGGCCGCCCGGAGGCGGGCGGCGCGCCGATGTTTCGCGCTGCGCCGGCCACCAGCTCACCCAGTGCCGGCTCCACGCGGGCCGGATCGCCCAGATCGGCCACGGCCAGTGCGAAGGTCTGCCCGTCGGCATCGCAGGCCAGCAGTGTCAGGGGCACCACCGCACCGGCCAGCGGCACGGCGCGCTGTTGCGACGCGGGCTTGCAGGGAAACTGCAGTTGCAACGCGGCCCCGGCCGGACGGACATCGCGCCAGTCCAGCGCCGGCGCGCAGCCTGCCAGGGTCACGCACAGGGACATCAAGGTGGCGCAGCGGGCCGGGAAGCTCATGCGGCGATTATCTCGGCCGGACAATGGCGCCCATGGAACCGAACCCTTCCGCTCCGACCCCGGGCGCACTCGCGGGCGTGCGCGTGCTCGACCTCTCACGCGTGCTCGCCGGGCCCTGGTGCACGCAGACATTGGCCGACCTGGGCGCAGAAGTCATCAAGATCGAACGCCCACCGTCGGACAGCCACCCCGGCGGCGACGACACCCGCGGCTGGGGTCCTCCGTTCCTGAAGCAGCGCGATGGCCGCGACTCCACAGAAGCCGCCTACTTCCTGGGGGCCAACCGCAACAAGCGCTCGGTGACCGTGGACCTCGCCGGCGTCGAGGGCCAGGCCCTGATCCGTCGTCTGGCAGGCACGTGCGACGTGGTGATCGAGAACTTCAAGGTCGGCGACATGGCGCGCTACGGGCTGGATGCCGCCACGCTGCGGGGTCGGCAGCCGCGGCTGGTCTACTGCTCGATCACCGGCTACGGCCAGACCGGCCCCTACGCCGACCGAGCCGGCTACGACTACGCCGTGCAGGGCGCCGGCGGCCTGATGAGCGTCACCGGCGAGCGCGACGACCTGCCCGGTGGCGGCCCGCAGAAGGTCGGCGTGGCCGTGGCCGACCTGTTCACGGGCATGTACGCCACGGTCGCCATCCTCGCGGCACTGCGGCACCGCGATGCCACGGGGGAAGGGCAGTGCATCGACATGGCCCTGCTGGACACCCAGGTCGCCATGCTGGCCAACCTGGGCGCCAACTACCTGGTGACGGCCCAGGCGCCGAAGCGCGCGGGCAATGCGCACCAGAACATCGTCCCTTACCAGGTCTTCGAAGTGGCCGACGGCCACGTCATCCTCGCCGTCGGCAACGACGAGCAGTTCCGGCGCTTCTGCACCGTGGCCGGCCGCCCGGAGCTGCCAGCCGACGAGCGTTTCGCCCGCAACGCTGGCCGCGTGCGCCACCGCGAGGCGCTGGTGCCCGTGCTGGCGGACATCATGCGGCAGCGCCCGAGAGCCGATTGGCTGGCGGCGCTGGATGCCGCCAAGGTGCCATGCGGGCCGATCAACGACCTGGCCGACGTCTTTGCCGACCCCCAGGTGCTGGCCCGAGGCATGCGGATGCCGGCCCCCCACCCCTTGAACGATGCCCTGGAGCTGGTCGCCAGCCCGATGAAACTCTCCGCCACGCCCGTCCGGCTGCAGCGTCCGCCGCCCTTGCTCGGCCAGCACACTGACGAGGTCCTGGCCGAGATCGGCTGCAGCGCCGAAGAAATCGAACGCTGGCGCGAGCGCGGGGTCATCGGCCCCCGCATGGGGTCCGTGTGAGCGTGCGTGACTTTCTGCCTGCCCCCTAGCTCGGCACGGACGTTGCAGCGGCCACCTCTTGGGTTCGAGGGACCGCTGAATTAGGATGCGCCCACTGGGCCATGGATCCAGGAGGTCCGCGCGACCGAGGGTCAAGAGAGTCGCGCGGCACAACAGCCCCAAGAGAAGGTCATTCATGAACCTGTCGGACCTCGGCGGTCCGCTCGGTGCTACCGCTTCTTCGTCGAAGCCGAGCGTCGAGCCGCTTGATCCCCAGGCGCTGATCGCGCAACTGGGCAGCGAGGTTGCGACCGCCCTGTCTTCGGCACTGGAGCGCGTCGCCGCGCTGGCGGCCACGGGCCGCATCGATCGCGACAGCCTGCGCTCCCTGCGTGAGGAGATCGACCTCGCCCGCCGCGCCGGCATCATGGGGCAGCAGGTGGTGCGGCTGGGCAACGGCCGCGTCCAGCTGGCCCGCGAACGGCTCGACCTCTCGGGCCTGCTGCGAGACGCGCTGCTGCAGCGCGCCCGCGAGATCGACGCCCGCGGCATCGAGGTGCGCCAGGTCTTCGCCGCCGCGGAGGTGATGAGCGACGCCACGCTGCTCTTCTCGCTGCTGCAAACCCTGCTGGACTGGACCTTCGAGCACGCGGTGTCGCGCATCGACATCAAGCTGGACCTGAAGTCCTGGCCTTCGCACGCCCGCATCACCATCGGCTACCTGCACTGCCCGCCCGACGAGGTCGAGACGAAGCCGCACGCCGCGGCGGCCGGCACGCGCGAGACCAAGCTCGACACCATGTCCTGGCGGCTGCTTCAGCAGACCGCCGCAGTGCTGGGCCTGCAGATGCAGCGCAAGGACATGCCCGGCAAGACCGAACTGGTGCTCGAGTTCCCCGACACCCTGGCCGCCCGCCTGCCGGGCCTCGATGCCGTGGACCCGGCCATCGCCTCTGCCGGCACCATGGCGCACAACTCGCAGCCCCTGGCGGGCCGGCACATCATCGTGCTGGCGGCACGCCGCGAGGTGCGCAACGTCGTGCGCGAGGCACTGCGGCCGATGGGCCTGATGGTCGACTTCGTGGCGTCCGTGGACGAGGCCCGCGAGTTCTGCGCCGACGGGCTGCCGCACGCGATGATCTACGAAGCCTCGCTGGCCAGCGGCGCCTTCGAGCGCATGCGCGACGAGATGCTGGCCGACGTGCCCACGCTGCCCTTCATCCGCATCGCCGAGCAGGGCAAGGCCTTCGAGGTGCTGAACCTCGGCGGCCGCCAGTTCGCCAGCGTGGGGCGCGACGCCATCATCGAAGCCCTGCCCTCGGCGCTGATGTTCGAACTCTCGCGCAACCCCTGAACGGGTTGCGGCTCAGCCGCCGAAGACCTTCTTCAGGATCGCGCTGCCGGTCTTCACGGGATCGGCGCGGATCTTCTTCTCTTCCTCGCCGATGAGCGTGAACAGGCCATCCAGCGCCTTGTTCGTGACGTGCTTCTGCACGTTGGCCTCGTCGCCCTTGACCAGGCCCGCCCCGGCGGCCTTGGCGGCCACGCGGTTGTAGCTGTCGGCCAGCTTCACCTTCTCGGTGGCCTTGGTGACGATGGGCAGGAACTTCTCGGCCAGCGGCGCACGCGTCTTGGCCGAGAAGTAGTCGGTCACCGCCGTGTCGCCGCCCTTCACGAGCTTGAGGGCGTCTTCCACCGACATGTTCTTCACCGTGCTGACGAACAGCGTCTTGGCTTCCGGCACCGCGGCTTCGGCGGCGCGGTTCATGGCCGTTTCCAGCTCGTCCACGCGCTTGCCCTGGCCCAGCTTGCGCATCAGCTTGGCGGCGTCCTTCAGGTGGCCCGGCAGTGGGATGCGCACCTTCGGGTCATCGAGGAATCCACCGGACTTGCCCAGTTTGGACACCGCCGCCAGCGCACCACGCTCCAGCGCGGCACGCACACCGCTGGCGGCATCGGTCTCGCTGGTGGCCGCGCTCGCGGCCGGCCACACGCCGGCGGCCAGCAGCCCTGCCGTAACATCGCGCCGCTTCATGGAAGGCCCCTTCTCGATGAAAAGCTGCGATCTTGCCCTCCTCGTGCAGCGCCCGGCAACGGACGGCGGGATGGGCCCGCGATGATCGGCCGGCTGACCGGCGTACTGGCCGAAAAGAGCCCGCCGCAGCTGCTGCTGGACGTGAACGGCGTCGGCTACGAGATCGACGTGCCGATGAGCAGCTTCTACAACCTGCCGGGGCTGGGCGAGCGCGTGACGCTGCTCACCCACTTCGTCGTGCGCGAGGACGCCCAGCTGCTTTACGGCTTCCTCACCGCCGCCGAGCGCGCGACGTTCCGAGAACTGGTGAAGATCAGCGGCGTGGGGCCGCGCACGGCACTGTCCATCCTCTCGGGGTTGAGCGTGACGGAGCTGTCCGCGGCCATCTCGCGCCAGGACGCCGCACGGCTGGTGAAGGTGCCGGGCATCGGCAAGAAGACGGCCGAGCGGCTGTTGCTTGAACTCAAGGGCAAGCTGGGCCCCGACCTCGGCGCGCCGGCCGGCGCGGCAGCCAGCGACAGCCAGAGCGACATCCAGCAGGCGCTGCTGGCGCTGGGCTACAACGAGCGCGAAGCGCAGGCGGCCCTCAAGGCCCTGCCGCCCGACGTGGGCGTGAGCGACGGCATCAAGCTGGCGCTGAAATCACTCAGCCGCTGACGCAGGTCAAGTCCGAAGTGCGGACAGGGTAAGCGTGGACTCGCCCGGAGCTTCGCTCTGTGTGAAGATGAGGCCAACCTGTCACACGCACTGCATATGGACACGCTGCCGACCGAGTGGGGGGCCCTGATCGGGCTGGTTTTTGCGCTGGGCCTGCGCCATGGCATCGATGCCGACCACGTGGCCACGATCGATGCCCTGACGCGTCTGGCCGAGCGGCAGCGCTCCCGCTGGTGCGGGCTGCTGTTCGCCGCGGGTCACGGCAGTGCCGTGATGCTGCTGGTGCTGGCGGTCGCCGGCGGCAGCCAGGGCTGGAAGCCGCCCGAGTGGCTGGCCCCTCTGGGCGCCTGGGTGTCCATCACGCTGCTCGCCTTGTTGGGGGCGGCCAATCTGCGCGCTGCCTGGCGCGCCGCACCGGGCGAAGTGGTGGCCCTGGGCGGCCTGCGTGGGCGCTGGGTCGGGCGCCTGGTGGGCAGCGGGCACCCGGCGGCGGCGGCCGGCGTGGGCGTGCTGTTCGCCCTCTCGTTCGACACCGTGAGCCTGGCCGTCATGTTCGCGCTGGCGGGCCTGGCGGCCGGCGGCGTGGTGCACGCCGCCGTGCTGGGCGGCATGTTCGCCTTCGGCATGGCGCTGACCGACGGGGCCAACGGCCTCTGGCTGGCCCACCTGCTGCAAAAGACCGGTTCGGCGGCCGCGCGGGCCTCCCGCGTCACGGCCGTCATCGTGGGCGGGGCCAGCCTGGGCGTGGCCCTGCTGGGCGCGCTGCGCCTGGTGTCACCGGCCACGGACGCCTGGGCCGATGAGGCCGGCTTGTGGCTGGGCGCCGGCTTGCTGACCCTGCTGCTGGGCGCCTGCGCCGCCGTGCTCTGGCGGCGCGGGCCCGCACCGATGCGGCTCAGCGCATCCAACGGCGCTTCGGCGTCGTAAGGCCTCGTCATCTTCACCGGATCCGCTTGCCTCCATGATTAAGAAGAACTCTTTCGTTCGTGTGCTCGGTCTGGCGGCTGCGGCTGCAGCCCAGGCGCAGACCGCCGCGCCCACCATCACCATCCAGGGCCACTACGACAACCGTGTCGGCAGCAGCGATGCCGCCTCGCAGGGCAGCATCGGTGCTGCGCTGCTGAAGAGCCGGCCCGCGCTGCGTACGGGCGAGGTGCTGGAGTTCGTGCCCGGGGTCATCGTCACGCAGCACTCGGGCGACGGCAAGGCCAACCAGTACTTCCTGCGCGGCTTCAATCTCGACCACGGCACCGACTTCGCCACCAGCGTGGACGGCGTGCCGGTGAACATGCCCACGCACGCCCACGGCCAGGGCTACAGCGACCTGAACTTCCTGCTGCCGGAACTGGTGCAGCGCATCGAGTACCGCAAAGGCCCCTACTTCGCCAGCACCGGCGACTTCGGCAGCGCAGGCGCCGCCGACATCGCCTACGTGCGTCGCCTCGATCAGCCCTTCGTCCAGGCCGCCTGGGGCCAGCGCGGCTACCGGCGCGGCGTGGGCGGCGCCTCCACCGAGGTGGCGCCGGGCATCACGCTGCTGGGAGCGCTGGAACTGATGGCCAACGACGGCCCGTGGACCGTGCCCGAGAAGCTCAAGAAGACCAACGCGGTGCTCAGCCTGGCCGGCGGCAGCAGCGCCAACGGCTGGAGCGCCCGGCTGCTGAGCTACCACGCGAAGTGGAACAGCACGGACCAGGTCCCGCAGAGCCTGATCGACGCCGGCAGCTACGACGGCCGCCCCTTCGGCCGCTTCGACAGCCTGGACCCGACCGACGGCGGCGACACCGCGCGCATCAGCCTGGCCGCGGAGTGGCACGGCGAAGACAGCGCCGGCCGCACCCGCGTGGCGGGTTACGCCATGCGCTACCGGCTGGACCTGAACTCCAACTTCACCTACGCGCTGGAGCGTCCGGCCGACGGCGACCAGTTCAAGCAGCGCGACGCGCGCACCGTGGTCGGACTGTCCGCCAGCCGCACCATCGGCCACACGCTGGCCGGGCTGGAAGCCCGCACGGAGTTCGGCGCGCAGCTGCGCCACGACCGCATCCGCGTCGGCCTCTTCGACACCGTGGCGCGGCAGATCACGAACACCGTGCGCGACGACGACGTGAAGGAGACCGCGCTCGGCGCCTACGCGCAGACGGGCGTGCAGGTGCTGCCTTCGCTGCGCGGCGTGATCGGCCTGCGTGCCGATCGCCTGAGCACGAAGGTCGATGCGCTGAGCCTGGCCGACAACAGCGGCAGCGCCAGCGCCCACCAGGTGAGCCCCAAGCTGACGCTGGTCTTCGGCCCGTTCGCGAAGACCGAGTTCTTCGTCAACGCCGGCCGCGGCTTCCACAGCAACGATGCACGCGGCACGACGATCCGGCTCGACCCGAAGTGCCTGCAGGCCGGTGGCCTGGCGGCCGACTGTGGCGTGGACAAGGTGCCGGCACTCGTTTCGTCACGCGGCTTCGAAGTCGGCGCCCGCACCGAGGCGCTGCCCGGCCTGCAGAGCTCGCTGGCGCTGTGGACGCTGAAGTCCGACAGCGAACTGGTCTATGTCGGCGACGCCGGCGCCACCGAGGCCAGCGGCGCCAGCCGGCGCCGCGGCGTGGAATTCAACAACCGCTGGACCCCGGTGCCGTGGTTCCTGCTGGACGCCGATTTCGCCTGGACACACGCCCGCTTCGACAACGGCGACCGCATCCCCAACGCCGTGGACCGGGTGGCCAGCCTGGCCGCCACGCTGCGCGAGCTGGGGCCGTGGAGCGCCAGCCTGCAGTGGCGCTACCTGGGCCCGGGCGCGCTGATCGAAGACAACAGCGTGCGCTCCAAGCCCTCGCTGACGGCCAACCTGCGCGTCAGCCGCAAGCTCGGCGCGAACACCGAGCTCACGCTGGACGTCTTCAACCTCACCGACCGGCAGGTCGACGACATCCAGTACTTCTACGAATCACAGCCGCGCGGCCTGGCGGCCGAGGAAGGCCGCCACGTGCACCCGGCCGAGCCCCGAACGCTGCGGCTCGGGCTGCGGATGAATTTCTGAACGCCCTCGCGTTCAGTGCTTCATGCCGCCGGAGGCGTTCAGCGCCTTCACCGGCACCTTCAGCTCCACGGTCTCGCGCTGCTTGTCGGCGCCTTCGAAGACCAGGGTCACAGGCACGGTCTCGCCGGCCTTCAGCTGCTGCTTCAGGTCCATCAGCATGACGTGGTAGCCGCCCGGCTTCAGCGCCACCGGCTTGCCGGCCGGCAGTTCCAGGCCGTTGGGCAGCGCGCGCATCTTCATCACGCTGCCCTCCATGGCCATCTCGTGGATCTCCACGACCCCGGCCACGGGCGAGGTGCCCGCCACCAGCCGTGCGCCCTTGGGCGAGGTGACGGTGGCGAACATGCCGGTGGCCTTTTGCTGGGCCACGGTGCCGCGGATCCAGGGGTCGGCCACGGTGGTCTGCGCGAAGCTCGCGCCAGCGGTCATCGCCACCACGGCGGCCAGGGTACGGATCAGGGTTTTCATGGGTGATTTCCTTCTGGGTCGAATTGCGGTGTCGGGCTGTTCTTCCGGGGGCGAAGCATCACCGCCGACCGGCAGCGTGGTTGTCGTCCGGTGGGAGGGTGCTTGCCTTAAGAGAACCCGAATACTCAGGAATCAGGCGCGCCCCGGCGGTCGTATCGCACGCCTGGACACGCGACATCCGGCGCCGTGGTGAACCGCGGCGCCCGGTGAAGCTCAGGCCGGCTGCGGCGGCGCCCTGGCCGGCGCCGCCGGCCAGTGTGTGGCGGCCACCATCGGCCGCATCCGGGTCGCCAGGGGCGCGGGCACGGAAACCGACAGCGGCCCACGATGCGCCCCAGCCGGAGGAGCGAAGGGCAGGGCCGCGAGGGCGCAGTGGCCACAGTGCTCCAGGTGGGTCGTGGCGCCCGGCTGCGCGCCGGGGAGAGCGCCATCGTGGCAATCGGCGGCCGGCTGCCGTGCCGAGCCGTCGACCCAGGCCAGTGCGCGCGAGACGCTCGGCACCAATGCGAGCACCCATGCCGCGAGCAAGGCCAGAGCAGCCTGGCGAAGCCGGTGGTGGCGCGCGCAGTCCATGAGCAGGATGCTGACACGGCACCGACCGCTCGTGACTGACATCGATCAGAGGCCTCGGCCCGGCTGGCGATAATGCCTGTATGGCCATCCAGACCGACGACTTCGGCGCCGCCCCTCACGACGACAGGCCGATGCGGCGCGTCGTCAACGCCGCGGCGGCCTCGCCGAACGAAGAGGCGATCGAGCGCGCGCTGCGCCCCAAGGGACTGCAGGAGTACGTCGGCCAGGGCAAGGCGCGCGAGCAGCTGGAGATCTTCATCGGTGCGGCCCGGCAGCGCCGCGAGGCGCTGGACCACGTGCTGCTGTTCGGGCCACCGGGCCTGGGCAAGACGACGCTGGCGCACATCGTGGCGGGCGAACTGGGCGTGAACCTGCGACAGACCAGCGGCCCGGTGCTGGAGAAGCCCAAGGACCTGGCCGCCATCCTCACCAACCTCGAGCGCAACGACGTGCTCTTCATCGACGAGATCCACCGGCTGAGCCCGGTCGTCGAGGAGATCCTGTACCCGGCGCTGGAGGACTACCAGATCGACATCATGATCGGCGACGGCCCGGCCGCGCGCAGCATCAAGCTCGATCTGCAGCCCTTCACGCTGGTGGGCGCCACCACGCGGGCCGGCATGCTGACCAATCCGCTGCGCGACCGCTTCGGCATCGTGGCGCGGCTGGAGTTCTATTCCGCGGAGGAACTCACGCGCATCGTCACGCGCTCGGCCGGTCTGCTGAACGTGCTCACCGATGCCGACGGCGCGCTGGAGATCGCGCGCCGCAGCCGCGGCACGCCGCGCATCGCCAACCGGTTGCTGCGCCGCGTGCGTGACTACGCCCAGGTCAAGGGCAACGGGCGCATCGACGCTGCGCTGGCCGACAAGGCGCTGAAGATGCTGGACGTCGACCCGTCGGGCCTCGACGTGATGGACCGCAAGCTGCTGGAGGCCATCGTCCACCGCTTCGACGGCGGGCCCGTGGGCCTGGACAACCTGGCGGCGGCCATCGGCGAGGAATCCGGCACGATCGAGGACGTCATCGAGCCCTACCTCATCCAGCAGGGCTACCTGCAGCGCACACCGCGCGGCCGCATGGCCACCACCGCGGCCTGGCGCCACCTGGGCCTGGCCGCTCCCGCGCGCGCGTCGGACGATCTCTTCGGCGCTTGAGGCCCGACCGGCGCTGCAGGGCGTCGCAAAAGCGTGACCTTTTCCGGCGCCTGCCGGCTGGCGTGACCTTTGGCGTCCGCCGTTAACCAAGGCTTTCATCCCGGCATCTCAAGTCGGCCGCCGCGCACGCCGATACACCAAGGGAGTACCGGGGTCCCTGCCCCGGTGAACCCATGGGGTGTCTGGTCATGTCTGTCTTGCGCAATCGAGGTTTCACGCTCATCGAGGTGATGGTCACGCTGGCCATCCTGGCGATCCTGGGCGCCGTGGCCCTGCCGGCCTACACGGGCTACGTGCAGCGCTCGCGCGTGCCGGCCGGCCTGGAGGCGCTGTCCAGCTACGCCACGCGCATGGAACAGCGCTACCAGGACACCGGCTGCTACGCCAACGCCTGCCCGCCGGCGGTGGGCGCCACGTGCGCGATGGCGGTGCCCGAGCCCACGAACTTCACGGTGACCTGCGCGCAGGCCAACAACGGCCAGACCTACACCGCCACGGCCACCGGCAGCGGACCGATGGACGGCTACACCTACACCATCAACCAGGCCGGCGCGCGCGCCACCACGGCCCACCCCAAGGGCGCCAACAACGCCTGCTGGTCCACCAAGGGAGGCACCTCATGCGACAGCTGAGCCCCATCCGCCACGGCCTGACGCTGATCGAACTGATGGTGGCCTTCGCCATCGCCTCGCTGCTGGCCCTGGCGGCGACGCCTTTCTTCAGCGACTACGGCGTGAACTCGCGGCTGCGCGAAGGCGGCAACCTGCTGTACGCCGAATCGCTCTTCGCGCAGAGCGAGGCGATCAAGCGCAACCGCACGGTGCGCCTGGCCACCAACAACAACGTCATCACGGTCGATGACCTCGCCGATCCGGACAACCCGGTGACGCTGCGCACGCGGCAACTGCCGGAGAACGTGACCATCGGCAATGCCACCGTGTCCTTCGGCAGTTCGGGCTGGCCCACCAACCTGGCCGCCGTCGCCTTCAACCTGAGCCACGCCACCGCCGTGTGCGACGCCGACCACCGCTGTCCGGGTCTGCGCGTCGATGCCGGGGGTGCCATACGTCTATGCGGCAACAAGCTCTCCTGCTGAAGCCGGCGCGCGTGGCGCGCGGCTTCGGACTCTTCGACGCGATGATCTCGCTGCTCGTGCTCTCGCTGGGCATGCTGGCGATGACGCGCTTCCAGAACCGCATGGTGGCGCAGACCACGGAGTCGACCTCGCGCCAGGTGGCCACGCAGCTGGCCGCCGAGCACCTGAGCACCGTGCTGGTCGACGTGGGCAATGCCGCCTGCTACACGCTGCCGCAGGCCGGCGCCTGCGGCAATGCCGACGCCAAGGCCCGCACCACGGCCTGGGCCGCGCGCGTGGCCGGCACGCTGCCGGGCACGGTGGCCACCACGGCGGGCCTGGACGCCGCCACCGGTCGCATGACGCTGACCATCACCTGGACCGGCAAGGACAACGGCGAAACCCGAACGCTGAGGACGGTGACCGATGTACGCCCCTGAAAGACTGCAGCGCGCGCTGCCGCGCGGCCTGTCCATGATCGAGGTCATGGTCGGCATGGTCGTGTCGCTGCTCGTCGGCCTGGCGGCCGCCGGCAGCGCCCAGATGTTCCTGGCCTCGCAGCGCCAGGGCATCGGCACCGGCGGCACGCTGGTCAACGCCAGCACGGCGCTGGCCGCCATCCGCGACGACGTGGCCACCGGTGGACTGGGCTTCTTCGGCGACAAGCAGTACCTGTGCACCAAGCTCAACCTCAGCGTCGAGACCACCGTGGTGCAGGACGGCGTGGACTTCCTGCCGGTGCGCATCACCGCCGAAGCCAGCGGCGACCGCATCGACATCGCCTCGGCCACGCAGGTGGCCTCGGGCGCCAACGTGCTGCTGAAGTCCGCCTCGACCGGCGCTGCCGCCGAGGTGCGCTCGCTGCTGCCCGTGGTCGCCGGCCAGGCCGTGCTGCTGGCACCGGCGACGCCGGGCCAGCCCTGCCTGGTGCGCAGCGTCACCGCGGTGACGGCCTCCACCGACACCACGCCGCAGCTGCTGACCTTCGGCGCCGCCGGCCGCTTCAACCAGAAGGCCTTCACCACCAACCCGACCTACACGGCGAACGACTATCCCGACATCGGCCGCGTCGCGCTGCTGGGTGACCTGCGCTGGACGCGCTACCGCCGCGAAGGCACGGATCTGCGCCTGGAGCGCCCCTTCGGCGGCGACCCCGTGGTGCTGGTGCGCAACGTGGTGGCCTTCCGCGCGCAGTACGGCATCGCCGCCGCCGCGGCCGGCAGCACGGCGCTGGAGAGCTGGACCGACGCGTCCGGTGGCTTCGAGACGCTCACCGCCGCGCTGCTGCCGCGCGTGCGCGCCATCCGCATCGGCGTGGTCACGCGCAGCACGCAGGCCGAGAAGCCCGACGCCAACGGCATCTGCCAGGCCACCACCGCGATGCCCGCCCTGTTCGGCACCGCCGTGGTTTCCGACGTGGACAACTGGCGCTGCTTCCGCTACCGCACGGCCATCGTCGTGGTGCCGATGCGCAACCTCGTGATCGGGATGACATCGTGAGACGCCTCAACGCCTCTGCACGCCGCGGCGTGACGCTGCTGATGGTGCTGCTGCTGCTCAGCGTGATGCTGCTGGGCGGCGTGGCGCTGTCGCGAATGACCGAGATCGGCGTGCTCGCCAGCGGCAACAGCGCCTACCGCGAAGCCTCGCTGCAGGCCTCCGAGGTGGGCGTGAACACCGCCTACGCCGCCGTCAAGGGTCTGGCCGCCGAAGAGGCGAACGCCGGCAACTGGTACTGGGCCTCGATCCAGGCCGCCGACGCGGCCGGCCTGCCCAACATCAACTGGAACAACGCGCCCGAGGTCACGGTGGGCGCCTACAGCGTGCGCTACATCGTCGAGCGCATGTGCACGCAGGCCAACGTCACCGAGACGCTGCGGCAGTGCCTGGTCAAGCAGATCCCGCAGTCGCCGGAAAGCATGGTCTACGGCAAGGAAGCTCTGGACCCGCCCAACTCGCGCCAGTTCCGCATCACCGTGCGCGTGACCGGGCCGAAGGACACGCAGACCTGGGTCCAGTCCCTCGTCACGAAGGGCTGAGGCCCATTCCCTGAAGGACAAGCCATGAAGCCCCTGATGCAACTCGCCGCCAGCGCCCTGGCCCTCGCCGGGCTGCTGGGCAGCGCCGCCACGCAGGCGACCAACCTGGCCGAACTGCCGCTGAAGGCCTCGGTGCTGGCCAAGCCCAACGTCATCTTCGCGATGGACGAGTCGGGCTCCATGGACGCCGAGGTGATGATCGACGGCCACTTCCAGGGCTGGGTCTACTTCAACTACTGGAGCGCCACGCAGTACCCGGACGGCAAGCCGCGCACCGGCTCGGCCGCCGCCGACTGGAACATGTTCTACCTGTTCCCCACCGGCACCGGCGCCGGCAACAAGGTCTACGGCGACCCGGCCTGGCAGTACGGCTACGCGATCCCGCCGACCCCGGAGATGGCCTGGACGCGTTCGCCGGCCTACAACACGATCTACTACAGCTCGAACAAGACCTACGTGCCCTGGGCACCGGCCTACGTGAGCGGGGCGCTGCAGAACTACGGCAACGCCGCACCGGGCGCGGCCAAGGCCCACCCCGCCAACGGCACCACGACGGTGGCGCTGAACGCCGACATCAACAACAGCGGCTTCGACTGGCGCTTCACCTTCCTGCCCGGCACCACGATCCCGGCCAACGCCACCGACATCAACTGCCTGTGGGCCGCGGCACCGGGTGCCCTGCCTTCCGTCGTGACGACGGGCCAGGGCCTGTGCAAGGCCACCGTGCCCTACTACCCCGCCACCTTCTGGAACAAGGAGGCCTGCACCGCCGACGGCACCACCTGCGTCACCAACTGGGACGGCCAGACGCTCAAGCGCTACGAGATCAAGGCCGGCAACACCTTCCCGTCGGGCCGCAGTTATGCCGACGAGATGCAGAACTTCGCCAACTGGTTCCAGTACTACCGCAAGCGCCGGCTGATGCTGGCCGCCGGCATGGGCGAGGTGCTGGAGAACATCGCCGGCATGCGGCTGGGCGTGGTGGCCTTCAACAACCGCGTCGCGCCCACCATGTACGACAGCGAGGCCACCGCCGCGTCGCTGAACCGCTTCCGCGTCGCGGGCATCTTCTACACCGCCGAAGGCGACGGCGGCACGCCGACGCACGCGACGATGAAGTACATCCGCGACCAGTTCGACACCAACACGGCCGTCGTCCAGTACGCCTGCCAGCGCAACGCCAACTTCATCATCACCGACGGCTTCGCCAACGACGGCGCCGTGGCGCCGCCGGCCTACGTCTCGGCCACCTGGGGCGGCAGCGCACCGTACACCACCACCGCCGCGTCCTCGCTGGCCGACAAGGCGCTGGCCTACTACACGCTGCCCTTGCGTTCGTCGGGCGCCTCGGCGCTGGCCGCCGGCAAGGTGCCCATCGGCGACGCCGCGACGGAGAACGCCGACCTGAACCCCGACCTGCACGTCAACACCTACGCGCTGACGCTGGGCATGAAGGGCACGCTGTGGCCGGGCGCGCCCAACCCGTTCACCAGCGCGCCCACCTGGCCGGCGCCGGTGTCCAACACGGCGACGATGATCGACGACCTCTGGCACGCCACCATCAACGGTCGCGGCAAGATGTACCTGGCCACGACGCCCGAGGAGACCGCGATCAAGATCCGCGACGGCCTGAACGACATCCTCAGCCAGCAGGGCGCGCAGGGTGGCGTGGCCGTGAGCGCGGTCAACCTGGACCGCAGCGACGGCAAGGCCTACCTCGGCTACTACAACCAGCGCGGCTGGACGGGCGACCTGGAAGCGCGCGACATCAACGTCGCCACCGCCGTGATCTCCAACGTCGTCAAGTGGTCGGCCGCCGGCCGGCTGGCCACGGCCGTCTGGTCCGACCGCAAGATCTTCAGTTCCAGCGGCGGCAGCGGCCTGGAGTTCACGGCCGCCAACTTCGGCGCCTCGGTGAACCCCGACACCGTGGCCTACACCGATGCGCAGGTGGTGGACTACATCCGCGGCAAGCGCACCGGCGAGGGCGACATCTTCCGCATCCGCTCGGCGCTGATGGGTGCGGTGGTGAACTCCGAGCCGGTGCTGGCGCGCGACGAGCAGACGGTGTACGTGGCCTCGGGCGAGGGCATGCTGCACGCCTTCGACACGCTCACCGGCGACGAGATGTGGGCCTACATGCCGCAGGACAAGCTGGCGGCCATCGGCCAGTCGGTGCAGCGCGGCTGGGTCTACAGCACGCTGCTGGACGCCACGCCCAGCTACGGCAAGCTCAGCGACGGCTCCAAGATGCTGGTGGGCGGCCTGGGCGCCGCCGGACGCAGCTACTACGCGCTGAACGTCAGTTCGCCGCGCAACCTGAACGCCGCGCAGGCCGCGGCACAGTTCAAGTGGATCTTCCCGACCGCGGCCGACGCCGGCAACCGCGCCAACATGGGCTACACCGTCGGCAAGCCGGTCTATGCGCGGGTGAAGCTCGCCGGCGTCGACACCGACGTCGTGCTCGTCACCTCGGGCTACGACAACGGGCAGAGCATCGGCGACGGCAAGGGCCGGCTGTGGATGCTCAAGGCCAGCGACGGCTCGGTCATCAAGTCCTACAAGACGAGCGAGGGCACGGCCGGCGGCGCCGAAGCGGGCCTGGCCCACGTGGCGGCGTTCCGCGAATCCGACGGCCTGGTGAAGTACGCCTACGGCGGCGACCTGCTGGGCAACCTCTGGCGCTTCGACCTCACGGCGGCCGCGGGCTCCGACATCGCGGCCGACCGCATCGCCGTGCTGAAGGACGGCAGCGGCAACCTGCAGCCCGTGACCTCGGTGCCCGAACTGGTGATGATCAGCGGCAAGCGCGTGGTGCTGGTCGGCACGGGCCGCATCCTCGACATCGGCGACTTCGGCAGCACGAAGACCCAGACCTTCTACGCCATCGCCGACGGCGCGCTCATCGACAGCGCGCGCAGCAGCCTCGTGCTGCGCACCTACACGCGCGGCAGCAACCCCGAAGTCACGGGCGACGCGCTGGACTGGGCGACGCAGCGCGGCTGGTACATGGACATCCCGGCGGGCGAGCAGATCAACACCGACGCCGTGGTGGCCTACGGCGCCGTGGCCTTCGTCAGCAACAAGCAGGGCAGCACCGACTGCTCGCAGCAGAGCTACATGTACCTGGTGAACGTGACCACCGGCAAGGTGGTCACGGGTGCCGCCGACGGTGCGGCCTCGCAGCTGCTGTCCAACAACGCCACGTCCTCACGCGTGGTGGTGCTGCGCGACTCCACGGGCACGCTGCACGGCACGGTGCAGCTGTCCGACCGCGCCATCAAGAAGACCGTGTTGCCGCTGGGCACGGTGATCCCGCCGGCCAAGAACGCCTGGCGCGAGATCCGTCGCTGAGCCTGCTCAGGCGAGGGGGTCGCCGTCCAGGTGGCCCTCGTCGCTCCAGCCGACCAGCGACAGGCGCTCGCCGTTGTAGAGCAGCCGGTTGATGGTGGCGTTGCCCAGCTGCCAGCTGCGCGGTGCCTCCAGCGCCACACCGACGGCGGCGCGGTACAGGCAGTCCAGCACGCCACCGTGGGCCACCACGGCAATCGTCTGGCCCGGGTGCGCGGCGGCGATGTGGCACACCGCCGCCACGCTGCGCGCGTAGAAGGCCTCCAGGGTCTCACCACCTTCGGGGCCGGCGCCAGCTTCGCGCCGGCGCCAGCGCGCGGCGGCCTGGGGCCAGCGCGCCTCGATGTCGGCGTAGGTGTGGCCCTCGAACTGCCCGAAGCCGCGCTCGCGCAGGCGCACGTCGGCCACCAGAGGCGCGCCGGCCGCCAGCGCCAGCGGCTCGGCCGTGGCGCGTGCGCGCTGCAGGTCGCTGGTGTAGACCGCCGCGATGCCGGCATCGGCCAGCGCCTCGGCCAGGCGGGCTGCCTGCCAGCGCCCGGTGTCGTTCAGCGGAACGTCCAGCTGGCCCTGGATGCGCAGTTCGGCGTTCCAGGCCGTCTGGCCATGGCGAAGCGCGAACAGCAGGGTCGGTTCGCGCATCGCCCCGGGATCAGATCCCGGCGTCCAGCAGCCGCTGGTTCAGGGTGTAGGTGCCGGAGAAGGTGGCCTCGCCCAGCACGCGGCCGGCGAGCTTCTCGCGCACCTGCGGGCCGGTGAACACGCCCTCCAGCGGCAGCCGGGGAATGGACACCGCGTAGAGCGTGAACACGTAGTGGTGCACCAGCGAATCGTTCCAGGGCGGGAAGGGGCCGTCGTAGCCGAAGTACTGGCCCGCCATCTCGGCGTGGCCGGCGAACCAGCCGGTGTAGTCGTTCAGGCCGTGGCGGATCTCGCCGCGGGCCGCCGGGCCGGGCTTGCCGCGCGGCGTGAAGCCGCGGCTGAACTCGCCCTCGGCGATTTCCATCGGGCGCGGCGGCAGGTCGACCAGCACCCAGTGGAAGAAGTCCACGCGCGGCAGCTCGGCGCTGACCTCGCGGCCGGGCTGGTTGACGTCGTCGCCCCGGCTGGGCACGTCGAAGTCGTGGCAGATCAGCACCATGGACTGCGTGCCGGCCGGCACGTCGCTCCACGCCAGGTGCGGGTTGAGGTTGTCGCTGAAGACCGCGGCGCCCTTGCCGTCGGGGCGGCCCGCCGCGTAGCGCGCGGGAATGCGGTCACCGTTGGTCCAGCTGTCGCTCCAGAGCTTCATCGTCGGTCTTCCGGATGTCCTGTGTTGCCGTTGTCCGTCCCTGGATCTGTCGGTCTTCTTCAGGCGCCCCAGACGACCACGGCCTCGGCGGCGTGGGCGCGGCGCAGCATGTCCACCATCGGCCAGAAGCGCGCGCGCAGGCCCACCGGCGCGGGGCGGTCCTCGTCCTCGGCGGGCTGTTCGTCGGCCTCGATGGCGGCCTGCAGTGCGTCGATGGCCCCCGGCATGTCGGCCACCTCGAAGATGCCGCGTGGCGCCGGCTCGCGGCCCAGCACGCGAAGCAGCTGGTCGCCGTTGGGGCCGAGCATGATCACGTCGCCCGTGGCCGGGCTCTTGAACTTGTAGATCATCGCGGGCGCCTTTGTCGTGTCGCCCATTGTGCCCCCGGGCGGGGGCCCAGACGCGGCAGATTACCCGCGGCGAGGAGTCAATTCCGCACGAGTCGGATGCGTCGCCCCGAGGGCGCCGCCGGCGGCGCCGGGGCCGCCTGCACCAGACGCTGCTCGAAACTCAGCGCGTCCAGCGCCGGCGCGTACAGCCAGCCCTGGAACTCGTGGCAGCCCTCGTCCTGCAGGAACTGGCGCTGCGCCTCGGTCTCCACGCCCTCGGCGATGACGCGCATGCCCAGGGCGCGGGCCATCTGCAGGATGGCGCGCACGATGCCCGCATCGCTCTCGTCGGCGGGCAGGCCACTGACGAAGCTGCGGTCGATCTTCAGCTTGCCGATGCGGAAGCGCTTCAGGTACGCGAGGCTGGAGTAGCCGGTGCCGAAGTCGTCGATGGACAGCTGCACGCCCAGCTTGTCCAGGGCGTGCAGGCGCGTCAGCGCCTCGTCCACGTCGTGCACCAGCACGGACTCGGTGAGTTCCAGCTCCAGCAGCCGCGGCGGCACGCCGGCCACGGCCAGCAGCCCGGAGACGCGGTCGACGAAGTGCGGCTGGCGGAACTGCAGCGCGGAGACGTTCACCGCGATGGGCAGCGCATGCCCGCGGCCGTGCCACAGCGCCGCCTGGCGCACGGCCTGGCCGAGCACCCACTCGCCGATGTGCACGATGAAGCCGCTGTCCTCGGCCACCGGGATGAACTGCGCCGGCGACACCTCGCCCATCTCGGGGTCGCGCCAGCGCAGCAGGGCCTCGGCGCCGACGATGCTGCCGTCGTCCAGGCTGACCTGCGGCTGGTAGTGCAGCCGGAAGCGGCCGCTCACCAGCGCCTGGCGCATGGCATGGTCCAGCTTCATGTGGCGCCGGCGGTCGCCCTCGGCGCGCGCCTGGTGCACCCGGAAGTGCGCGCGTCCGGAGGCCTTGACGGCGCGCATCGCCGTTTCCGCATGGCGCGCCAGGTCGTCCAGGCGGGCGCCCTGCGAGGGCCCCATGGCCACGCCGATGCTGCAGGTGAGCGTGAAGGCCGCGCCGTCCACCGTGGTGGGCTGGGCCACCACGTTGAGCACGCGCCGCGCCGTGGACTCGGCCGCCGCCGCGTCGGCCGGCTGCACGAGCACGGCGAACTGGTCGCCGCCCAGGCGCGCCAGCAGGTCGTCGGCGCGCAGGCAGCCCTGGATGCGCTCGGCCACCGTCTGCAGCACGCGGTCGCCCAGCTCGTGGCCCAGGCTGTCGTTGATCTGGCGGAAGCGGTCGAGGTCGATCACCAGCAGCGCAAAGGCACCGCCGTCGCGCCGCGCGTCGGCCGCGGCCACGGCCACGCGGTCGGCCAGCGAGCGCCGGTTGGGCAGGCCGGTGAGCGTGTCGTGCAGCGACAGCTCCTCGATCTTCTCCTCGGCGGCCAGGCGCTCGGTGAGGTCGCGGAAGGACCACACGCGGCCCTGCGTGCGGCCGCCGCGCACCAGCGGCCGGGTCACGCGCTCCAGCACGCGGCCGTTGAGCAGCTCGATGCGGTCGGTGGCCACGGCACCCGGGGTCTCGCGCAGCACGCGCTGGCGGGTCTGGAAGGCCAGGGCATCGCTGACGGCGCGCAGCATCGCGTCCTGGATCACCAGGTCGTCGTCCTGCTGCAGCAGTTCAGGCGCCAGCGACCAGATCTCGGCGAAGCGGCGGTTGAAGGCGGTGATGCGGCCCGTGGCGTCGGTGACGAGGATGCCGTCGGCGGTGGACTCCAGCGTCGCCTGCAACTCCGCCATCAGCGTCTCGCGGGCCTCCTCGGCGCGCACCTCGCTGCTGCGGTCGCACAGCACGGCCAGCGCGTGGCGGCCGTCGGGCAGCACCTTCAGGCTGCGGCTGGCGTGCACCAGGCGGCCGTCGGCCGCGGCGACCACCACGTCGGAGTGCAGCGGCGAACGGTCGCCCACCGAGGCGGCCTGCCACCAGGCGGCGTCCTCGGGTGAGGCACACAGCGCCAGGGCATCGGCCCCGGGCAGCACCGGCGCCGGCCGGCCGAGCAGGCCGCCGGCGGCAGCATTGGCGGCCACCACGCGCTGCGTGTCGAGTGCCGCCACCCAGGCCGCATGCGGCAGGGCGTCGAGCAGGGCCGACCACGCCGTGACAGGTGTTTCGCTCACGCCGCAAGGGCCTCTGACGCGCTCTCGCGCACCAGCGGCTCGAAGTAGTAGGTGACCCGCGGCCGCGGGTCGAGCGCCGCCAGCACGGCCGGCGGCAGTTTGGTCGACGGCAGGCTGCGGCGGATGCCCAGATCCGGCAGCGTTTCCAGATCCATGAGCTGCAGGTCGGCGCTGGCAGTGCGGCTCTTCGGCGGGCTGTGCACCAGCACGCGCGGCTTCAGCGGCCGGCTGGAGTTGACGCCGACGACAAGGCCGTAGCGGTCGTCCGTCAGCTGCACCAGCGAGCCCGCCGGATAGACGCCCATCATGCGGATGAAGGCGTTGAGCACGGCGGAATCGAAGCGCGCGCGGCCCTGGGCGAAGAGCATGGCCACGGCCTCGTGCGGGGTCAGCGCCATGGCGCGCGTGGCCGGGTTGCACAGGTTGTCGTAGCGGTTGACGATGGCCACGATGCGTGAGGCCAGCGTCATGCGCTCGCTGCCGATGCGCTGCGGGAAGCCGCTGCCGTCGGCGTTCTCGTGGTGCTGCGCCACGACCGTCAGCGCGCCTTCGGCGAGGAACATGCGCCGGCCCTGCAGCAGGCCGCGCGAGACGTGCTCGCGGTAGGCCGCGGTTTCCGAGGCGGAGAAGCCGTCCTCATGGTGACGCAGGCGGTCGGGCAGGTCCTGCTTGCCGATGTCGTGCATCAGCGCGCCGACGCCCAGGTCCTGCATGTCGGCATCGGTCATGCCGAGCGTGCGGCCGATGAGCATGCCGATCACCGCCACGTTCAGCGCGTGCGCGGCGTGGCGGTCACCGCCGCCGTGCACGAGGCGGATGCCCACGTCCTCGGCGGCCAGCATCTTGTCCAGCATCGCGCGGGCCAGCGCGGTGGTGGTGCGGCCGGCGTCCTGCGGCCGCGCCCCGGCGCCGTCCCAGGCCTCGCGCCAGGCGCGCGCCGCCTCGCCGAACTGCTGTTCGCAGCGCCGCGCGGCGGCCCGCTGATCGGCCAGCCAGGCCTGGCGCTCGCGCTCGGCCCGTTCCTCGGGACTCGCCGGCGCCTGCGCGAGCGGCTCGGACCCCGGCGCCGTGGCCTCGGCCTGCTCACCTTCGAGGTCGCTCTTCTCCGGCACCCAGCGCACCTGCTTGAGGCCCAGGCGCTGGATGGTGCGGATTTCATCGGCCGTGCCCAGCTTGAACGCCGAGAGGGGGAAAGGGTGCGACAGCCAGCCTCCATCCAGTTGGACGTACATGCCGACTCGGAGGTCTTCCACGGCGATGGTGCGGATCTGGGACATGGCGGAGGGTCGAAGGGCTGCGACGGGCCCCACGCGGGCTCGCCTCTCACCGCTGTTTTCGGGCGCTGGCTCGCCCGACTTGAGGCCGGCTCACGTTCGCACACAGGCTGGCCGATCCGACGGGATGGGTCCTCCCACGAGCCTGCCCCTGCGGCGTGACTTTTGCCGCATCCGCCCTCGGCAGCGCCGGAGTGAGAGACTTGCGGCCCCGAGCCACGAGGAGACCCCGACGTGATCCTGGAAATTGCCGACATCCGCATCGCCCCCGGCCGCAACGCCGCCTTCGAAGAGGCCATCCAGCGTGGCATCCACACCGTCGTCGCCCGCGCCCAGGGCTTCAAGGGCGCCAAGGTGAACCGCGGCGTCGAGAACCCCGAGCGCTACATCCTGCAGATCTTCTGGGAGACGCTGGAAGACCACACCGTGGCTTTCCGCGGCGGCCCGCTGTTCGCGGAGTGGCGCGCCATCGTCGGCCCCTTCTTTGCCGCGCCGCCGGTGGTGGAACACTTCGAACTCGTCAGCAAGCCGTGAGCGGACGCGAAGCGGCCATCGCGGCGGCGCAGGCGCACTTCGACAGCGGTGCCTTCGTGCGCGACCTGGCGCGTCGCGTCGCGTTTCGCACCGCCAGCCAGGACGACGTCAGCGGCCCGGCGCTGCAGGCCTATCTGGCCGACGAGATCGGCCCGACGCTGGCGGCGCTGGGCTTCACGTTCAGCATCCACCCCAACCCGGAAGGCCGCTACGGCCCCTTTCTCGTCGCCACGCGCCACGAGGCGGACGAACTGCCGACGGTGCTGATGTACGGCCACGGCGACGTCATCCGCGGCCAGGACGGGAGCTGGACGCAAGGCGCCGGCCCCTGGACCGTGGTGCAGGACGGCGAACGCCTCTACGGCCGCGGCACCGCCGACAACAAGGGCCAGCATGGCATCAACATCGCCGCGCTGGCGCAGGTGCTGGCTGCACGCGGCCGGCTCGGCTTCAACGTCAAGTGGCTGGTGGAAACGGGTGAGGAGACCGGCTCACCGGGTCTGGCCACGTTCTGCGAGGCGCACCGCGCCGACCTGGCGGCCGACGTGCTGATCGCCAGCGACGGCCCGCGCCAGCAGCGCGACCGCGCCACCGTGTTCCTGGGCTCGCGCGGCGTGGCCAACTTCGAACTCACGCTGAAGCTGCGCGAAGGCGCGCACCACAGCGGCAACTGGGGTGGGCTGCTGCGCAACCCGGGCACGGTGCTGGCCAACGCCATCGCTTCGATGGTGGACGGCCAGGGCCGCATCCTCGTCGACGGCCTGCGCCCGCCGCCCATCCCGGCCAATGTGCGTGCGGCGCTGGCCGGCCTGAGCTTCGGCGGCGACGCAGGTGACCCTGCCGTGGACGCCCACTGGGGCGAGCCCGGCCTGACGCCGGCCGAGCGCGTGATCGCCTGGAACACGCTCGAAGTGCTGGCCATGGTCACCGGCAACCCCGATTTCCCGGTCAACGCGATCCCGCCCACGGCGAAGGCGACGATGCACCTGCGGTTCGTGGTCGGCACCGACGTGGCGCGGCTGCGCCAGGCCGTGCTGGCGCACCTGGCGGCGCGCGGCTTCGGCGCCATCGAGGTCAGCGAGCCGGTGGTGATGGCCGCCACGCGCCTGGACCCCGACGACGCCTGGGTGCGCTTCACGCTGGCGTCCATCGAACGCAGCACCGGCCGCGCGCCCGTGCTGCTGCCCAACCTGGGCGGCAGCCTGCCCAACGACGTCTTCGCCGACCTCCTGGGCCTGCCGACGGTGTGGGTCCCGCACAGTTATGCCGCCTGCTGCCAGCACGCGCCGAACGAGCACCTGCTGGCCCCCGTGGCGCGCGAAGCCCTGGGCCTGATGGCAGGGCTGTTCTGGGACCTCGGGGAGCAGGCGGCCACGCTGCCCCGGCGGCGCTGAAGCGGGCTTCAGCCGCCCGAGAGGGCCGCCTTGGCGCCCTTGCGCGCCGCAGCAGCGTCCTTCACGGCGGCCTTGCAGCCGTCGCTCACCTTGTCGGCCTTCTCCTTCAGGCAGGCGGCAATGCGGCCTTCGCCACGCTGCACGCCTTCGCACAGGGTCTTGATGTCTTCCTTGCAGGCCTTGAGCACCTTGGCCGGCACGGCAGGTTCGGCAGCCTGCGCCGTGAAGGCAGCGAGCACGGAAAGGGCCAGCAGCCCGTGGTGGAGCATCTTCATCGGGTCTCTCCCAGGAAAAGTGGACGACCGCGATTGAACGCCAAGCAGCGCCCGGGCGTGCACCGCCACGGCGCGCCTTTGCGCAACTTCACGCTTCGGCTTCGCCCGGTCCGGACCGGCTAAGCGTCCTTCGCTTCACCCAAGCCGATGGGCGCCGGCGCATGCGCCAGGATGCGCTGGAACAGCGGCTGGTAGTCGGGCTGCGCGAGGTGGCCGGTGAGCGGGTCGGCGTTGGCCTCGAAGGCGGCGTCCAGCACGGCCCAGTCGTCCACGCCGAAGTGCTTGCGCGCGGCGGGCAGGATCTCGGTCTCCTCCACCGCCATGTGCTCCAGGTACTGGCGGACGTAGGTCTCGGCCGCGCGCTCGAAGGCCACGCGGCGGGAGTCGCCCATCATCTCGAAGGCCAGCAGCGCGTGCTCCAGGTCGCGCACGGCGCGTTCGCCGCGGGCGTGGTCCTGGTCCAGCTTGGCGATCACGTGGGCGAGGTCGGGGCAGCGCGCCAGGATGGCCGGGAACAGCAGTTCGCTTTCCTTCGGGTGGTGCAGCCGCTCGGGGAACTCGTCGATGTAGAAGAGCATGGCGCGCAGGACTTCGAAGTCCGGCGTCTTGCCGTCGCGGCGCGACTGCGCCAGCAGCATCTGAAGGGACCGCAGCATGGCCGCCAGGGCCTGGTGTTCGGCGTGAATGATGTCCAGGGAAGCGTGGCGCATGGTCCCGGCAGCATCGCCGCGCGGCGCGCCGGGGTGCTTGACTCAGGTCAAGCGGCCGGGTCACCGCGCCTGACGCGGTGGTGCTCGACAACGGCCGGCGTGAAGGCCGCCTCCAGGGTCGCCAGCAGGGCCGCGGCCCGCGCGCCGTTGTCGGCGCCCCGGTTGCAGACGTAGACATCCAGCGTCACCGCACCCAGTTCCGGCCAGGTGTGCACGGCCAGATGCGACTCCGCCAACAGCACCATGCCGGTGACGCCGCCCGGCGCCGGAAAGGGATGGAACAGCTCGCCCACGGCCTGCAGGCCGGCGTCGGCCACGGCGCGCAGGCAGAAGCGGCGCAACGCGTCGGCGTCGGTCATCAGCGGCGCCTGGGCCGGGCAGCCGCGCAGGTCGGCGGTGAGGTGCAGGCCCAGCATGCGGCGGATGATAAGGATCACCCCGTGGCCGCGGCCCGCCCTCCTAGAATCCGGGGTTCCCCCCGATCTGCCAGCTTCCTCCGCGCCGTCCAGCGGCGCCCACTCCGATGCCCCTGCCCCAAGACGCCGCCTCCCTGTCCCTGATGGCCAACGCCGTGCGCGCGCTGGCGATGGACGCCGTGCAGCAAGCCAATTCCGGTCACCCGGGCGCCCCCATGGGCATGGCCGAGATGGCCGTCGCGCTGTGGGGCGGCGCCCTCAAGCACGACCCGGCCTCGCCGCGCTGGCCCGACCGCGACCGCTTCGTGCTGAGCAACGGCCATGCCTCGATGCTGCTGTACGCGCTGCTGCACCTCACCGGCTACGAGCTGCCGATGAGCGAGCTGCGCAGCTTCCGCCAGCTGCACAGCAAGACGCCGGGCCACCCGGAGGTGGATGTCACGCCCGGCGTGGAGACCACCACCGGCCCCCTGGGCCAGGGCCTGGCCAACGCGGTGGGCTTCGCGCTCGCCGAAAAGCTGCTCGCCGCCGAGTTCAACCGGCCCGGCCACGCCATCGTCGACCACCGAACCTGGGTCTTCCTGGGCGACGGCTGCCTGATGGAAGGCATCAGCCACGAGGCCGTGGCGCTGGCCGGCGCCTGGAAGCTGGACAAGCTGGTGGCGCTGTACGACGACAACGGCATCAGCATCGACGGCAAGGTGCAGCCCTGGTACGTGGACGACGTGGCCTTGCGCTTCGCCGGCAACGGCTGGAACGTCATCGGGCCTGTCGACGGGCACGACGTGGCGGCGCTGAACGCGGCCATCGCGCAGGCCCGGGCGGCCAGCGGCAAGCCTACGCTCATCGTCTGCCGCACCACCATCGGCAAGGGCTCGCCCAACCGCGCCGGCACCTCCAAGGCGCACGGCGAACCGCTGGGCGGTGAAGAGATCAAGCTCACGCGCGAAGCGCTGGGCTGGGGCAGCGAGCCCTTCGTCGTGCCCGAAACGGCCTACGCGGCCTGGGACGCCCGGGCCAGCGGCGCGCAGGCGCACGCGCAATGGGTGGCCGCCTTCGACGCCTACCGCGCCGCCTTCCCCGAGCTGGCCGACGAGTTCGCGCGGCGCGCCAACGGCGAGTTGCCCGAAGGCTTCGGCCGCCTGGTGGCCGACACCGTGCTGGACCTGCAGGCCAAGGCCGAGACCGTGGCCAGCCGCAAGGCCAGCCAGCAGGCGCTGGAGGTCTTCACGAAGGCCCTGCCCGAGCTGCTGGGCGGCAGTGCCGACCTCACCGGCTCCAACCTCACCAACACCAGCCACACGCCGGCCTTGCGCTTCGACGAAGCCGGCATGCCGCGCCTGGCCGACGACGGCCGCCCCGGCCGCCACATCAACTATGGCGTGCGCGAGTTCGGCATGGCGGCCATCATGAACGGCGTGGCGCTGCATGGCGGCTTCATTCCCTACGGCGGCACCTTCCTGACCTTCAGCGACTACAGCCGCAACGCCATCCGCATGGCCGCGCTGATGAAGCGCCGCGTGATCCACGTCTTCACGCACGACAGCATCGGCCTGGGCGAAGACGGCCCCACGCACCAGAGCGTGGAGCACGCGGCCAGCCTGCGGCTCATTCCCAACCTGGACGTCTGGCGCCCCGCCGACACGGCCGAAACCGCGATGGCCTGGGCCATGGCGCTGGCCAACGCCACGCGCCCCACGGCGCTTCTGCTCAGCCGCCAGAACCTGCCCTGCCTGCCCAAGCCCAGCGTCGCCGACATCGGCAAGGGTGCCTACGTGCTGGCCGAGCCGGCCGAGGTGGGGCTGAAGAAGAAGGCGCAGGCCGTCATCCTGGCCACGGGCAGCGAGGTGCAGCTCGCGCTGCACGCGCAGGCCGAACTGGCGAAGCTGAAGATCGCCGTGCGCGTGGTCAGCATGCCCAGCACCACCACCTTCGACCGCCAGAGCGTGGCCTACAAGACCAGCGTGCTGCCGGCCGGCGTGCCGCGCATCGCGGTGGAAGCCGGCGTCACCGACGGCTGGTGGAAGTACGGCTGCGCCGCCGTGGTGGGCATCGACACCTTCGGCGAAAGCGCCCCGGCGCCGGCCCTCTTCAAGCACTTCAAGCTCACCGCCGCCAACCTCACGGACGTGGTGCGCAAGGTGCTGGGGCGCTGAGGC
>JAEUPH010000002.1 GCA_016790395.1 Rubrivivax sp. | reverse complement strand
GTGCCGCGCATCTCCACCTTGTCGGGGATGATGTTCTCGCGCACGCCGCCGCGGATGGTGCCGATGGTCACCACGGCCGGCTCGCGCGTGATCTCCAGGCCGCGGCTGACGATGGTCTGCAGGCCCAGCACCACCTGCGCCGCCGTGACGATGGGGTCCACGCCCGCCCAGGGCGCCGCGCCGTGTGTCTGGCGGCCGGTCACGGTGATCTTCAGCTGGTCGCTGCTGGCCATGGTGGGCCCCGATCGCACGCCCAGGACGCCCGTGTTCTGGCGGGAGGTGACGTGCAGGCCGAAGATGGCCTGCGGCACCGGATTCTCCAGCGCACCCTCGGCGATCATCATCTTCGCGCCGCCGTCCTCGCCCTCGGGCGGCATCTCCTCGGCCGGCTGGAAGATGAACTTCACGCTGCCTCGCAGCTGCGCACGCAGGCCCGACAGCACGCTGGCCACGCCCATGAGGATGGCGACGTGGCAGTCGTGGCCGCAGGCGTGCATCACGCCCACGTCCTCGCCGTTCCAGGTGGAGCGCACCTTCGAGCGGAAGGGCAGGTCCACGTCCTCCACCACCGGCAGGCCGTCCATGTCGGCGCGCAGCGCCACCACGGGGCCCGGCAGCGCGCCCTTCAGCAGGCCCACGACGCCGGTGTGGGCGACACCGGTGCGCACGTCGTCGAGGCCCAGCGCACGCAGATGATCGGCCACGAGCCCAGCGGTGCGGAACTCGCGATTGCCGAGTTCCGGGTGCTCGTGTAGGTCACGCCGCCAGGCGATCACCTGCGCTTCGAGAGCGAGCGCGGCGGTGTCGATCTGCGCGGCCAGCGAACTCGGGGTTAGGGCTTTGGGGGCGTCGGTCATGGCGGGTTCTCCAGGCTCCTGAGGGACGCTAGCACGGCCCACTGCACAATCGCCGCATGACGACGATGGATGCACAAGGCGCACCGATGGCGCAGGCTCCCGGCACGCTGGAAGGCCGCGGCCTGGCCTGCAAGCGCGGCCGGCGGATGCTGTTCGAAGGGCTGGACATCCGGCTGGAGCCCGGCAGCGTCACCTGGCTGCGCGGCACCAACGGCAGCGGCAAGACCAGCCTCATGCGCATCCTGGCCGGCCTGTCGGCACCGGCCGCCGGCGAAGTGCTGTGGGACGGCCAGGCCGTCAAGCATGGCGACACGCCGGCGCGCCGCGGCGTGCTCTACATCGGCCACACGAACGCGCTGAAGGACGACCTCACGCTGCTGGAAGCCCTGACCTTCCTGGCGCAGCTGGCCGATGCGCCCGAACCGCAGGCGCAGGCCGAGCGCGCGCTGGCGACGCTGGGACTCACCGCGCAACGCCACCTGCCGGTGCGCAACCTGTCGCAGGGCCAGAGACGTCGCGGCTCGCTCGCACGGCTGGCGCTGGACGAGCTGCCGCGCACCTGGATCCTGGACGAGCCCTACGACGCGCTGGACACCGCCAGCACGCAGAAGCTGTCGGCACTGATTGCCGCGCACGCCGCCCGCGGCGGTGCCGTGCTGCTCACCAGCCACCAGGCCGTGCCGCTGCCAGGGCTGCGAGAGCACGACCTGTCGGCGCGGGCCACGGCCTGATCGCCCTTCGCTGCTTGAGCAATCGCAAGACGGCCTTAAGGGGGCCGTGCCTAGAATCCGCCCGCCCATGAAGCCCCTGCTCATCGCGGCCAAGCAGTCCCTGCCATGAGTTCGGTGCTGCTGGCCACCACCCGTCGCGACCTGCTGCTTGCCCGCCGCAGGCGTGTAGAGGCCCTGCTGCCGCTGGGGTTCTTCATCGTGGCCGCCGGCCTGTTTCCGCTGGGCGTGGGCCCCGAGCCGCAGACGCTGCGCACCATCGCCCCAGGCATCGTGTGGGTGTGTGCGCTGCTGGCGGCCATGCTCTCGGTGACGCAGATGTTCGCGTCCGACCACATCGACGGTTCGCTCGAACAGATGCTGCTGGCCCCGCAAGCGCTGGTGCTGGTGGTCGTCGGCAAGGTCTTCGCGCACTGGCTCACCACCGGCCTCCCGCTGGTGCTGGCGGCACCGCTGCTGGGCGTGCTCTTCGACATGAGCCCGCCGGCCATCGCCACGCTGGCCGCCACGCTGCTGGTGGGCACGCCCGTGCTCAGCATGCTGGGTGCGGTGGGCGCGGCGCTGACGCTGGGCCTGCGCAGCGGCGGCGCGCTCGTGTTCCTGCTCGTGCTGCCGCTGACCGTGCCGACGCTGATCTTCGGCACCGGCGCCGTGGGTGCCATGGAAAGCGGCCTGTCCGCGCGTGCGCACTTCTCGCTGCTGGGCGCACTGCTGATCTTCACCGGGCTCGGCGCGCCTTTGGCCACCGCCGCCGCCCTGCGCATCTCGATGGACTGATGAACGCCCTCACCGCCCGACAACGCTGGACCCGCTTCGCGGCGCCCTCGCGCTTCTACCACCTGGCCGGCCGCCTGATCCCCTGGTGCTGGGCCATCACGCTGATCCTCGCCGCCGCGGGGCTGTGGGTCGGCTTCGCCGTCGCACCCACCGACTTCCAGCAGGGCGACGCCTACCGCATCATCTTCATCCACGTGCCTTCGGCCTGGATGGCCATGCTGCTGTACCTGGTGATGGCCTTCTGGGCCGCCATCGGCTGGATGTTCAACACGCGCATGGCCGCCATGTACGCCCGCGCCCTGGCGCCCACCGGCGCGCTGATGACCTTCATCGCGCTCTGGACCGGTGCGCTGTGGGGCAAGCCGACCTGGGGCACCTGGTGGGTGTGGGACGCGCGGCTCACGTCCTTCTTCATCCTGCTGCTTCTTTACGTCGGTTACATCGCCCTCACCGAGGCCATCGACGACTTCCGCCGCGCCTCCAACGCCGGTGCGCTGCTGGCCCTGGTGGGCGCGGTGAACGTGCCCATCATCTACTTCTCCGTGAAGTGGTGGAACACGCTGCACCAGGGCGCCACCATCAGCGCCACGGCGGCGCCCAAGATGGCCTCGACCATGCTGCTCGGAATGCTTCTGATGGTCTTCAGCTTCTGGGCCTACAGTTTTGCAGTCGTGTTCACGCGCGCCCGGGCCATCGTGCTCGAGCAGGAAGCAGACACGGAGTGGGTGCGCGCGCTGGTCGCCGCCCCGGGGAGCAAGGCATGACGACGATCTACTGGAAATCCTTCGACGACTTCCTCAACATGGGAGGCTACGGCCTGTACGTGTGGGGTTCCTATGCCGTCACGCTGCTCGTGATGGCCGTCGAAAGCCACCTGGCCGCGGCCCGCACGCGCCGCGCGCTCATCAACGCTCGTGAAGAAGGAGGTCGTGCATGAAGCCGCGTCACAAGAGAGCTGCCATCGTGGTGGGTGTGCTGGTGGCCGTGGGGGCTGCAGCCGGACTGGTGCTCAACGCCTTCAGCAGCAACCTGGTGTTCTTCTACACGCCGACCCAGATCGCGGACAAGGAAGCGCCCACCGGCCGCACCTTCCGCGTCGGCGGCATGGTGGAAACCGGCACCGTGGTGCGCGAGGGCGTCACCGTGCGCTTCAACGTCACCGACACCGGCAAGGCCGTGCCGGTGAAGTACGACGGCGTGCTGCCCGACCTGTTCAAGGAAGGCAAGGGCGTGGTCGCGCAGGGGCAGCTCGGCCCCGACGGCGTGTTCGTCGCGCGCGAGGTGCTGGCCAAGCACGACGAGAACTACATGCCGCCCGAGGCCGCCGACGCGGTGGCCAAGGCCGAGCAGGTGCGCAAGCACATGGAGAAGGCGGGCAAGGGCATGTCGGAGATGAGCAAGTGATCCCGGAACTGGGCCACCTGCTGCTGTACTTCGCGCTCGGCGTCTCGCTGGTGCAGGGCGTGCTGCCGCTGGTCGGCGCACACCGTGACCATCGCGGCTGGATGCTGCTGGCGCGGCCGCTGTCCTATCTGCAGGGGCTGCTGGTCACTGCCGCTTTCGCGCTGCTGGCCTTCAGCTTCCTGCGCAATGACTTCAGCGTGCTCTACGTGGCGTCCAACTCCAACAGCGCGCTGCCCAAGTGGTATCAGTTCGCCGCCGTGTGGGGCGGCCACGAAGGCTCGCTGCTGCTGTGGGTGCTGATGCTCAGCGGCTGGACGGTGGCCGTGGCGCGCTACAGCCACAAGCTGCCGCTGGCCTTCGCTTCGCGCATCCTGGGCGTGATGGGGCTGGTGGCCGTGGGCTTTCTGCTCTTCATGCTGCTCACCAGCAATCCCTTCGACCGCCTGCTGCCCGCCGCCGCCGACGGGCGCGACCTGAACCCGCTGCTGCAGGACCCGGGCATGGTGATCCACCCGCCCATGCTCTACATGGGCTACGTGGGCTTCAGCGTGGCCTTTGCCTTCGCCATCGCGGCGCTGCTGGGCGGCAACCTGGACGCCACCTGGGCGCGCTGGACGCGCCCCTGGACCACGGCCGCCTGGGTCTTCCTCACCTTCGGCATCGGCCTGGGCAGCTGGTGGGCCTACAACGAGCTGGGCTGGGGCGGCTGGTGGTTCTGGGACCCGGTGGAAAACGCCAGTTTCATGCCCTGGCTCACCGGCACGGCGCTGATCCACTCGCTGGCCGTCAGCGAGAAGCGCGGCAGCTTCAAGGTGTGGACGGTGTGGCTGGCCATCATGGCCTTCTCGCTGTCGCTGCTGGGCACCTTCCTCGTGCGCTCGGGCGTGCTGAGCTCGGTGCATGCCTTCGCGACGGACCCGCGCCGCGGCCTCTTCATCCTGGCCTTCCTGGTGATCGTGATCGGCGCCTCGCTGGTGCTGTTCGCCTGGCGCGCGCCCACCGTGGGCCTGGGCCAGCGCTTCTCGCTGCTCAGCCGCGAGTCCCTGCTGCTGGGCAACAACATGATGCTGGCCGCGGCCACGGGTGCGGTGCTGCTGGGCACGCTGTACCCGCTGTTCCTCGACGCCCTGGGCATGGGCAAGATCTCCGTCGGCCCGCCCTACTTCGACACCGTGTTCGCGCTGCTCATGGCGCCGCTGGTGCTGGTGATGGGCATCGGCCCGCTGACACGCTGGAAGCAGGACGAAGCCGGCGTGCTGGCGCGTCGGCTGGCGCTGCCGCTGGTGCTGTCGCTGGTGGCTGCGCTGGCCGTGGGGTGGTCTGCCGGGAAGATCCAGGCCACCACCACGGGCGGCCTGATGATGGCCTTCTGGATCGTGTTCACGCTGGCGGCCGACCTGAAGCCGCGCCTGCTGCCGGCCGGTGGCAGCCTGGGCCAGATCCTGCACCGTGCGGGGCAGATCCCGGTGGCCATGTGGGGGATGATGCTGGCGCACCTGGGCGTGGCCGCCTTCGCTTTCGGCGTGGCCATGGTCAACACCTTCCAGGAAGAACGCGACGTCAAGATGGGCCCGGGCGACAGCACCGAGATCGTCGGCTACCGCTTCGAGATGAAGAGCCTGCGTCAGGTGCAAGGCCCGAACTACGTGGCCATGGAAGGCACGATGACCATCACCCGCGACGGGCGCCTGGTGGACACGCTGAACCCGCAGAAGCGCATCTACCGCGTGCAGCAGAACCCCATGACGGAAGCGGCGGTGAACGCCAACCTGTGGCGTGACCTGTACGTCTCGATGGGCGAGCAGCTGCCCAGCGGCGAGTGGGTGGTACGCGTGCAGTACAAGCCCTTCATCAGCTGGATCTGGGGCGGCTGCCTCATCATGATGGCCGGCGGCCTGCTGGCCATGAGCGACCGCCGCTACCGCCAGAAGCAGAACGCCGGCGCGCGCGCCGGTGCCTTGCAGGAGCGGGCTGCATGAGCGAGCCGACGAGCGCGGCCCGGGCAGGCGCCAGCGGCCGCTGGCGCTACCTGCTGCCGCTGGGACTGTTCCTGGTGCTGGCCATCTTCCTGGGCGTGGGACTGAACCTCAACCCGCGCGAGGTGCCCTCGCCGCTGATCGACAAGCCGGCGCCGGCCTTCAAGGCCCAGCTGCTGGCCCAGCCCGACAAGAGCCTCAGCCGCGACGAGCTGGTGGGCAAGGCCTGGATCCTCAACGTCTGGGCGAGCTGGTGCACGCCCTGCCGCGAAGAGCATCCGCTGTGGGTGGACTACGCCAAGCGTTCGCCCGTGCCCATCTACGGCCTGAACTACAAGGACACGCCCAAGGCCGGGCAGGCCTGGCTGGCGCAGCTGGGCAACCCCTACGCCGAGTCGCTGACCGACCCCGACGGCCGCATCGGCATCGACTACGGCGTCTACGGCGTGCCCGAGACCTTCGTCATCGACCGCCAGGGCATCGTCCGCTACAAGCACATCGGGCCCATGACGCCCGAGGTGCTGCGGGACAAGATCGAACCGCTGGTGAAGCGGCTGGGAGGCGCCTGAATGTTCATCCGACCGATGGCGCTGCTTCTCGCGGCCCTGCTGGCCAGCCCGCTGGCGGGCGCGAAGGAGGCCGAGCTCCTGACCACCAACCCGCAGCTCGAAGCCCGCGTGATGGAGCTGTCGGCCGAGCTGCGCTGCCTGGTCTGCCAGAACCAGACCATCGCCGACTCGCACGCCGACCTGGCGGTGGACCTGCGCAACCAGATCCGCACCCAGCTGCAGCAGGGCAAGAGCCCCGACGAGATCCGCCGCTACATGACCGACCGCTACGGCGACTTCGTGCTCTACAAGCCGCCCTTCAAGCCCGCCACCGCACTGCTGTGGATCGGCCCGCCGGCCCTGCTGGTGTTCGCGCTGGCGGCGCTGTTCCTGATGCTGCGCCGCCGCCAGCAGGCGCGGCCCGAAGACTTCGACCCCGACACCCAACACCCCGCCGACGCGGCCCACGATGTCCAAGAAAAACCCGTCCCTCGCTGAGCTGAAGGCCAAGCTCGCCCACCTGGACGCGCTGATTGCCGACGGCACGCTGAAAGGCGAGTCGGCGCAGAAATCGCGCGACGACGTCGAGCGGCAGATCGTCGCGCACGTCATGGCCCAACCTGCGGCCGAGCTGCCGGTGGCCGCCGCGGCAGAGAAGCCCGCCCCGGAAGAACGCGCCCCACGCGGGCTGATGCTCAGCGTGCTCACTTTCGTGCTGGCCTTCGGCGCCGTGGGCTATGCCGTGATGGGCAACCACGACGGCTGGAGCGTGGGCCCGGGCGAGAACGTCGCTGCCTCGCCGGACGCCGCCGGCCACTCCACGCAGGCGGCGCAGATCGAGGCCATGGTCGCCAAGCTGCAGGAGAAGCTGAAGGCGAAGCCCGACGACGTCGAAGGCTGGGTCATGCTTGGCCGCACCTACACCGCGCAAGGCAAGTTCGCCGAGGCGCTGCCCGCATTCAGGAAGGTCACCGAACTGAAGCCGGACGACGCACAGGCCTATGCCGACCTCGCCGACGCGACGGCCATGGTCAACAACCGCACGCTGGAAGGCGAGCCCGAGAAGCTCATCCTCAAGGCGCTGCAGCTCGATCCCGGCAACGTGAAGGCGCTGTCGCTGGCCGGCACGGTGGCCTTCAACAAGAACGACTTCAAGGCCGCCGCCGGCCTGTGGCAACGCGCGGTGGAAAAGGCCGACCCGAACGGCGACTTCGCCAAGCAGCTGCAGGGCGCACTGGCCGAAGCGCGCGAACGCGCCGGCATGCCCGCCGGGCCCGGTGCCGCAGCGCCCGCGCCCGCCGCGACGGCCGGGGCCAAGCCGGCCGGCGCGGCCGCGCCGCTGGGGGCCAGCGTCAGCGGCCGCGTGGCGCTGAGCGCGGCCCTCAAGGGCAAGGTCAACCCCGACGACATGGTCTTCGTCTTCGCGCGCGCCGCCGGCGGCTCGCGCATGCCGCTGGCCCTGCTGACGCGCAAGGTCAGCGACCTGCCCTTCGAGTTCTCGCTCGACGACAGCATGGCCATCAGCGAAGCCGCCAAGCTGTCCGGTGCGCCGCAGCTGATCATCGGCGCCCGCATCGGCAAGGCCGTGATGCCCCAGCCCGGCGACCCCGAGGTGCTCAGTGTCCCCGTGGCCCTGGGCGCGCAAGGGCTGAGCCTGGAGATCGGCAAGCCCAGCCCCTGACCCAGAGGCCGCTGTGACGTGAAGCTGCTGCTCGTCGAGGACGACGCCCGCCTGGCCCAGGCGGTGCGGGCCTGGATGGGCCACGGCGGCATCGATGTCGACTGGATCACGCACGGCCGCGAGGTCGAGCCGGCGCTGCGCGGCAGCCGCTACGACGGCATGGTGCTGGACCTCGGCCTGCCCGACGCGGACGGCGAGGAGCTGCTCGTCAACCTGCGGGCCGCCGGCTTCGAGCTTCCGGTGATCGTCATGACGGCTCGCGAGCAGGTCCAGGACCGCGTGCGCTTGCTCGACCTGGGCGCCGACGACATCCTCGGCAAGCCCGCGCATCTGGACGAGCTGGCTGCTCGCCTGCGCGCGGTGCGCCGCCGCCAGGGGGCCGGCGCACCGCGCGACGAGACGCTTCGCCACGGGCCGCTGGTGCTGGTGCCGGCCAGCCGCACCGTCTCGGTGGACGGGCAGTACGTGCTGCTGACGCAGCGCGAGTTCTTCCTGCTCGAAGCCCTGCTGCGCGCGGGCGGTCGCCCGCTGTCGCGCGACGAACTGGTGGAGGTGCTGTACGGGGCGGGCGACGAGATCGTCGGCAACGCCGTGGACGTGCACGTCCACCACCTGCGCCGCAAGCTGGGGAGCGGCCTGATCAAGACCGTGCGCGGCGTGGGCTACACGCTCGGGCCGGTCGGGGCGTGAACGCCGCGCAGCCACCGGCACCGCGGCCCTGGTCGCTGCGCCGCCGCCTGCTGGCCGTGGCGCTGGCCGCTGGTGCGCTGGCCTGGCTGGCCGGCGGGCTGGCCATCTACGTCGTCGTGCAGAGCCAGCACGCCGCCCTGTTCGACGAGCGGCTGGGCGACATCGCCAAGACCCTGCTGGCCTTTGCCGACCACGAGATCGCCGAGGTCGAGGCCGAGGGCGGCCAGGTGCCCGTGCACCTGGACACCGAAGGCACGGCGCGGGGCCGATACCGCTATCAGATCTGGTCCCTCAGCGGGCGCCTCGTGCTGTCCAGCCCCAATGCCCCGAGCGACCGCCCCTTCGTGCCCCTGGCCAGCACCGGCTTTGCCACCGTGGAACTGGGCGGCGAGACGCTGCGCGTGATCGTCGCCGACGCACCGTCACGCATGCACGTGATCCAGGCGGCCGAGCCCGTGGGACAGCGACTGGACATGGGCGACGTCTTCAACTCGCCGCTGCTGGCGGGGCTGGCGCTGTCCGTCGTGGCGATCGTGGGCTGGACGCTGCTGCTGTCGCGGCTGGCGCTGCGTCCGGTGGACGCCACGGCGGCGCAGATCGGCGATCGCGGCCCGACGGACCTGCGGCCCGTGGCCCCGGAGCGGCTGCCGGGCGAATTCACGCCGCTGATCGACGCGCTCAACCAGCTGCTGCGCCGCCTGGACGTGGCGCTGAAGAGCGAGCGCAACTTCGTGGCCGCCGCTGCGCACGAGCTGCGCACCCCGCTGGCCGGGCTGCAGGCGCAGTCGCAGCTGGCGGCCCACCCGCGCACCAGCGAAGCGGACCGTGCCGCCGCCCTGCGCGCGCTGCAGGAGGGCGTCGACCAGTCGGCACATCTGGTGGCGCAACTGCTGGACCTCGCGCGCAGCGACGCGCTGGCCGGCGACCCCGCCCGCATGCTGGCCGACGCCGAGTCGGTGGCCTTGCGGGCGACCCTGGAAGAGGCCCTGGCAGACGTGGCGCCGGCCGCCGCCGAGCGCGGCCTGCGCATCACCCAGCGGCTGGCGGTGCCCACGCTGGTGGGCTCGTCCTTCGCGCTGCGGGTGGTGCTGCGCAACCTGCTGTCCAATGCGGTGGGCCAGGCACCGGACGGCAGCGATATCGAGGTCGGCTCCCGGCCTGAGGGCGAGGCCACGCTCCTGTGGGTGGCCGACCGCGGACCGGGCATCGCGCCCGCCGACAGCGAACGCCTCTTCGAACGCTTCCACCGCGGCCGCGGCAACACACGGCCCGGCGTGGGCCTGGGCCTGGCCATCGTGAAGGCGCTGGCCGACGCCCACGGCGCCACGGTGGCGCTGCGGCCCCGCGAAGGCGGCGGCCTCGTGGTCGAACTGCGCTTCCCGCCGCGCAGCCTGCCGCCGCTGCGCTGAGCCCGGCCGGAAGCGGCCCCTCAGGCGCGGCCGAACTTGGTCTCGAACCGGATGCCGATGGACTTCAGCAGCGGCGTCGGGAGCTCACCGCCCGCGCAGACGATGATGTGCTCGTTCGGCAGCACGCGGGTCTCGCCGCCATCGAGCGCCAGGTGCACCTGGGTCTCCTCGATCAGCTTCACCTGCGACTTCAGCAGGCAGCTCAGCCGCCCGCGGCGAACCGCATCGTCGAGCTGCTGGCGGTTCTTCTCCTTGACGCGCGAGAAGGCCTCGCTGCGGTAGGACAGCGTGACCGTGGTGCCGGGCTCGGCCGCCAGTGCCACGGCAGCCTCCAGCGCACTGTCGCCGCCGCCCACCACCAGCACATGGCGTCCGGCGTACTGCTCGGCGTCCACCAGCCGGTAGACCACCTTGGGCAGGGCTTCACCCGGCACGCCCAGCTTGCGCGGCGTGCCGCGGCGGCCCAGCGCCAGCAGCACCGAGTGCGCGTGGTAGCTGCCGCGCGAAGTGCGCACCTCGTAGCCGCCTTCGGCGTGGGGCGTGAGGCCCTCGAAGCGCTCGTTGAAGTTCATGGTCAGGCCGGTCTTGCCGACGATGTCGTGCCAGAAGGCGAGCAGCTTCTCCTTCTGCACCTCGGTCCCCAGGCGCACGGTGCCGATGAGGTCCAGCTTCACGGGCGCCGTCATCGCCAGCTTGTTGCGCGGGTAGTGGTAGACCGCGCCGCCCAGCGAATCCTCCTGCTCGACGATCTTGTAACGAAGCTTGTGCGCGATGGCGCTCAGCCCGGCCGAAATGCCGGCCGGGCCGGCACCGACGATGACGACGTCCAGCGGCGCCGCGTGGCCCTGCGCGGCGCGGCGCCGGATGGCGTCCATCGCTTGCCGGCCCTGCTCGGCCGTCTTGCGAATGAGACCCATGCCGCCCAGTTCGCCGGCGATGAACACGCCGGGCACGTTGGTCTCGAAATCGGGGCTGATGTTGGGAATGTCCATGCCGCGCTTCTCGGTGCCGAACACCAGGGACAGCGCCTGCACCGGGCAGGCCGCCGCGCAGGCGCCGTGGCCGATGCACGAGGCGGCATTGATCAGCGTGGCCTTGCCGTCCACCACGCCCAGCGCCCCTTCCGGGCAGGCCTTGGCGCAGGCCCCGGAACCGAGGCAGCGGTTCGGGTCCACCACGGGGTGCAGCGACGGCGGCTCCATGAGGCCGGACTTCCTGGCCTGCTCCAGCGCTTCGAGTTCCAGGCGCTGCCGCCGGCCGCGCCGCCACACGTGCCAGGCCACGGCCGCCAGGCCGAGCAGCAGATAGGGAAGGAGGTAAAGAACACTGTCCATGGGCCGATCTTGGGGGTGCTGGCTGACGCAGATGTCACAAGCCCGCAGGCCTGCACGTAACGACTGTAAAGCGAGGCCCTTGCATGAGCTTTTGCTTAATCAATGCCGGCGAGTGAACCCTAGACTGGATTGAAAGTGCAAACAACCCAGGTGAGCCTGCTCGGCTCCGTTGTCGCTCGCCATGACTGAGTCCGCTGCTGCCGCTGCGCCTCCCGCTGCCGCCCCCCAGGGCGGCGGCTTGGCGGCGCGCGTGCTGCCGCGCACCCGCGACGGCTGGCTGTACCTGGGCCTGGCGCTGCTGATCGGCGGCTGCTGGGGCTTCACGCGCCTGGGCCTGTACGACACCAAGTCCGACATCGCCTACTGGCTGGGCGTGGCCGGCGGCGTGGGCATGCTGCTGCTGCTGAGCTACCCGCTGCGCAAGCACGTGCGCTTCATGCACCGCTGGGGCGCGGCCAAGGGCTGGTTCGCGGCGCACATGATCCTGGGCGTTTCCGGGCCGGTGCTGATCCTGCTGCATTCCAACTTCGAACTGGGCTCGGTGAACGCGTCGGTGGCCTTCTTCTCGATGGCCATCGTGGCCCTCAGCGGCGTGGTCGGACGATTCCTCTTCCTGCGCCTGCACCGCAACCTGAACGGCGAAAAGCTCACGCTGGGCCAGATGCGGGCGCAACTCGACCACGAGAACACCACCAGCGCGCGCCTGCGCTTCGCGCCCAAGGTGGTGGAGCGCTGTCGCGAGTTCGAGCGCCGGGCCATCGAGCGCCGCATCGGCACCGGGGTGGAGGTGCTCCGGGCCGTCGCCGTGCTGCCCTGGCTGCGTTGGCGCACGGCCCGCTTCTGCCATGCCGAGGCGCGGCGCAAGCTCGTGGCGGTGGCGCACACCGAAGGCTGGACGCGGCGCAAGCTGAACGCCCGCGTGCACACGGCCGGGCTGCTGATCGACGAATACCTGCTCGCCGCGCACCGCGTGGCGCTGTTCGCGGCCTGGGAACGCCTCTTCTCCTGGTGGCACGTGGCACACGTGCCTTTCGTCTACCTGCTGGTCATCAGCGCCATCGTGCATGTCATCGCGGTTCACGCGTACTGATGTGCTGCCGCGCTGGCTCTGCGGCCTCGGGCTGGCGCTGGCGCTGCTGACATCCGGCCCGGCCCAGGCGCAGAGCATCGAGTCGGTGCTGTCGCCCGGCCCGGTGATCGAAGGTCACGTCAAGACCGAGCACGAGTGCAAGGCCTGCCACACGCGCTTCGACCGCAATGCGCAGGACGGCCTGTGCATCGCCTGCCACAAGGAAGTGGGACAGGATGTTCGCGCCGGCACCGGCTGGCACGGCAAGCGCGACCAGAAGCAGCAGCCCTGCCGCGCCTGCCACACCGACCACAAGGGCCGCGGCTTCAAGGCCGCCGCTTTCGACCAGAAATCCTTCGACCACAAGCTCACCGATTTCGAACTGCTCGACAAGCACGCCAAGGTGGACTGCGCCAAGTGCCACGTCGCCGGCAAGCGCTGGCGCGAAGCCGCGCTCAGCTGCGACGGCTGCCACCGCAAGGACGACGTGCACAAGGGCAGCCTGGGCGCCAAGTGCGAGGACTGCCACAGCGCCCGCGACTGGAAGACCACGCGCTTCGACCACGACAAGACGCGCTTCGCGCTGACCGGCAAGCACATCGACGCCAAGTGCGACGCCTGCCACGTCGACCAGCGCTACAAGGACACGCCGCGCACGTGCATCGGCTGCCACCGCAAGGAAGACGACGACAAGGGCCACAAGGGCCAGTACGGCGAGAAGTGCGAGACCTGCCACGGCACCAAGGCCTGGAAGCCCTCGCAGTTCAACCACGACACCGACACGCGCTACCTGCTGAAGGACAAGCACCGGCAGGTGAAGTGCTCGGCCTGCCACACCACGCCGCTGTACGCGAAGAAGACCGGCAAGACATGCATCGACTGCCACCAGAAGGACGACAAGCACAAGGACACCCTGGGCCGCGACTGCGCCAAGTGCCACACCGAGCGCGGCTGGAAGGAACCGGCCGGCTTCGACCACCAGAAGACGAAGTTCCCGCTGAGGGGCAAGCACGTCGACACGCCCTGCAAGCAGTGCCACGAGGACAACGCGCACTTCAAGGGCGCGCCCACGCGCTGCATCGACTGCCACAAGAAGGACGACAAGCACGGTGGCACGCTCGGCGACAAGTGCGAGAGCTGCCACGGCGAGCAGAACTGGAAGACGCTGCTGCCCGGCAGCTTCGACCACGACAAGACCAAGTTCCCGCTGCGCAATGCGCATGCCAGCAGGACGGTGAAGTGCACGGACTGCCACGAGTCGCCGCGGCACTTCAAGAACACCCCCACCGCCTGCTTCAGCTGCCACAAGCGCGACGACCGCCACGAGGCCACGCTGGGCGAGAAGTGCGAGCAGTGCCATGGCGACCTGAACTGGCGCGTGCCGCGCTTCGACCATGCGAAGACGCGCTACCCGCTGGTCGGCGGCCACCTGGTGGTGGCGTGCAAGGCCTGCCACCAGAGCCTGCGCTACCGCGAGGCGCCGCGCGACTGCTACGGCTGCCACCGCAAGGACGACCGCCACAAGGCGGCGCTCGGGCCGCAATGCGAAAACTGCCACAACGTCCGCGCCTGGACGCTGTGGGACTTCGACCACGACCGCGGCACGCGCTTCCGGCTGGAAGGCAAGCACCGGCGCATCACCTGCGAGGCCTGCCACACGCAGCCGGCGCCGCCCGGCCGCAAGGCCGCGCCCGTGGGCAGCGACTGCATGGCCTGCCACCGCAAGGACGATGTACACGAAGGTAACTTCGGCCGCCGCTGCGAGCAGTGCCACGACAACGAGAACTGGAAGCGACTCAAGCGCGGTACGAGGCCCTAGGGCCGTGCTCGCGTCTGCGCGCCGGAAATGGCGCTGTTGCACATTAAGTGTCGCTTAACGCACTGCAGCCGGGTCTCGGCAAGACTGCGTCATCACGGCCGAGGGGGCTGGGGAAGAGGTTCATGCAGGCCTTCGCGGCACACGCAGCAATGAAGACGTCCGAGCGGCACGCAGCCTGGCTGCGCGCGTGGCTGGGCCTCGTGCTGCTCGCGCTGCTCGCCTTCGCGTCCCCGTCCTTCGCGCAGAGCGCCAGCAGCTACGACCACACGGCCACGGGCTACCCGCTGCGCGGCAAGCACGAGGACGTGCGCTGCGAGGCCTGCCACCAACGCGGCATCTTCAAGGGCACGCCGCGCGACTGCGCCACCTGCCACGCGCAGAACAACACGCGCGGTGCGGTGGCCATGCCCAACCTGCACATCCAGACCACCGAGGCCTGCGACGCCTGCCACAGCGTCAACGGCTTCTCGTCGGTGATGTTCAGGCACACCGGCGTGGCCCCCGGCGGCTGCGCCGGCTGCCACGACAACGTGCGTGGCCGCGGCAAGCCGAACGGCCATCCGGCCACCATCGCGTCCTGCGACGAGTGCCACGTCACCACCGCCTTCCTGCCGGCGGCGGCCAAGCCGGCCAACCACATCCCCACGCGGCCCGGCGCCTCCTGCAGCGCCTGCCACCGCAGCCCGAACTTCTCGGTCATCCCGTCGCTGGCGGACATCCACGCCAACGCCCCGACGCAGACTTCCGGCTGCGCCAGCTGCCACAGCGCGGCGGCGGCGGCGTCCTTCGCCATCCCGTCGGCCAACTTCAGCGTCGTCGGCTTCCCGGCCGACCACCTGCCCACCACCGGCGCCTGCGAGACCTGCCACGCCGGCCCCGGCACGGGCACGCCCAGCCTGCCGGTGGGCAACGGCGCGAAGTTCTCCGGCGCGCTGATGAGCCACGTCGGCATCAGCAGCGGCTGCGACGCCTGCCACCAGCGCGCCGGCAGCACGGCGCGCTTCGCCGGCATCAGCGCCATCGTCGGCATGCCGCCCACGGCGCCCCCGGGCGCCGGCGCGCACATCCCCACCGAAGCGCCCTGCGAAGCCTGCCACCTGGCCAGCACGCCGGCCCTGCCGGTGCCGGCCTCGGCCACGAAGACCGCCCCCGGCACCGGCTTCGCCGCGCCGGCGCCTTCGTCGGCGCAGATCCACCGCGGCATCACCGGCGGCTGCAACACCTGCCACGACACCGGCATGGTGTGGATGGGCCTGGGTGCCTACCCCGCCACGCCGCTGGTGCTGACGCCGGGCGCGCAGTACCGCGGCTTCCAGTCGCGCCCCACGGCGGGCGGCAGCGCCTTCGCCGTGGCCGACCCGGCCCACCCGTCCACGGGCGACTGCAGCCAGTGCCACAGCAGCACCAGCGCCTTCAGCGGCGTGGACAAGCCCGCCAACCACATCCCCTACGCGGCCACGGCGCAGTGCACCAGCTGCCACACCAGCGGCAGCAACTACCAGGTGATGCCCAGCATCACCAACATCCACGCCTGGGCGCCCAGCACCAGCAGCAACTGCGCGCAGTGCCATGGCGCGGCGGCGGCGTCCTTCGCCATCCCGGCCAACAACTTCGCCATCGTCGGGCTGCCGTCCAACCACATCCCGACCAACGCCTCCTGCGAGGTGTGCCACGTCGGCCCGGGCTCGTCCATCGCGGCCACGCCGGTGACCGACGGCGCCAAGTTCAGCGGCTCGCTGATGAGCCATGCCGGCATCAGCAACGGCTGCAACGCCTGCCACCAGCCCGCAGGCAGTGCCACCGCCTTCGCCGGCATCACGCGCATCGTCGGCATGCCGGCCACCAGCCCGGCCGGGCCGAACGCGCACATCCCCTCGTCCACCACCTGCGAGACCTGCCACCTGGCCAGCCGGCCGGCCGACTTCGTGCCGGCCTCGGCCACGGCCACGGCACCGGGCACCGGCTTCGCCAGCCCCGCGCCCACCGGCGCGATGATCCACACCGGCGTCACCGGCGGCTGCAACGCCTGCCACGAGGCCGGTCTGGTGTGGATGGGCATGGGCGCCTACCCCATCTCGCCCGCCGTCATCACCGTCGGCGCGCAGTACAAGGGCTTCCACACGCGGCCCACCGCGGCCGGCAGCGCCACCAGCGTGGCCGACGCCGCGCACCCGGCCACGGGCGACTGCGTGCAGTGCCACGGCAGCACGGCGGCCTTCACGGCCGTCGACAAGCCGGCCAACCACATCCCGACGGCCGCCAACGCGGCCTGCAACGCCTGCCACAAGGGCAGCAATTTCGCCGTGATGCCCAGCCTGGCGGACATCCACGCCAACGCGCCCAGCACCACCGGCAACTGCGCCCAGTGCCATGGCGCGGCGGCACCGTCCTTCGCCATTCCCGCCAACGGCTTCGCCGTCGTCGGGATGCCCGCGAACCACATTCCCACCACGGCCTCCTGCGAGGTCTGCCACGTCGGGCCGGGCTCGTCGATCTCGCTGCTGCCGGTGGGCGACGGCGCGAAGTTCAGCGGCTCGCTGATGAACCACGCCGGCATCAACAAGGACTGCGCCAGCTGCCACCTGCCGGCCGGCAACAGCAGCAGCTTCGCCGGCATCGCGCGGCTGATCGGCCTGCCGCCCACCAACCCGCCGGGCACCAGTTCGCACATCCCCTCGTCCACGGTCTGCGAGAGCTGCCACATCGGCAGCCTGCCGGTGGGCTTCATCCCGGCCTCGGCCGCCAAGACCGCGCCCGGCACCGGCTTCGCCACGCCCGCGCCCACGGGGGCACAGATCCACGCCGGCGTCACCAGCGGCTGCAACGCCTGCCACGAGGCCGGCTACGTGTGGATGGGCATGAGCGCCTATCCGATCGCGCCGACGAGCCTGGTGCCGGGCGCGCAGTACAAGGGCTTCCAGACGCGGCCGCGTGCCGCCGCCGGCACCTTCAACGTGGCCGACCCTGCGCACCCGCTGAACGGCGACTGCAGCCAGTGCCACGGCAGCACCGTGGCCTTCACCGCCGTCGACAAGCCGGCCAACCACATCCCCTACGCCGCCACGGCGCAGTGCAACAGCTGCCACAAGAGCAGCGACTACACCATCACGCCGACGCTGGCCGACATCCACGCCAACGCGCCCAGCACGACGACCAACTGCGCGCAATGCCACGGCACCGCGGCAGCTTCGTTCGCGATCCCGGCCAACAACTTCAGCATCGTCGGCCTGCCGACGAACCACATCCCCACGGCGGCTTCCTGCGAGGTGTGCCACGTGGGCGCGGGCTCGTCCATCGCCGCGCTGCCGGTGGGCAACGGCGCGAAGTTCGCCGGCTCGTTGATGAGCCACGCCGGCATCACGACGAACTGCGCCAGCTGCCACGTGCCAGCGGGCAGCAGTGCGGCCTTCGCCGGCATCGCGCGCATCGTCGGCATGCCGCCCACCAGCCCGGCGGGTGCGCAGGCGCACATTCCCTCCAGCACCACCTGCGAAAGCTGTCACCTGGGCAGCGTGCCGGCAGGCCTGATCGCGGCGTCGGCCACCAAGACGGCCCCCGGCACCGGCTTCGCCACGCCCGCGCCGACCGGCGCCATGATCCACGCCGGCATCAGCAGCGGCTGCAACAGCTGCCACGAGGCCGGCCTGGTGTGGATGGGCATGGGCGCCTACCCGATCTCGCCCGCCACGCTCACCGCCGGCGCCTCCTACACCGGCTTCCACACAAGGCCGCGGGCGGCCGGCAGCGCCACCAGCATCGCCGACCCCGCGCACCCGGTGGGCCGCGACTGTTCGGAGTGCCACGCCAACACCACCGCCTTCACCGGCGTGGACAAGCCGGCCAACCACATCCCCTACGCCGCCACGGCGCAGTGCAACAGCTGCCACACCAGCAACGACTACGCGGTGCGCCCCACGGTCACCGCGATCCACGCCAACGCGCCCAGCACCAGCACCAACTGCGCGCAGTGCCACGGCGCGGCCGCCGCCTCCTTCGCCATCCCGGCCACGAACTTCAGCGTGCCGGGCATGCCGGCGGACCACATCCCCACCACCGCCTCCTGCGAGGTCTGCCACGTCGGCGCGGGTTCGTCCATCGCCGCCACGCCGGTGCTGGACGGCGCCAGGTTCAGCGGCTCGCTGATGAGCCACGCCGGCATCAGCAGCAACTGCGTGGCCTGCCACGCGCCTTCGGGCAGCGGGCTGCAGTTCGCCGGCATCGGGCGCATCGTCGGCATGCCGCTGACCAGCCCGCCCGGCCCCAACGCGCACATCCCGTCGTCGACGAAGTGCGAGAGCTGCCACCTCGGCAGCGTGCCCAGCGGGCTGATCCCGGCCTCGGCGACCAAGACCTTCCCGGGCACCGGCTTCGCGACACCCGCACCCACCGGCGCGATGATCCACGCCGGCGTCACCAGCGGCTGCGTCGCCTGCCACGAGGCCAGCATGGTGTGGATGGGCATGGGCGCCTACCCGATTTCGCCCAGCACGCTGACGCCGGGCGCCTCTTACACCGGCTTCCAGACGCGCCCGCGCGCCGCCGCCGGCACCTTCAACGTCGCCGACCCCGCTCACCCGGCCAGCGGCGATTGCGTGGCCTGCCACGCCGGCACCACGGCCTTCACCGGCGTGACGATCCCGTCCAACCACATCCCCTACGCCGCCAGCGCCACCTGCAACGCCTGCCACACGACCAGCGACTACAAGCGGCCGCCCACGCTGACCGCGATCCACGCCAACGCGCCCAGCACCACCGGCAACTGCGCGCAGTGCCACGGCGCGGCGGCACCGTCCTTCGCGATCCCGGCCAGCAACTTCAGCATCGTCGGGCTGCCGGCCAACCACCTCCCCACCACGGCCTCCTGCGAGGTCTGCCACGTGGGGCCGGGCTCGTCGATCGCCGCGCTGCCGGTGCTGGACGGCGCCCGCTTCAGCGGCTCCACGATGAGCCACACGGGCATCACGAAGAACTGCGTGGCCTGCCACCAGCCCGCCGGCGCCACCACGGCCTTCGCCGGCATCACCCGCATCGTCGGCATGCCGCCCACCAGCCCGGCCGGGGCCAGCGCGCACATCCCGTCGTCCACGGTCTGCGAAGCCTGCCACCTGGGCAGCGTGCCGGCCGGCCCCGTGCCCGCATCGGCCACCGCCACGGCGCCGGGCACGGCCTTCGCCAGCCCGGCCCCCACGGGCGCGCAGATCCACGCCGGCGTCACCGGCAGCTGCAACACCTGCCACGAAGCGGGCCTGGTGTGGATGGGCATGGGCGCGTACCCCATCACGCCTTCGGTCATCACCGCCGGTGCGCAGTACCGCGGCTTCCAGACGCGGCCGCGTGCCGCCGGGGGCACCTACAGCATCGCCGACGCCGCGCACCCGCTCACCGGCGACTGCAGCCAGTGCCACGCCAGCACGGTGGCCTTCAGCGGCATCGACAAGCCCGCCAACCACATCCCGTACGCCGCCAGCGCGCAATGCAACAGCTGCCACAAGGCGGCCGACTACGCGGTGATGCCCAGCCTCACCGACATCCACGCCAACGCGCCCAGCACCACCAGCAACTGCGCGCAGTGCCACGGCGCGGCGGCACCGTCCTTCGCCATCCCTGGCGCCAACTTCAGCATCGTCGGGCTGCCGGCCAACCACATCCCGACCAGCGCCTCCTGCGAGGTCTGCCACGTCGGCGCCGGCTCGTCCATCGCGGCGCTGCCGGTGGTGGACGGGGCGCGCTTCAGCGGCTCGAAGATGAGCCACGCCGGCATCGGCGGCAACTGCGTGGCCTGCCACCAGGCGGCGGGCGGCACGGCCAGCTTCGCCGGCATCACGCGCATCGTCGGCATGCCGCCCACCAGCCCGCCGGGCGCGTCGTCGCACATCCCTTCAGGCACCAACTGCGAGAGTTGCCACCTGGCCAGCATGCCGGCAGGGCTGGTCCCCGCTTCGGCCACCGCCACCGCGCCGGGCACCGGCTTCGCCACGCCGGCGCCCAGCGGGGCGCAGATCCACAGCGGCATCACCGGCGGCTGCAACGCCTGCCACGAGGCCGGCTACCTCTGGATGGGCATGGGCGCCTACCCGATCTCGCCGACGACGCTGATTCCCGGCGCGCAGTACCGCGGCTTCCAGACACGCCCGCGCGCCGCCGGCAGTGCCACCAGCGTGCCCGACGCCGCTCACCCCGCCACGGGCGACTGCAGCCAGTGCCACGCCAGCACCGTCGCCTTCAGCGGCGTCGACAAGCCGGCCAACCACATTCCCTACAACGCCGCGGCGCAGTGCAGCAGCTGCCACACGTCCACGGACTACGCCGTGATGCCCAGCCTGGCGAACATCCACGCCTGGGCACCCAGCACCACCCACAACTGCGCGCAGTGCCACGGCGCGGCGGCCCCCTCGTTCGCCATCCCGGCCATCGGCTTCAGCATCGTGGGCCTGCCGGCCAACCACATCCCGACCAGCGCGTCCTGCGAGGTCTGCCACGTGGGCGGCGGCTCGTCGATCACGGCGCTGCCGGTGGGCGATGGCGCGAAGTTCAGCAACTCGGCGATGAACCACGCCGGCATCACGAACAACTGCGTGGCCTGCCACCAGCCGGCGGGCAGCACGGCCGCGTTCACCGGCATCACGCGCATCGTCGGCATGCCGCCCACCAGCCCGGCGGGCGCCTCCTCGCACATCCCCTCGTCCACCACCTGCGAAAGCTGCCACCTCGGCAGCCTGCCCGCGGGCCTGATCCCCGCCTCGGCCACCCGCACGGCGCCCGGCACCGGCTTCGCCACGCCGGCACCGACGGGCGCTCAGATCCACAGCGGCATCACCAGCGGCTGCAACGCCTGCCACGACACCGGCATGGTGTGGATGGGCGTCAGCGCCTACCCGATCACCCCCAGCACGCTGAGCCCGGGCGCCCAGTACACGGGCTTCCAGACGCGCCCGCGCGCCGCCGCCGGCACCTACAACGTCGCCGACCCCGCCCACCCCGCGCTGGGCGACTGCAGCCAGTGCCACGGCAGCACCACCGCCTTCACCGGCGTGGACAAGCCGGCCAACCACATTCCGTACAACCCGGCCGCCACCTGCGACGCCTGCCACACCAGCACCAGCTACTCGGTGATGCCCACGCTCACCAACATCCACGCCTGGGCGCCCAGCACCACCACGAACTGCGCGCAGTGCCACGGCGCGGCGGCACCGTCCTTCGCCATCCCCGCCGCGGGCTTCAGCATCGTCGGCCTGCCCGCCAACCACATTCCGACGACGGCCTCCTGCGAGGTCTGCCACGTCGGGCCGGGTTCGTCGATCGCCGCGCTGCCGGTCACCGACGGCGCCAAGTTCAGCAACTCGCTGATGAATCACGCCGGCATCAGCAAGGACTGCGTGAACTGCCACGTGCCGGCCGGCACGACGGCCAGCTTCGCGGGCATCACGCGCATCGTCGGCATGCCGCGGACGAGCCCGATGGGCGCCACCTCGCACATCCCCTCGTCCACCACCTGCGAGACCTGCCACCTGGCCAGCATGCCCAGCGGCTTCATCCCCGCATCGGCCACGAAGACGGCACCCGGCACGGCCTTCGCCACACCGGCGCCCACGGGGGCGCAGATCCACGCCGGCGTCAGCGGCGGCTGCAGTGCCTGCCACGAAGCCAGCTACGTGTGGATGGGCATGAGCGCCTACCCGATCACGCCCAGCACGCTCACGCCCGGGGCCTCGTACAAGGGCTTCCAGACGCGCCCGCGCGCCGCCGCCGGCCCCTACAACGTGGCCGACCCGGCCCACCCCAGCACCGACGACTGCAGCCGCTGCCACGGCAGCACGGTGGCCTTCACCGGCGTCGACAAGCCGGCCAACCACATCCCCTACGCCGCCACGGCGCAGTGCAGCAGCTGCCACACCAGCACCGACTACGCGGCGATGCCCACGCTGGCCAACATCCACGCCAACGCACCGAGCACCACCACCAACTGCGTGCAGTGCCACGGCGACGCGGCGCCTTCCTTCGCCATCCCGGCCAACGGCTTCAGCATCGTCGGCAAACCGAGCAACCACATCCCCACCACGGCCGGTTGCGAGGTCTGCCACGTCGGCGCAGGTTCCTCCATCAGCGCGCTGCCGGTGGGCAACGGCGCCCGGTTCAGCAGCTCGAAGATGAGCCACTCCGGCATCACCAAGGACTGCGCCACCTGCCACGTGCCGGCCGGCACGGCGGTGAACTTCGCCGGCATCAGCCGCATCATCGGCATGCCGCCCACCACCCCGGTGGGCGCCACGTCGCACATCCCCTCGTCCACCGTCTGCGAGAGCTGCCACCTGGGCAGCGTGCCCGCCGGCCTGGTGAACGCCTCGGCCACGGCCACCCTGCCGGGCAGCGGCTTCGCCACGCCGGCCCCCACGGGCGCGCAGATCCACGCCGGCGTCAGCGGCGGGTGTTCGTCGTGCCACGACACCGGCATGGTGTGGATGGGCATGGGCGCCTACCCGATCACCCCCGCCACGCTGACGGCAGGCGCGCAGTACAAGGGCTTCCAGACGCGGCCGCGCGCCGGCGGCGGCACCTACGCCGTGGCCGACCCCGGCCACCCGACCACGGGCGAGTGCTCGCTGTGCCACACCAACACCACGGCCTTCGTCGGCGTGGACAAGCCGGCCAACCACATCCCCTATGCGGCCAGCGCCGCCTGCACGGCCTGCCACAAGAGCAGCGACTACGCGGCCATGCCCACGCTGGCCGACATCCACGCCAACGCACAGAGCACCAGCACGAACTGCGCGCAGTGCCACGGCGCCAACGCAGCCTCCTTCGCCATCCCGTCGGCCAACTTCAGCATCGTCGGCCTGCCCTCGAACCACATCCCGACCACGGCCTCCTGCGAGGTCTGCCACGTCGGCGCCGGTTCCTCGATCACGGCCACGCCGGTGCCCAACGGCGCGAAGTTCAGCGGCTCGCGCATGAACCACGCCGGCATCACCAAGGACTGCGTCCAGTGCCACGTGCCCAGCGGCACGGTGACGAACTTCGCCGGCATCAGCAGGCTCAGCGGCATGCCGCCCACCTCGCCGGTGGGAGCCAGCTCGCACATCCCCTCCAGCACCGTCTGCGAGGCCTGCCACCTGGGCAGCGTGCCCTCGGGGCTGATCCCGGCCTCGGCGACGCGGACGCCGCCCGGCACGGGCTGGGCCACGCCCGCCCCCACCGGTGCGCAGATCCACAACGGCATCAGCGGCAACTGCAACGCCTGCCACGACACCGGCTACGTGTGGATGGGCATGGGCGCCTACCCGATCACGCCGGCGACGCTGACCAGCGGCGCGCAGTACAAGGGCTTCCAGACGCGGCCCACCGCCGCCGGCAGCACCTACGCCATCAAGGACGCCGCCCACCCAGCCACGGGCGACTGCGGCCAGTGCCACACCGGCACCACCTACTTCGACGGCGCCACCAAGCCCAACGGACACATCCCCACGAACAGCAGCTGCTCGGCCTGCCACATCGTGCCGGGCGATTTCTCGGTGCAGGGCCTGACGAACAACACGGCGATGCACAACAACACCGACCTCAAGTCGACGGCCTGCCGCACCTGCCATGCGGCCGGCCCCTTCGCCGGCTGCAGCACGCAGGCCAACTGCCCGACGCCGGTGCCGCTGACCTATGTCGTCAAGCAGATGCCGCTGGCCCCGGGCGGCTCGCCCACGGCACCTTCGGCGCTGACGCACATCCCGGTGGGCACGGTGGCTTGCGAGAAGTGCCACTCGGCGACCAACTTCACCACCTTCAGTGGCATGAAGATGAAGCCGACGACGAACGCCATCAACCCCTCGCACACGGCGGTGGCGGCCTTCACCTGCATGAGCTGCCACGAGTACCCCTACGTGTGGTTCGGCACGCCCAACATCCAGACCCGCAAGCCCGGCGACCACCAGACCGCCGCGCGCAAGCCGCCGCACGACTGCGACGAGTGCCACCGCGTGGAGATCAAGTTCAACGACCGCGCACGCATCCGCCCGGTGATGCGCGCCGCCGTGAACGCCGCACTGCCGCGCCTGCTGCCGCGCGAGGCGCTGACGCCGGGCCTGCTGCCGGGCACGGGCGGTGCGCGCCGCTTCGACCACCGTGGCGTCACCGCCGGCCAGTGCCAGAGCTGCCACAACGGCCAGATGGCCAAGGGCCGGCCGGCGAAGCACTACGCCCCGCGCCTGTCCTGCGATGCCTGCCACCGCAGCACGGCCTGGACGCCGGCCGTCTTCACGCACCCGACGAACAGCGCCGGCCAGTGCGCCGCCTGCCACAACGGCGTGGACGCCAGCGGCCGCCCCGGCAACCACTTCGTCAGCGTGCGCAGCTGCGACGCCTGCCACAAGCCGCTGGCCTGGCAGCCCGTGCGCTACCAGCACCTGTCACCCGCCTACCAGCCGATGGTGGACCGCCCCACCTGCGTGAGCTGCCACGTCACCAACGGTGAAGTGATCCCGCGCCAGCTGCACGGCAACCCGCGCACGCGTCCGGTGCCGGTGCCGCCGAAATCGGGGCCATGACCAGACTGCTGCGCCGCGCCTTCGTGCTCCTCGGGCTGTTGCTGGCTGGCAGCGCCCTCGCGCAATCGCTGGACGACGTGGACGTGCGTCCGCAGGGCGAGAACCGCGTCGTGCGCATCCGCTTCAACGCGTCGGTCGGCTTCGTCACCCTGCTGCCGGGCGGCACGTCCGACCTGTACACGCTGCGCTTCGAGATGCTGTCGGCCGACGAGCCCGTGCTGCGCCAGACGGCCAGCGAGACGCGGCGCCTGGTCGGCGCCGACGGCCTGCCCGACCTCAGCGTCACCTACCAGCCCGAGCCCGCCAGCCGCATCAAGCAGCTCACCGTGCGCCTGGGCCGCGCCATGGCCGTGCAGGGCCGCCAGGGCCCGAACGCGCGCTCGCTGGAACTGGTCTTCCGTCCGGCCGCCGAGGCCGTGCCCGCGCCGGCAGCGGCCGCTTCGGCGCCGCCAGCGCCGGTGCCGGTGGCGGTGCCCCCGGCTGCCGCCGCCCCCGGGCCGGAAACCACGGCCACGCCCGAGGTGGAGACCGAAGCGGCGGCGCTGATGACACGCGCCCGCGCCGCGCTGCTGGGGCAACAGCCCGACACCGCCATCACGCTGCTCAACCAGCTGCTCAAGCTGCCGCCCAACACGCAGTCGCAGACGGCCCAGGAACTCATCGGCCGGGCCTGGGAGCAGGCCGGCAACGCCGAGCGCGCGCGCACCGAGTACGCGCTGTACCTGCGCCTGTACCCGCAGGGCGAGGGCGCGCTGCGTGTGCAGCAGAAGCTGGCCGGGCTCGGTGGCGCCCCGGCGCCACGCACGGCCGAGGCCGCCGCCCCGACGGCGCCGCCGCCACCGCCCAAGGTGCTGAGCGGCTCCATCGCCCAGTACTACTACGGCGGCAAGGCGCGCAGCCAGTCGCTGGTGAGCATCGCCACCGGCATCGACCAGGCCACGCTCAGCCGCACCACGGAATCGGCCATCGTCACCAGCTTCGACCTCTCGGCGCGCTGGCGCGATGCGAAGGCAGGCACCGACGCCGCCGAGACCCGCGCCGTGCTGCGCGGCTCGGGCGCCAAGAACCTGCTCAAGGATGGCCGCAGCAGCAGTTCGGTAAGCGCCGCCTATGCCGAGCATCGCTTCGGCGGCGGTGGCGCGGTGGGCGGCCTGGCCGTGCGCGCCGGGCGCCAGAGCCCGATCAGCGGCGGCCTGCTGGGCCTGTTCGACGGCATCTCGCTGGTCTACCCCATCCGCGACGGCGTGAAGCTCGACATCATGGGCGGCGTGCCGGCCAGCGCGCTGGTCACGGCGCCCTCGGAGCGCCTCTTCGCCAGCGTGCTGGAAGTGGACAGCTTCGCCGAGCGCTTTGGCGGCAACCTCTACCTGCTGCAGCAGAGCACGCAGGGCATCACCAACCGCCGCGCGATCGGCGCCGAGCTGCGCTATGCCGGCGAGCGCTGGTCGCTCAACACGCTGGCCGACTACGAGAGCGTGACGAAGAAACTCAACGCCCTGTCGGTGCACGGCAGCTTCCAGTTCGCGGGCCAGACCACGCTGACGCTGCTGGCCGACCAGCGCCGCGCGCCTTCCCTGCAGCTCACCAACGCGCTCATCTCCTCGGGCGCGGCATCGCTGAAGGAACTGCTCGAGCGGCCCGGCGAGAGCTTGGCCACGGTGCGCCAGCGGGCGCTGGACACTTCGGCCACGGCCGAGCAGTTCCTCGTCAGCGTGGCGCGGCCGCTGTCGGAGAAGTGGCAGATGTCCACCGACCTGCGCTGGAGCCAGGTCGGCGCCCTGCCCGCCGTGGGCGACTTCGCGGCCACGCCGGCCACGGGCGCGCAGGTCAGCTGGAGCGGCCAGCTCACCGGCACCAACCTCTACAGCAAGCGCGACATCAACAACTTCAACCTGAGCGTCATCACCACCCCGGCGTTCAAGGGCGTGCAGTTCTCCATCAACAACCTCACGGGATGGGCCGGCAACGACGAGTTGACGATCGAGCCCTCGCTGCGCCTGTACCGCCAGACCGACCAGCAGGACGTCAGCATCACCCGCATCGGCCCCGGGCTGCGCCTGTCGTGGCGCGCCTCCCGGCGCGCCAGCCTGCTGGGCGAGCTGCTCTACGAGACCTCGAAGACGCGCGGCCCCAGCAGCCGCGATGATTCGAACTCCACGTTCTTCTATGTCGGATACCGCTACGAACTCTTCTGAAGACCGCCCGGCGCGGCAGCGGCTGCTGCCCGCCGTGGCGCTGCTGGTGCTGGTGGCCGCCGCGGCGCTGTGGTTCGGCACGCGCCGATCGCCAGCGCCACCCGCCCCGCCGACGGCGGCCCCGGCCCCGGCGGCCGCCGCATCCTCGGCGGCCCCCGCGCCCTTGTCCGCCAGCCAGGTGCAGCGGGGCCTGGAGCGCGCGCGCGAGGACACCCAGCGCGACCCGAAGGACGCCGCGGCCTGGGCCATGCTGGCCCACACGGCCGAGATGGCCGGCCGCTTCGAAGAAGCGACCCAGGCCTACCGGCAGTTGCTCAAGCTGCGCCCGCAGGACGCCCAGGCCCACGCCGACTTCGCCGACGCCCTGGGCGTGGCCCAGCAGGGCCGCTTGCAGGGCGAACCCGCCAAGCTCATTGCGCGCGCGCTGGAACTGGAACCGACCAACCTGAAGGCCCTGGTGCTGGCCGGCAAGGAGGCCTTCGAACGTGGCCGCTACGCCGAAGCCATCGGCTTCTGGGAACGCGCCGCGAAAACCGCGCCTGACGAACGCCTGCGCGGCCCCATCACCACCAGCATCGCCGAGGCCCGCGCGCTGCTGTCGCCGGGCCAGGCCGCATCGGGCGCCGTGGGCCAGACTTTCGTCGCCGGCCGCGTGACCGTGGCCGCGGCGCTGAAGGACAAGGTCGGCCCCGACGACACGGTGTTCATCTTCGCGCGCCCGCCCGAAGGCTCGCGCATGCCGGTGGCCCTGCTGAAGAAGCGCGGGCGCGACCTGCCGGTGGACTTCGCGCTCGACGACACGCTGGCCATGACGCGCGAGGCGCGGCTGTCGCAGCATCCGCGCGTGATCGTCGGCGTGCGGGTGTCGCGCCGCGGCGATGCCATCCCCGCGCCCGGCGACCTGGAAGGCGAACTGGCGCCCGTGCCGCTGGGCAGCAGCGGCCTGGCGCTGGAGATCTCGCGTGAACGCAAGTAGGCGCACGCTGCTGTTCGGCGCAGCCGCGGTGCTGCTGACGCCGGCGGCCCGCGCCACGCTGGGCGAAGACCTGGCCAGCGTGCAGGCCGACGCGCTGCGCCTGGGTGCCGCGCGCCGCGCCAACGCCAACTCCACGCCGCAGGTCCAGGTGCAGGTGCTGAAGCTGCCGGGCGGCGGCCACATCCGACAGTTCGCCACGCCTGAGGGCCGCGTCTTTGCCGTGGCCTGGAACACGCCGGCCAAACCGCGGCTGGACACCCTGCTGGGCACCCACTTCGCCGCCTACGCCGAGGGCGGCCGGCAGGCGCAGGCGCAGCGCGCCGGCGTGTCTCACACGGCGCGCATCGCGCAGGGCGACCTGGTGGTGGAGAGCACGGCGCACCTGAACGCGCACGTGGGCCGGGCCTGGCTGAAGTCGCTGTGGCCCGCGGGCCTGGGCATCGATGCGCTGCGCTGAACGGCTCAGCGCGCTGGCGCTGCTGGTGCTGGCCGGCTGCGGCGGCGGCGGCAACAGCGTGGAGACGCGCTGCGTCGGCAACTGCGACGGCGTCACGCCCGGCGTCGCCGGCCCGGAGGTCACGCTCAGCGAACCCAGCGGCAGCAACACCACCGAGATCGTCGTCGACAACGGCCCGGCGCAAGGCTTTTCGCTGGGTGTCACCAACCTGCCCTACGTCACGGTGACGGTGTGCGCGCCCGGCTCCACCACGGCCTGCGCGACCATCGACCACGTCTTCCTCGACACCGGCTCGATCGGGTTCCGCGTGCTGAAGAGCGCCGTCGCCGGCCTCAACCTGCCGGCCGTGACGCAGGGCGGTGCCACGGTGGCCGAGTGCTTCCCCTTCGTCGTGGGCGCGGTCTGGGGCCCGCTGGCGCGCGCCGACCTGGCCATCGCCGGCGAGCGGGCCGCCAACATCCCCGTGCAGCTGATCGACGACGGCGACGTGCAGCAACCGGCCGTCACCGCCGACTGCGTGGCCGCCGCCAACGGCGAGTTGCTGAAGTCCATCGGCACGCTGCAGGCCAAGGGGGTGCTGGGCATCGGCATGCTGCGCTACGACTGCGGCCTGATGTGCGCCACCGGCGACTACACCGGCAGCGTCACGCTCTACCACCGCTGCGATGCGACCGGCTGCCGCGGCACCGCCGTGCCGGCCGACGAACAGGTGCAGAACCCGGTGGTGCACTTCGCCAGCAACAACAACGGCACGCTGATCGTCCTGCCGGCGGTGCCGGCCACCGGCGCCTCGGTGGTGCGCGGGCGGCTGGTCTTCGGCATCGGCACGCAGGCCAACAACCAGCTGCCGCTGGCCGCCGCGCTGCTGCGCGTGCAGACCGACCCCGGCGCCGACGACTACCTGTACGTCCACACCCGCGTCGGCACGCAGAGCTACCCGTTCAGTTATGTGGACAGCGGCTCCAACGGCCTCTTCTTCGACGACGCCAACCTGCCCACGCGCTGCGTCGGCAGCGGTGCCGGCTCCACCTGGTACTGCCCGGCCAGCGCGCAGGCCCGGCAGGCGGTGCTCAGCGACCCCTTCGGCAACAGCAGCACGGTGGACTTCAGCATCGCCAGCGCCGACCTGCTGTTCGCCTCGCCCAACGTGGCCTTCTCCAACCTGGGCGGCGCCGCCGGTGCGGCCAACGCCGGCGCCTTCGTCTGGGGCCTGCCCTTCTTCTTCGGGCGCGGCGTGTTCACGTCGATCTGGGGCCAGGCGCTGGCCGATGACGGGCCCTGGGTGGCGTTCTAGGCCGAGCGCCCTTCCACCGTCACGTCCAGCCCGCCGAACTCGGCCGAGGCGTCCACCGTCACGGTGAAGCCGTGCACCGCCGCGATGCGGCGCACGATGGACCAGCCCAGGCCGCTGCCGTCCTCGCCGCTGCCCAGGGCCCGGAAGAAGCGCTCGCCCAGGCGACGGCGCTCGGCCTCCGGCAGGCCGGCGCCGCCGTCCTGCACGCGCAGGCGCGCGCGGCCCGCGTGCAGGCCCACGTCCACCTGCACGCGCGCCCCCGGGGGCGCGTAGCGGATGGCGTTGTCCACCAGGTTGCGCACCAGCACCGCCAGCAGCGTGGCGTCGCCCATCACGGTGCAGGGCTCGGCGTCCACCGCGAGGCCCTGGTTCTTGGCGATGGCGCGGCCGGCCACGGCGGCCACCTCGCGCCGCACCAGGCCGTCCAGCAGCACGGGGGCGAAGGCCGGGCTCTGGCCGCCCTCCACGCGCGACAACGTCAGCAACTGCTCCACCAGGCGCGCCGCACGGTCACACCCGGCCAGCGTGGCGCCCAGCGCATGGCGACGTGCCGTGTCTTCGGTCTCGGCCAGCGCCACCTGCGCCTGCGCGCGGATGGCGGCGATGGGCGTGCGCAGCTCGTGCGCGGCATCGGCCGTGAAGCGGCGTTCGCCTTCCACCAGCGTGCCGATGCGTTCGAAGAGCCCGTTCAGTGCGCCCACCAGCGGCTGCAGCTCCTGCGGCGCGCCGGGCAGGTGCAGCGGCGCCAGCGCCTGCGGCTGGCGCGCCGAGAGCTGCGCCGAAAGCGCACGCAGCGGCCCCAGGCCCTGGCGCACCGCCCACCAGGCCACCAGCGCCAGCAGCGGCAAGGCCAGTGCCAGTGGCGCCAATGTGCTGCGCAGCACGGCATGGAGGATGTGCGAACGAGAGTCCAGCTGCTCGCCCACCAGCACCTGCACGTCGTGCTCGGCGCCACGGGCCGAGAACACGCGCCAGGCCACGCCGTCGATCGTCACCGTCGCAAAGCCGTGGCCTTCCTGGGGATGGCGGTCGTGCTCATGGCGGGCGGCAGCCTCCAGCATCGGCCGCAGCGGCGCATTGGCCGAGCGCAGCGCCAACCGGCCCTCGTGGAAGACCTGGAAGGTGACCTTGGGTGCGTAGCGGTGCAGGGTGGGCGCGTCGATGCCGGCATGGTCGTCGCCCAGCTCGGGCGACTGCTGCGCCACCAGCAGCGCGGCCGCTTGCGCCAGGTGGCCGTCCAGCAGTTCGTCGAGTTCGTGGCGCACATCGAGCGCCGTCTTCGCCGCCGCCGCCAGCCACACCAGGGCCACCACGCCCAGCACCAGCACCAGCAGGCGTCGCTGCAGCGAAGGCACGCGCTTCAAGGGCCTTCCTTCCTCAGCGTGTAGCCGACGCCGCGCACGGTGGCAATGAGCCCGGCCCCGAGCTTGCGACGCAGGTTGTGCACGTGCACTTCCACGGCGTTGCTGTCCACCTCCCGGCCCCAGCCATAGAGCTGCTGCTCGATCTGCTCGCGCGAGAGCACGCGGCCACCGGCCAGCATCAGCAGCTGCAGAAGGTCGAACTCGCGCCCCGACAGCGCCACCGCAGCACCCGCCAGCGTGACGCTGCGCGTGGCCGGCTCCAGCAGCACGCTGCCGGCCTGCAGGCGCTCCTGCGGCTGGCCATGGGCGCGCCGCACCAGCGCACGCAAGCGCGCGGCCAGCTCGTCCAGGTCCACGGGCTTGACGACGTAATCGTCGGCACCGCAGTCCAGGCCGCGGATGCGGTCGGGCACGGCGTCGCGCGCCGTGAGCACCAGCACCGGCAGCGTCACGCCGGCGGCGCGCACGGCGGCCAGCACGTCCAGGCCGTCGAGCTGCGGCAGGCCGAGGTCGAGCACCGCTGCGGCATAGGGCTCGGCGCGCAGTTCGCGTTCAGCGGCGCGGCCGTCGCGCACCCAGTCGACCTGGAAGCCATGCTGGCGAAGGCCGGCCCGCAGGCCGTCGCCCAGCAGCGCGTCGTCTTCGGCGAGCAGGATGCGCATGGGGGGATTCTCGTGCCGCTTCAGTCGTCGTGGTCGCGATGCCGCGTGCCTTCGCCGTGCTGGGCCGCGTGGCGCTCGCCGGCGGCGGCCTGCAGCGGTGCCGGCGCCTGCTGCCACTGCCAGGCCCAGAAGCCCAGCACGCCGGCCAGCACCAGCAGCGCGATGCCGACGCGGGCGCTGCGGATGCCTTCGTCGGGCCGCGCCTGCGCGCGGCCGGTGAGCATCGGCTTGACCAGGTTGCGGCGCCCCAGCAGGCTGGCCAGCAGCACGCCCGCCAGGTGCAGGCCCACCAGGGCCAGCAGGCCGTTGACGACGCCTTCATGCAGCTCGCCCGCCGCGTCGCTGCCGGTGTAGGCCAGCCAGCCGGTGGCGCCGGCCGTGAGCGTCAGCGCGAGCATCGCCACGATGGCCAGTGCCCCCGCAGGGTTGTGGCCGGCACCGCCCTCGTGGCGGCCCGCGAACATCGCCTTCAGATGCTGCCAGGCCGCCATCGGGCCGCGCACGAAGCTGGCGAAGCGCGCGTGCTTCGTGCCTACCACACCCCACAGCAGGCGGAAGACGACGAGGCCCACCATGGTCAGGCCCAGCGTCACGTGCAGCAGGCGGAAGCGCTCGCTCTCGGCGCTCAGCCAGGCGCCGGCGAAGCAGGCCACCATGAGCCAGTGGAAGAGGCGCACAGGCGCGTCCCAGACGAGCACGCGCGGCGAGGTTTCAGCGGGGGATGCGGACGGCGTGTTCATTGAAGTCTCCTTGCGCCGCGCCCTCGTGGCAGGCGCTGCAGTTGGCGGGGGTCTTGACGGCGGCACGCTTCCAGGTGGCCGTGCTCACCTCGCGGTGTTCGCGCAGGAACCAGGCGCCGCGCGTGATGCGGTGTTCGGGCGGCACTTCGCGGGCCCGCTTGCCGCGGCCGGCGTTGGCCTCGTACCAGGTGCCGATGGCACGCGCCGTGCTGGCATCGACACTGGCATCGCTGCCGAAGTGGCGCGGCAGGCCGGCCATCAGCGCGCGCCAGCTCTCGGCGGGCAGCAAGGCCGCCGGGTAGACGACGTGGCAGCTGCCGCATTCCTGCTGCACGACGGCCGGGGCCG